>JAAYKK010000006.1 GCA_012522435.1 Clostridiaceae bacterium | reverse complement strand
TAATATACCTAGCATTATAATGTTGGTTATTTTGCGAAAAATTTTCAATAGTATTTAAAACACTTGATTTGACTTTTGCTTCACGATTACTGAAAACAAATAATATCTGATTTCTCATTAATTGCTGACCTCTATCAATGTAGTTGAATACTTTAATATCATATCATTTATTTGTTATTAATTGGTTTTTTAATTATGTTTTCAAGTGTGCTAAAATAAACTCTGCATATTATTAATATTAAATAAACAACATAAAGGGAAGAACATGAAATTAATTGAAATAACCAAAGAACAATTTGCGGATTTTACAAATGATTTTGAAAATGTACATTATACGCAAATAACAGGTATGGAAGAATTAATACCATTACGTGGTAATGAATACAATTATCTGGGACTGGAAGATGATCAAGGTCAACTCCAATTTGCAACTTTGCTAACTAGGGTAAAACTTAGACTTGGTCAATCTTTTGTCATCAAAACAGGACCGTTAGTGATGGATCTTCTCAATAAAGATATATTGCCGATTTGGTTAACTGAATTAAAAGATTATGCGAAGCGAGAAGGTGCATTAGATTTATATTTCATACCTGATCTGCCGCAAAAAATAGTGAGCGAAAGTAATACTGAAACATTGAATAAGGATGTTATTGATAATATATCAAGTCAGGATTTTGCCTATGAATCATTAGGGCAGGGTATTGATCAAAGATTTGAAAACTGGGTTTACAAAAAAGATCTAAGAGGATTAACTGAACAAACATTATGGGATTCATATGAGAATAATGCTCGACATTCAATTGTCAGAGCGGAAAAGTACGGTGTAAAGGTTCGTCCGCTTGCTTATGATGAATTAGATAAATTTAAGGATGTATCCGAACATACTGCTGAAAGAGTCGGTTATAACAATAAATCCTTGGAGTACTATCAAACTGTGTATAAGAACGCCGGTAATCGTGTAAAATTTTTAGTTGCAGAAGTTAATTTCAAAAAGTATCGTGATAATTTGCTCCAAATTCGTGCTGATTTAGAAAAAGAAGTTGCCGAAATAGATTTGCATTTAGAAAAATTTCCTAATAGCAGAAAAAAAATCAACCAAAAACGAGAGTATTTATCTCAGATAGAAGCACAGCAAAACAGAATAGATGAAGCAGAACAGTGGGTAATTGATTCTAAAGGAGAAGAATCGACTGTCTTGGCAGCCGGGATGTTTTTATATACTAAGAATACAGTTTATTACTTGTTGTCGGGCTCATATGATCACTACAATAAACTTAACGCTCCATTTTTGATCCAACACCGGATAATGCAGGAGGCTGTAAATAATGATGTTGAAATTTACAACATGCTGGGCATTGACGGAGATTTCTCCGGTGCTGACAGCATTTATGAATTTAAAAAATCATTTGCCGGTTATGCTGAGCAAAAAGTCGGAATGTTTCATTGGATCGCTCAACCTCTAAAGTATAAAATGATCGAAGGACTAAAAGAAATTCTTGGTCGTAATTAATTTCTTGTCAATCAACATCCGTATTTCTAAAGAGAGAAGTGCGGATGTTTTTTTGTTGATTTAAACAGTAACAAACATCCAACTTCGCAAAATAATAGTTTTACGCAGTTAGGAGAAAGAAAATGTAGTAATATTGAACTTTAAGATTATTATCTCTTCTTTTTACTCTTCTGGTATTTCTGCATTATCAGCAGGACTTTGTTCAGAGACAGGTTCTGAATCGGTTTCTAACTCAGTTTGATCGTCAATCTCTGAATCAGTTTCAACCGTTTTTTCAATTCCTATATCTCCGTACATACTTTTTACTCCTATAATTCTTTTGAAATCATCAAAGTTTTTAAAAGGATAAATTATATATAAGGCTAAGAAAATAATAATTATTAATATCAAAGTAATAAGAATCCTTTTTAATAAGGATTGTCTTTGCTCTCTTTTGAATCTTAATTGAATTTTACTTGATGTTGTATAACCAATTAATTCATAAAATTTTGCACCGTTTTCTTGATCAATGATCCAGGGACTTTTTGTTTCTTGATCTTGATCAGAACTAGAAATCTCTATACTGGGCTCCGGTTTTAGATATTGTTTCAAAGACTCAGTATTTAATCGAATGGCTTCTTCTTTAACGGTATCATCGTTTACTGATTTGCTATTTGATCCTACAGGGTCTGATTTCAGCTTGTTTTCAGATTTTTGATTAGACGTTAATAATTTGTCGTTTGAACTGTTTTCCGATCCATGATTTGTTGATCTTGCTTTTAAATCTACTTCAGATAAATCAAGATTTGTTCTGGTAACCGAATTATCTGCAAACTGATCATTCTCATTATTTAATAAATTATAATTTGAGTTTTGCTGATCTGATTTTCGTTTTTGGTCTGAATGATCTGGCTGATTAATATCTTTTTTTATCGGAACTTCATTATCATCAAATGAAATATTTACACGTCTGATAGTTGAATGATCAGATTTGTTATTATGTTTTATTTCAGAATTATCATTGTTTTTATTTTGATTATTGTCCATTTATATATATTTCCTATTATTAAGTGAGAATATTTATTGTTTTATATTATAACAAGCTTGCATTTTTAAGTCATCAGATAAAAACACCTATGAAAAGGAACAATCGTTTGACATAGAACAATTGTTTTGTTATATTTTACAAAGAATCATAGCTATTCTTAATTATCATAATCGGAGAGACTATTATGAGTGAAAAATATCGCTTCACCAGAGCAAATGTCGAGGAAACTGCTGACAAAGTCTACAAGTACATAGTTGAATATATTACTAATAATGGCTACTCACCTTCTGTACGTGATATCTGTAGGGGTGTGGGTATTAAATCCACATCGACAATTCATAATCATTTGAAAAGACTTCAAGATGACGGTCGTATAACATATAGTGACGGTAAACGCCGAGCAATAGTTGTACCTGAACTCGAATTACTCAATGCCGAGACAAGGCAGGCACCTTTAATAGGAAGGGTTACAGCTGGAATTCCTATTCTAGCTGTTGAAAATGTCGAAAGGAATATTCCTATTCCGGATTATTTTGACAAATATCCTGAAATGTATGCACTTGAAGTCAAAGGCGACTCTATGATTGATGTTGCAATCATGGATGGTGATATAGTATTTGTTCAAAAAAATAATAATGCTCACCCGGGTGAAATAGTTGTTGCATTAATTGAAGATGAAGCTACTGTAAAAACATTTAATGTTGTAGATGGGAAACCTTTCTTAATCCCTCAAAATTCGCTGTATGATCCTATTCCCTTTAATCAGGAAAATTGCAGAATTCTAGGAATAGTTCGCGGTGTACTCAGGGTAGCGCTTTAAAACTTTTTTATATCGATAAGCTTCATTAAATATATAGTTAACTTCCTGTTTTGGTTTAATACAACATAAGGCAGATAAAAAATACAATTGTTGTGCGCCATCAAGATCAAGGATTATGCTGTCCTGATCAAATCCGACTATATATCCTTCTGCTGAAAATGAATTACTCATCTCTAAAATGACTGGGATTTCTTCTTTTCTACAATAATTTAAAAAACTGTCCTGCATTCGTCTTCCACTAGTTATTAAACTTTTTTCTTTTTTCATTTAATCCTCCTTTATAAGTGAATTCAAACTTTTACAAAGATTCCACTATTTATATTTTAAGTTGATTAGGACAGATAATTTGAAAATAAATTTAGAATTAACAACAACATCTGATAAAATCAATAAATTTAGAGTAATCAAAATTGTAAAGCAAACCATATATTTAATTTGCCTATTAATACTGTGAAGAATATTATGCAGCACAATGTAGCTTTAAGCAACGGTGAAATCTAACAAAAAATTTATAATAAATTTGTGTATAGAGACAAATATAAAAACCAGACAAAACTAAAGCCGGCTAATTGAATTAGAAATGAGCTAAAATATTTTCTAATGTTTCTTGGTTGCCAAAATTTTGGATAACTTGCAGATCTTTTCTAGCGTTAAACCAGGTCATTTGTCTTTTGGCATAATTTCTTGTAACTTGAGCTATATTTTGAATTGCTTTGGATAAATCTATCTTACCGTCTAAGAATGCTACAGTTTCCTTATAGCCAATAGCTTGAAAGCTTTGAGAATCTCTTATCTCGGGATAACTTTGCAGTAATGACTCAACTTCTCTACTCAAACCCTGCTCAAACATCATTTCGGTTCGCAAATTGATTTTGTTATATAATGCTTCTCTTTCAGGCTTCAAATAAAAGTTTATAAATTTAAAATCCGGCCCCTTAGCACGGGATTTAATATAGATTTCTGATTGAGTTAAACCTGATAGCTGGTAGACTTCAAAGAATCTGCGAATACGACGTAAATCATTTCCAGATATACGTTGTCCATATTTGGGATCCAGGTTGTTTAACTTATTATACCAAGCAGCTGAATTGTCTTTAGTTATAGTTTGATTTAGGCTTTTTCTAAGCTCCTTATCAACAGGCAGATCGATAAAAATTAAACCATCTAAAAGTGCATTTATATATTGCCCGGTGCCACCACATAAGATGACATTTTTCTTATTAGCTAACAGTTTATTAATAATTGATGTTGCCAGTTTACTATATTCTGCGACACTGAAAGGTTGATCAGGTTCAATAATATCTATCATATGATGCGAAATTTCAGCTTGGATTTCTTTTGAAACCTTTGCCGTTCCAATATCCAATTTGCGATAGATTTGCATAGAGTCAGCTGAAATAATTTCTGCATCTATATTTTTAGCAAGCTTTACAGCTAAGTTTGATTTACCGGAAGCAGTCGGTCCGCAAATAACTATTACTTGGTTAATAAATTTATTAATCATAATCTATCCTTATTGATTTTAAACTATCCTCTTAAATAATTTTTCTAAATCTGTCTGTTGTAGATTAATTATTAAAGGTCTGCCATGTGGGCAATGGAAAGGATTTTTCAAGCTAATTAAATCATTTAATAACTGCTTCATCTCACTGAAGCTCAAATTATCATTAGCTTTTACGGCCGCTTTGCATGAAATGCCATGGAGTATTTGATCATATTTGTCTTCACGGAAGAATGATTGATCAACTAAAGAATCTACTAGTACTTGAATAGCAGAGATTGGATCTTTTACATCTCTGATCATACTGGGAACAGTTCGGATCAAAATTGTATTGTCTCCGAAAATATCTAGTTCAAATCCTAAATGTTCGAATTCAGCTAGATTTTCTTCAACTAGAGATAATTCGTGAGCAGTAAGTTCCATTGAAAGTGGAGTTAAAAGGAGCTGTTTTGGAAATGGTTCTTTCTTACTTTCCTGATAATGGTCACGTAATTGCTCATATATTATTCTCTCATGAGCAGCATGCTGATCAATTATAATAAAATTGTCTTGAAACTCTAAAAGGATGTAAGTTTGGAATACTTGGCCAATCAAACGTGCCTCTAGTAAATAAGCTAATTCAGAAGTAGTATCTTCATTCGTTATTTGACGTAAGTTTGTAGTCTGGTCTTCAGATTTTTCTGAGGTTTGATCTTGATATTTGATAAAAGCCTGAGCCTGTTCTACCGGATATAAACGCTCGTTTGTGTAATTATATTCTGTTTGCAAACTATTAGTAGATTGAGGTTGATAATCAAATTCAGTTTGTTTAGCAGTTGAAACTGTTGTTTCTTGTTTTTCGTTCAAAACTAAGGGTTCAACCGTATTGTTTTTTTTGCTTTCAAACTGCCCTTTGATAGCAGTTGCCCCTGTTTCTAGTGCTTCAATTAATGAATGATAAACAGCACGGAAAACTATTTGTTCATCCCAGAATCTGACTTCTGTTTTTTGGGGATGTACATTAACATCTACAAGATTTAATGGTATTTCAAGATTTATTACAAGTGAAGGGAATTTTCCTTTCATAAACCAGGTCTTGGAAGCTTCATTGATTGCAGCATTTACTACCTTGGAAGAAATATTTCTGCCATTAACAAATACTACTTGGCGACTTCGGTTCCCTCTTGTTACCTGAGGGGTAGTAATATAACCGTTGATCTTGATCGGTTCAAGCTGATAATTTACTTCAACCATTGCTTCAGCGGTTTCTCTACCATATAAAACATAAATCGCACTCAATAAATTGTTATTTCCAGGTGTATGGATGATATCTTTTTGTTTTGCTGTCAGTCGAAATGAAATATCCGCTCTGGCTAAAGCTAATCTACTAATTAAATCAGCAATATAACCTTGTTCGGTCTGGTCTCTCTTTAAAAATTTATATCTGGCCGGAACATTAAAAAACAAGTCACGCACTTCAATTTGAGTTCCTTCGGGACAGCCGACAGATTGAGTACTAATTATTTTCCCACCTTCAATAATAACTTCATGTCCTTGTTCTGCCCCGATCCTACGAGTTCTTAGTCTAACTTTGGCTACGGCTGCAATACTGGCCAATGCTTCTCCCCTAAAGCCCATTGTTATTATATGGTCCAGATCAGAAATCTGAGAAAGTTTGGAAGTTGCATGTCTAGCAAACGCTAATTCAGCATCTTCTGGTGTCATGCCACAACCATTATCACTTATCGTGATCTTTTTGATGCCTCCCTGCTCTATCGCACAATGGATAATTGAAGCACCGGCATCTAAAGAATTTTCAATTAACTCTTTAACTACTGAAGCTGGCCTTTCGATTACTTCACCTGCAGCAATTCCATCTGCAGTGATTTTATCTAAAATTTTTATCATTTTTTCACACTTTTCCTTCAGCTTCGGCAATTAATTCTTCTAAGATCTTGCGAGCATCTACGGGACTGACATAATCTAAATCAATATTTTTGAGTTTTTCAATTACTTTATTAGTTTGATTGAAATTTTGAGCTGCAGAAAACAAATCGAGCTGGCCATCCAAAGGTCTTGCCGACTTTTTTACCGTCAATCTTTTACCTTGATTATCTCTTTCGAGTTGGTAAAGAATTTCTCTGGCACGATTAACTACTGAGTCCGGAACACCTGCCAATTCAGCAACTTCTACACCATAACTCTGTCCTGCAAAACCGGGCTCGATCTGATGTAAGAATACGATTGCACCATCTTTTTCGGTTGCAGAAATATGAGAATTGAAAACACCTTGGGTAGACTCGGCTAAATCGGTTAATTCATGATAATGAGTGGCGAACAAAGTTCTAGCATTGATAAAATTAGGATCAACAATGTGCTCGATCACCGACCAAGCAATCGAAAGTCCATCATAGGTGCTTGTGCCTCGCCCTATTTCATCCAGTATCAAGAGACTTCTATTTGTTGCATTACGCATTATTTGTGAGACTTCATTCATTTCTACCATGAAGGTAGATTGTCCACCGGCAAGATCATCTGCTGCCCCTACTCTGGTAAATATTCGATCGGTCATACCGACAATGGCAGAATCTGCTGGCACAAAACTGCCAATTTGTGCCAATAATACGATTAAGGCTACTTGTCGCATGTATGTTGATTTACCGGACATATTAGGACCAGTTAGAATCATTACTTTATGATCAAGCTGGTCTAATAAAACATCATTAGGGACAAAATTACCATGTCCCAGCGTTTGTTCGACTACCGGATGCCTACCTGCCGAGATTTTAATTGTATCATCATTATTTAAAATTGGTTTACAGTAGTTTTCTTTTTCTGCTAATTCTGCCAAAGCGGACAATACATCCAATTGGGCCAGTACCTCGGCATTGGCTTTAAGTTTAGTTAAGTAAGACATTGTTTCAGTTCTTATTTCAGTAAATAGATCATATTGTAATGAAATAAGTTTTTGTTCAGCACCGATGATTTTATCTTCCATGTTTTTTAATTCTTCGGTGATATAGCGTTCTGAATTTGTTAATGTTTGTCGTCTGATGTACTCATCCGGTACCAAATCCAAATTAGTTTTTCTAACATCAATGTAATAACCAAAAATTCTATTGTAACCAACTTTTAAAGACTTGATTCCAGTTCTTTCTCTTTCTTTAGCTTCAAGTTCGATGATCCACTGTTTCCCATTCTCTGTAGCATCACGAAATTCATCTACTTGTTGATTGTATCCGGGACGAATGATCTTACCTTCTGTTATGGTTAAAGGGGGATCATCAACAATTGCGCTTTTTAGTAGTTTTCCTAATTCGGGCAAAGCTTGTAGCTGCGTATTTAAAGAGCAAAGATAAGGATCGTTAAAATTTTTCAGTAAATCCTTGATCGGCTCAATTTTATCTAAAACTGTAATTAAAGAAACCAGATCACGTGCATTTATTTGGCCTAAAGAAATTCTGCCACTAAGTCTTTCCAAATCATAGATTCCGTTAAGCTTTTCAATCAATTCTTGTCGCAAAATAAAATCTTCAAGTAATATATCAATTGCATTTTGCCTGCGTGAGATATCTTCAATATTCAAGAGGGGTTGTTCTAGCCAATATCTGAGCAATCGTGCTCCCATACTGGTTTTAGTACGGTCAATTGCCCAAAGTAGGCTCCCTCTTCGTTGACGGTCTCTTAAAGTTTCAGTCAATTCTAAATTTCTGCGTGCATTATGATCTAAGATCATAAATTCATCTTGCAGATAAGGAGTTATTTTATCTAGATCATTAGGTAAAGTAAATTGAGTTTCTTTAATATAGTTTAATAAAGCAGCCGATGCACCTGCCCACAACGAATACTGATCAGTTTGAATGATCTCAAATTGATCGACAGATGCTTGGTTGAACTGATGGTCAGGTTGTACTGACAAGGTAATTGTTTCGCGAGCCAAGAGATCATGACAAGCTTTAGAATCAGCAAATTCTTGATTGCATATTATTTCTGCTGGTTTATAACGAGCTAGCTCATCCAGTAGTTTTGGAGTTGTTGCTCCATAGGTAATTTCTGTGGTGTCGAATAAACCGGTTGTAATATCACAAACAGCTAAACCGTAATAAGCTCCTTTTTGTAAAATTGATGCTAAAAATAAATATTTTTGCTCATCTATTGAGGTTTGATCGGTTAAAGTACCTGGAGTGACAACCTTGACTACTTCTCTTTTAACCAGGCCTTTTGCTTCTTGCGCATCTTCAACCTGCTCGACAATGGCAACTTTATAACCTCGATTAACTAAACGCAGAATATAATTTTCTGCAGCATGATGAGGAACACCGCTCATAGGAGCTCTTTGATCTAAGCCGCAATCTCTGCCGGTGAGAGCCAACTCCAGCTCTTTTGACGCAGTAATGGCATCATCGAAGAATAATTCATAGAAATCACCTAAACGAAAAAAAATTAAACAGTCGGGCCGTTTATCTTTTTCTGCAACATATTGTTGCATCATCGGTGTTAATTTTTCACGATCAACTTCAGCAAAAGTTAACATTGAATTTCGACCATCTCTCCTTCTATTGAGAAAGTTTTTGCTTTATTCAGTTTAACCAAACAATATTTCCCTTCAAAATAATTGCCATTTAAATTTCCTTGGTCGTTAATAGCTTCAGAAGGTAATGTTTGATATATTTCTTGTGGTATTGACAAATTAATTAGTTTAAAGTCAGCTGTCCTTCCTGTCAAAATATTTTTGTTACCATGACTAATGCCTTCTAATAACACTTCTTCAACTTGACTAATGACTTTATTATTTGCTTCAAGGCTATGTGTATTTTGCAGTTCAATTAAACGCTGAAAACGTTGGCTTATCTGTTCAGGGTCGCTATTATTTTTAAATTTGGCAGCCGGTGTTCCCTCACGAGCAGAATAGATAAAAGTGAAAGCACTATCAAATTTCACTTGTTCCATTAAGTCTAAAGTATCTGCAAAATCCTGCTCAGTTTCACCGGGAAAACCTACTATTATATCAGTAGTTAAACTGATCTCAGGTCTTGCTTTACGTAATTGTCTGACAATTTCTAAATAACGCTCTCGATCGTGACGTCTACCCATTAACTTTAAAATACGATTGCTACCTGACTGCAAGGGTAAATGCATATGTGGTTCAATATTCTTATATTTACCAATTGTATCAATTAACTGTTGATCAATATCCCGTGGATTTGGACTCATGTAACGAATCCTTTTTATGCCTTCTATTTGGGCTACAGCTTCCAGCAGCTCAGCAAAATTTTTAGGTTTTTCTTTTTCATCTCGAAAATCTTTACCCCAAGCATTAACATTCTGGCCCAAGAGCATTATTTCAGTATATCCTTCGTCTCTTAAAGATATTATTTCTTTGATTATAGAACTGAAACTACGACTTATTTCCCTGCCTCTAGTATAAGGTACAATACAAAAAGTACAAAAATTGTTGCAGCCATACATTATAGAAACTAAAGCTCTAAATTTTCTTGAACGAGTGATAGGTAGATTTTCCTGACTCGGCATTAGATTTTCTTTAGATACTGCTATTATTTGCTTATCATTTTCTAAGCTATCCCAAAGCAAATGTGGTAAACGGTAAATATCATGGGGTCCAAAAATTAAATTAACAAAAGAAAAGCTCTTTTTGATTTTCTCAAGATGCTGATCCTGGGTCATCATACATCCACAGAGCATGGTAAAACGATTTTTGTTTTGTTGTTTAAGTGTTTTTAAAATACCTAAATGACCGAACAATCTTGTGTCGGCATTTTCTCTAATACTACAGGTGTTAATAATTGAGATATCTGCTACCTCATAGTTTTCAGCACTTATAAAACCGGAAGCATCCATAATTCCGGCTATTATTTCACTATCATTTTCATTTTGTTGACAGCCAAATGTTTGAATGAAATAAGTCGGAGTTTCACCATTTTGAATTTTATATTGTTTTACATATGATTTTAGACTTTCCAAATAAGGTGCTTGATCATTATTTTTCTGATCTTGATTTGAAATATCCTGATTGTTAAGTCTGAGTTTATCTTTTGCAATTTTTGTCATTTATTTTCTATAAACCTCATAATTAATGTTATTACCTGAATAGTAAATTATATAACACAATCAGGAAAAATCATAATTTAGGTTCAGGAGAAAATAAAAATCGATTGAACATCCATTTTAACTTCGGTATATTATCTGCTGTAATTATTTCAGTTTGCTGATAAATTTTAAATAAGCTTACTAAGTTTTCCTGTTTAGGATCTTTCTCTGCATAAAGAACTTGCTCAATGGCTTGGTAGGCGGAGAAAGTATCTTTCCTGTTCCAGTTAAAGTCATTCAGCATTGTGCTGAACAAGCGGAGGATAGTTTTGTCAGGTTCATCTATCCCATCATTTATTTTATACAAATATTTAAGATCTTGCCAGATATAGATAACAGCAGCTTTTAAATCACCGTCAAACTTATCATGGAGCCATTCAGGATTATGACGTCTCGCATAAACTTTTCTACGCCATAAAATGAAAATGACAATTATGGCAATAAATGTTAAATCAGCAAGAATTATCAAGATTGCTTTGCGCAAAATAATCTTTGACTGATCATCAGCAAGTTGATCGTGTTCAGTTGGCTCAGATTCTAGATTTTGGCTTTCAGTTGGTAGAGTAGTTTGCTCTGTTTCAGTTGGTTCAGGTTCAGTAGGTTCCGGTAACTCTGCTCTCAACTGCTCTTCTTTTTCCAAGTCTGTTTGCATTTCATTCAAAGCAGATGAGGGTGTAGCATCAAAAGGCATCCAACCTAGCTGATCAATCTTGATTTCTGTCCAGGCATGTGCTTGATCTGTTGAAACAACCCTACCATAGTTTTCTTGTGGCAAATTTATATCATGAATACCCTGAACTAAGAACCCTTCCACATACCTTGATTCAAACCCTGCTTCTCTGGCCAAAATAGTTAATGCAGTTGCAAAATAGGTACAATATCCTGTTTTGGATTTTATGAAATGTTCAAAGAAATCTTGATTAGCGGGTACTTCTTCAACCTGCAATTGATAATGATAATTATTTTTTAGATAGTTGATAATTTCTATTAATTGCCCTGCTTTTTGATTTTCTTCTAAATTATCCTGATATACAATTTGTGCTAATTCAGGATCATTACTATTAAGAAAACTCTGATAGTTGGCTAAATTGGGAACTGTCTGCTTGGCAAAAACAAGATTGTCGACATTGGCATCATTCTGCATCAAAGTTAAATAATTGGCAGTCATACCTAAGCGCGAGATATATCCGTTAATTGAATAGCCTTCGCTTGAAATTTGCTCTGAAGCATAGATTTGGCCGGCAGGATTAAAATAATAGAGTATGTTATTTCCTTCATCTTCTACAGTTTGTTCTGTTAAATGATTTATTATCTCTATTGGTTTACCGCCATGAAAAACTGCTTGAATCGGTTGATATATAGGTGAAATACTAATTCTTTCATCCACAAAATAATTGGCAATCACTCCAGGTGGTAACTTAGATGAACTTGGATATGCGAAAGCTTCAGTTTGTTGATCAATCGGATCAGTATTGTAAAACAAATAATTAGACTTCATTGAGGAAGCATGCCAAATATTCTGTTCAAATTGATCAAATACTGTTCCTCTCAAATAAAAAGGTGTACCTGGCCCTGCTACATTCATGAATGGTTCATCAACTAATTCTACCGGACCTCCCAGTCTGACATCTTGAGGATAATAGCCGGCATCTTTAATACTAAATTCAAAATAGCGAACTGTGTCCGGCATCTTCTGACTGGATTTTATTAACTGATCTAAAGTTTTACTAATCTTTTCATTGTAAAAAATATTTTGAGGTAAAACAGTTTGTAATAAAAAAACTAATGCTAATACAAAAGTTATCAAAGCTACAGGTGGAATCTGCCAAACTTTTCGCCAAGAATATAAATGACTGCTCTGTCTGGCAAAGGTTACTAAGATACAAAACAAGCCTAAAAAGAATGTCCCAATGGAGATATTTTGCTGATTTAGGTGAACTATAATGATATAAGGTAAAATCCAGACTATTGTCAGCACCAAAGGTGCAGGTTTTATATAAATTAAAATTAAAGCAACCAGAATAGAAAGAACCGCCAGATAGAACGGGAAAAACTGTGGCATATTTTCTATTTGCGAATCAAGATTAAAGGCCCATTTAATTGAATTTATTGAACCTGAAAAATGTGTTTTCAAGAAATCAAATATCGGTTTGCCAAGAGATTTTGCAAAAACTACACCAAATAAAATAGTTATTGCACTTAAGCCTAAAAATCCATAGCCAAAAATACGTGGCCAATTGACAATTAAGAGAACGAGTAGAGTAATAATTAATTTAGGTAACCAAGCATAAGTCAAAGGATAGTTTAAAAAGACTGCTTTAGCTAGAAGATCAAACCAAATACAAGAAAATAAATAAGCCACTGCTGAATAAAAGATAGCGTCTAAGGCAATCTTCACTCTATGATCAACTTGACTTGTCTTGGGTTGTATAGTCTTATTTTTAGCTATTTCAATTGAAGCAAATTGATTATTCATAATTATTCACCTCGTTTGAATAAGCTAGCTCTACGTTAATATTTAGATTAGCTAATCGCTCAAGATGTTCCTGAGCAGCATCAACTGTGCTTTGCTGATCGACAGCAAAAACAAGATGCATACCACCTATTCTGGTTCTTAAAGTTCTTAAATCGGCGACTAAACTATGATCGAGTTCATTAGTTATAATATAGAGAATGTTTAATTCATTGCCTAGTCTTTCATCATGTAATTGTTCAGCAAAAGGAATTACTGAGCGATATGGTATGTATGATAATTGTTTCCTCAATAGATCAGCTTCGTTCATATGGATTGCTTCTTCGACAACTAATTCCGGCTGATATGTCTTGAGACGCACAGTTGCTTCTCGACTCAGAAATATTCGGATAGCGGTATATGTATGATCTAACATGTAGTTTCGCAGATATAGAAGACGATTACTCTCATCATTGTATGTTTTAAAAAAGACTTCAGGCAAATTAAGTAATACCGTAACAGTTCGATCATCTTCTTTATCAAATTCTTTGACCATCCATTCTTGCATTCGAGCAGAGAGTTTCCAATGGATATGTTTCAAAGAATCTCCACTTTCCATAGTTCTTAAACGGTCAATTTCATCAAGCAGAGATTGACTCTTTCCGGAAGGGAACTCACCGGCAGCTAAATGATTGCTCAGATATTCATGATAATCTTCAGACATCTCTTCCAAAGGCAATACATATACATTAGGAAAATTAACCTCAGTAGCTGTGAGAGACTTTATTCTGAAGAAGCCGAAAATATCATTAATCGCAATTGAAAAACTATCTGCAGTAAAGGGACCGGAAAATGCAGGTTTAGCTGTTAAACGTATGTTTGACGAATCATTTTGTGCTATCAATAAAGTTGCTTGGATTTGCTCCTGATCAATGTGAAGCGTGTTCGCTTTGATTAATATTCTAATTGCCATAGTTTGGAGTTTGCTCAAATTAGTAAATTTGATATACCAACAAGCCTGGTCTCCTCTTTCAATAAATTCCTGATCAGGCACAATTGAAACGGACAGTTTTCTTCTGATCCAGAAACTATAAAGTACAGAAAAAATTGGCAAAGCTAATAAAAATAGCATCAAAATCATGATAAATTTATGCTCAATTAATTGATTGCCGATAAAAGTTGCAACAACTGCCAATATCCAAAAAACAAAACGCGGACGAATCATATTATTTATCTTTCGGGTACGGCTACCTGTCTGACTACTGAAATAATAGCATCATCACTAGTTATTCTTTTTAGTCTGCTTTCAGGAGTAATCGTAATCCTATGCGATAATACAGAAACTGCTAAAGCTTGAACATCATCCGGCCTTACATAATCGCGTCCTCTAATCAAGGCTCTACTCTTTGCCGCTTGCATTAGCATATTTGAAGCTCTTGGACTAGCTCCCAGACTAATATCAGGATGACGGCGTGTGGCAGCTGTCAATTCAGCAATATATCTTTTAACAGACTTGGCACAATGCACATGTAGAGCTTGTTCTCGCATCCAAAGCACATCGTTACTGTCAGCAACTTCCTGCAAAGTTTCTAAAGGAGCATCACTAGAATACAAATCAAGAATTTCGACTTCCTGATCAATTGTCGGATAACCGAGATCAATCTTTAACATAAAGCGGTCTAGCTGAGCCTCAGGTAGCGGATATGTTCCTATGTGATCAACCGGATTTTGCGTAGCTAAGACAATAAATGGCTGCGGGATTTCGTAAGTAATTCCGTCAACTGTAACTTGATTTTCCTGCATTACTTCAAGTAATGCGGATTGTGTTTTGGGCGAAGTACGATTTATCTCATCAGCCAAGACAATCTGACTCATCACAGCACCGGGCTGAAATTCGAATTCTCCTGTTTTCTGATTATACAAACTGAAGCCTGTAACATCTGAAGGCATTAGGTCCGGCGTAAACTGAATTCTTTTAAATGTTAAATTGAGAGACTTTGCTAAAGCAGATACCAAAGTAGTTTTACCGATTCCCGGAACATCTTCAATCAAAACATGTCCGCCCGCGGCAAGCGCAATCAATAGTGATTCGATAACATCTTCTTTGCCGATCATTACACGATTTATGTTTTGCTCAATTACATTACATAATTCTTTAAAAGTCTGTGCTTGTATATTCATTAATATGCATTACCTTCCTAATCAACTAAGTAAGTTGGTCTAATCTTGGTTCTTCTCTGGATAGAGAAGGTTCCATTCTTTTATTGTAATAACGTACCTTGCTTCTTATTTCAGGTCGTTTGGTAAATTGTCTGAAGTTATTATTTCCATGCATCAAAATCATGATTATTAAATCTTGATTCATTCTTACATTATAATAAACATCCTCTTTTAACTTTAAAGAAATTAGCATAATATATTTCTTAGCATACTGTCTATTATTTCGAATGAGATTACGAATATTGTTGAAAACAGGAGCTGTAGTTTCCCGATTGATAAACTTGCAAATCTCTTCATCAGTTAAGTTTAGTGTATTAAATCCCTTGGTAATGAAGATCCCATCAATATCCGCCAAATTTAATTGAAATTCATTCTGTTCGGCTTGTAAGAGCAAATCATCTCTACGGGTTAAGATTAAGTGAATACTCTGATTGGTCACTAAATTTAAACCTTCAATTAAAGTAAACTCACCTACCCATTTTGCTTTGGCTTTCTTTTTTAATCTATTTAAGCGTAGATTTTGATTAACAATCTGAATCAATTGAAAAGAAATACCGCTAACTGAAAAGATCAGTAAAGGTAAACCGAGCCATAGACTCAAATTACCATATATGATCAAATATAAAGATGCGATAAAAGTAATAATATAAGCAACAATCATTCTCTAAGTTCCTCTAACTAATAGTTCATATTATAACCAAAACTTGTTATTCTAACCATAAAAACAGCTGATAAATCAGGCATTTTGTTAAAGGCATGTTACAAAAAGGCAACAAGTAGAATATCTTTAGTCCCTGCTCCGATTAGAATAATAAATTTTCATAATAAAAAAGAGGCATACAAACAATGGTTCGTACACCTCAAGATTGGCAGGGGAGACAGGATTTGAACCCGCAACCGACGGTTTTGGAGACCGTTGCTCTACCGTTGAGCCACTCCCCTATAACAGAAAATCAGCGTTAAAAATGGTGCCGGAGATGGGACTTGAACCCATACGCCCTTACGGACAACAGATTTTGAGTCTATCTCGTCTGCCAGTTCCGACACTCCGGCGAGTTACTAAACAAATATAACAAAGATAAATTTACCTGTCAATTATCTGTAAAACCATGACAGAGTAAACTAAATTACTTTTTCTATCTGATGGTGAATTTGTTTTTTATATTATTTTCAATAGCTTGGATGACTTTCCAAAACTCTTGATCACTTTTGCCACTAGGATCATCTAAATCCCAATCTTCTCTATATTCACATTTTATAGTTGGACATTGCACATTGCAGCCCATCGTAATAACAATGTCCACAGCAGGGATATCTTCAATTAGTTTTGGATACTGAGTTGCTTCCATGTCTATATCATAGATATGCTTCATCAAACGAACTGCATCTTGATTAATTTCAGATTTTATTTCTGTACCGGCAGAGTAAAATTCATAATTTGCAGAAGCATATCGTTTCCCTAAAGCTTCTGCAATTTGACTGCGACATGAATTATGGACACAAACAAAAGCCACTTTCTTCTTTTCACTCATCTTATTCACAGACTTTATTCGTAATTAATTATTATCTATTAAAGCTAAACCAATCAAATCTACTTCATTCCAGCTATAAATTTTTTCAAGTTTTGATTCTTCTTTATTATATTTATACAAAATGCCTGGAGATTGCCAATTGACATTCAATTTAACAAAAGCAAAATACTCCTGATCTACTTCAATAATTCTAATTCTCCAGATGTTTTTCTTTGTCGTATCTAAAACCAATTTGATAAATTTATCTAAATCAATATCTAGATCAACAGTATTTCCATTATTATCAATTAGATTAATTGCTTCGTAAGAAGCAATGATTTCATCATCCTTTAGTTCCGATCTATAACCTATCATCTCAACTTTATAATATTTTGCATCATCAGGTGTGAATTTCTGAATAGGTTTAATCTTTCCATTCTCAAACACCATAGAATAAACAGGCTCAGACTCATTTGTTTCAGAAACTGTAATTGTTTTTAGAATAGGTTTAGCATTGCTTGATCTGACTATTGAAGTTAATTTTTGGCAGGAACTAAAAATCAATAACATGGATAAGATCAATAAAATTATACTAATTTCAGTTTTATGCTTTGAAAAATTCATCAATAAACCTTACTTTTTTATATTGATCATAATCTAAATGTTACTATAAATCATTGCTTTGATCGTTAAGATCATCATCAGTTAAAGAAACAGTTTTGATACTTACAGTCCTTATTTGCAATTCATTTGGCAAACTTTGATTGTTTTGTTCTTGCAAAGTCAATTCTTGATTTTTCTTTCTCTTTCTTAAAAGTGCAATCCATAATAAAACAAATGCTATGCATAAACTGAGACCGGATATGATAACTCCTATCACAAAACCATTAGGCGTAAATTTTAATTCAAGTTGATTGTTGCCACTATCCACCGGGATCAAAATTAAGGAATTATCAAAAGGTGTTATTTCTTTTGACAATTCATTCACACTCACCTGCCAACCTTGATCGTAAGTAGTTGCAAACAAAAGATAGCCGGCTTGCGGCAAATTTATTTCGGCAGTTAAATGATTAGAATCGTGTTTAAGCGGATTAACGGAGTTTATCCGCAAACCGTTCAACCAAGTTTCAAGTTTGTTTTGGTTAATTGTGGAACCTTCGAACTTTATGTTCCCATTATTGGAGTCATCTTTATTGACCACAAAATTTATTTTGACTGTTTCCCCGGTTTCTAAATATCCAATATCTGCAATTGAGGTCGATTTACGACTTAAATTTTGGGTGGATGTAGTATTATCGGGCTGATTATTTTGTTGATTGTCAAATTTGGTTAAGTATATCTGATCGAATCTGAGTCCTGAAGCATCCCAGGATACTGTTTGATATCCGTCTTGTTCAGCTTTTAGCTCAAAAGAAAAATTGATTTGCTCATTATCTTTGAACAAGTCAACTTGGTATTTATTATCTGAAATTTCTACTACAGTACAGCCATCAGCATCTTTTGAATACGTCGTTGTATATTGCAAGATATCCGGATTGCCATTTAAAGCCTTGATCAACTCTCGTTGATTATAAATTCCTGATTTTTCAGAATCTGTCTCTAAATTAACGGCATTATGCGGTACATAATAAAGTAAAGGTAATGCATATTCGTTCTTATATAGAGCAGTAATACCATCTGTATCGACTGATTGATAAAATGAAATTTGTTCTTCTCGATTTTGATCTATTATTTTGTATTTTATGCCTAAGACTGAGTCTAAGATTATATTTGAACCGGTATCCTGATAACTGTTAATACGGTTGTTGTCGTAACCTAAATTGGCTAATAACTGGACAGGTTGTTTAGGGTATGTCGAAGAAAAAATTGTTAAGCCCGGAAAACCATAAAGCATCGGATCATTCACACATTTATCAGGCCAGAGAGCTGCTCTTGCATTGGGATCTTGATCTTTTATTTGTTCAACTCTTTTTAAGACTGATTCCGGATATTCGCCTGCTAAATACCCATCTCTTGATCCATAATACTCATTATCACTAATTGAGCCAATTGCCATGGTTGTATTAATTAATAATTCAACTAGCATCACAATTAATAGCATTAAAGATATATATTTCTTTTTAATTTTAATATCTTCCGCAGTATTAAGGATTAAGGCAAAAATAAATAATAATATAATTGATATCAAGATCAAAGAAAAATCATAACTTTCTTGATCTATTTTTTGCAAAAATAGTAGCACAACGATCCAGATGCCCAATAATCTAAACCATGGTAATTTGTCCGAGCCTTGCCAATTATCATAAGCGGTCAGAGCCATCACACAAAACAAAAATATCAAAACGAAGGAATTTCTAAAAGGTAATTGATTTGGATAATGAAAACCATGCCAAATAAAATTTAAGACATTGTTATTCAAACTGATTAATAAAAAGAAAATCAAAATACCATGAGAGACTTTTGTGTAAAATGATATCTTTTTGTTGCTGAAAAAAAGTGGCAAGAGCACTAATAAAATAACACTTGCGTATAGGTTAGGCATACCGTCTCGAATTGACAAAGGAGCTAAAGTTAATAAGCGGCTGATGAAATCAATAAATGGCTCAAAAAAATTAATGGTATCGGGAAACAAATCACCTGAAGCGGAAGTTCTGCTCAAGGCGATGATTGTCGGTACTAAGGTAACAGCTGCAATTCCGGCAGCTAATAAAGAACTGCCGGCAAATTTAACAAAACAGTGGAGTTTATGATTTTTGATATTCTTTAAATAGTTATTCACTTCTCTTTCTTGAATAAGTAATACCCAAAAATAAAACAAAAGAAAAACACAGACAAAAAAGGCAGTATAGTAATTACTGATTAAGATAGCAGATAGACTTACTATATACAGCCAAATCCTTTGATTTCTGATCAAATAAATCAATCCTAAAATAGTCAACGGCAAAAATACTAGAGTATCAAGCCACATAATATTCCAGGAATAAGCTAATGAATATCCTGATAAAGCATAAGCACAGGAAATTGCAAGATAAAACCAACTATGTTTTTTACGTGAGAAGTAACTGTATGTATAAAATGTTAAACCGCTGGAGGCAATCTTAAATAGTGTAATCAACAATACTGCATCGCTGATCTGTTGTTCTTTAAACAAGAGTAGTAAAAAATTAAAAGGGCTTGCTAAGTAATAAGTAATGACAGAATAGAAATTAAATCCCAGACCACCTGACCAACTGACAAATAAAGAATCACCGGAAATTAATTTTGCACGTAATTCACGTAAGAACGGAGCATATTGATGGTAAAGATCTATGGTCAAGATGTGTTTTTCACCAAAAGGGAAAATTCCTTGCATAGCGTAAGCAAAACCTAAGATCAAAAACGGAAAAATGAAAGCTAAAACAAAATATTTGCTTTGACCCAGTTTGCTCATTTTATTCTCTGATTTCATCAAATCAAGATGTTCACTGGTTTTCTGTATTTTGTTCATTCATGATTTCTCCAATATATTAAAGTTTCTCTTCTAGTTTATAATTCTATCAGAAAACTAAACTAGAAAAAACAAAGGATGGGTGATCACCCATCCTTTGAAATCTACTCTGAGATTAATTTTGTCAGCGTTTTCTTTTTCTTTTCTTTTTAGTCTTCTTTTTGAATCTTCTCAAAAAGCTGACAATACCGGTGACCCTGCCTGCAATGCCGATCAATCCGTCCAGATTCAAACTGGAAACTGCACTCTTACCTGTTGACACAACACTATTGACAGCATCAATTACGTTTGTCGCTGTATCAGCAACAGTTTCAACAGTAGTTCCAACTGAAGTCGATACGCCGCTAACACTTTCCAAAATATCCGGAACCTCAGTAGCTGCCGCCTCGGTTATGGCATTGACATCTCCTAAAGATTTATCTGTCTTCTTAACAACTTCAGGCAATTGATTCACCGTTTGACTAAGCGGTAAAGCCATTTCATCGAGCATATCTTTAACTTTTTTCAAAGCTGCAGCAAGCCTATAGAACATGATTGCTAAGAAAACTAAGGCAACCGTTCCGGCCAAAGCAAGCAAACCGGTAAAAAGATCAGATAGAGCTATCGTTGCTTCGCTCAATATCACATAAGTCATAATATCACCGATTCTTAAGATTGTTTTGCTTTAGCATCTTTGGCGACATCTTCAGCCTTATCTGAAACTTTATCAGCAACTTCAGCAACTGCTTCTGCTGCATCTTCTACTACTTTGTCTCTTTTTTGCAAAAACTTTTCAGAAACTTCTTGGCTTTTATCTTTTACAAATCCAGCAACATTTTTGGAAGTTTCTACAGCTTTTTCATAGCCTTTTTCTGCTGCTCGGGCAATATCATCACGGGTTTCTTTACCGGATTGAGGTGCAAATAATAAGCCTGCAGCTGCACCAAGTAGGAAGCCGGATAATGCACCGATGACAATCTTGGCATTGGCGTCAGATTTCTTTTCGTAACCAAATACATTTCCTAATAATTCTCTCATATATAATTTCTCCTTTTCTGATAAACTTATTAAATTCTGAGTTCTAGGGCTATTATACATCAAATATTAAGATTGCTAAAGTAATTTGTGAACTCCACACAATTGTTACGGTTAAGATAAATAAAGATCTGAGTAAACCTGTAAGCCGGGTTCTGTCTAAGACAATCATCTATCTAGATCCAAGCTCTCACTTGGATTCAAGCCACCTCCATGAAACGTGCGGGTCACACTATGTGTTTCTTGCCACGGTGTTGCTTCAGACGGGGTTTACAAGGCCGGATTGTTACCAAACCGCCGGTGAGCTCTTACCTCACCATTCCACCCTTACCGATTGCTCGGCGGTATATTTTCTGTTGCACTTTCCTTAAAGTCACCTTCACCGGGAACTACCCGGCGCCTGTGCCCTATGAAGCCCGGACTTTCCTCATCTGCAGACTTTCGTCTTTGCAGCCGCGATTGTCCAGTTTACTCAGATCTTAATCGATTATAATTGATTCCCGGATTTTCTACAAAATAAATCTCGGAAAATTCTTCTGCTAATTTGTGTTTTAACAATGGGATAACTGTTTGCTCAGAAGCCCCGTGTCCTGCCGCAAATAATGCAATTGATCTTTCATGCAACATAACAGTTGCATGATGTTTTATTTCCCCTGTTATTAGCAGATCGATATTTTGTTTTTTCAGTTCAGGTATCCAAGATTCTTCAAAAGCTCCCGGAGTAAATGCGATTCTTTTTACATCTCTATCCTGATCAGTATTTACTTGTATTCTTGAACTAAGATTGTGCTCAACTTGGACCAATAGTTTACTTAGTAATTGTTCCTGATTGAGCGTTACAATTCTACCATGCCCTACTTCAGCTTTATCTTCCAATGGAATCAGTATTTCAGGATTTTTTAGATAGCTGTCTTTGGTTAATGCTGTCTCAACAAATGCTGTAGCAACTCCTTCGATTGCCGCATCAAGATTAGTATGACAGGAAATAGAACTAATTCTCTTCTCGGCAAGCTTTAATAATAATCCTTGTTCAAAATCATCTGTGATTAGTTGGTTGATCGGTGAAAAAATAAAAGGATGATGAGTGATGATCAAATTACATTTATTTTTAAGAGCAAGTTCATATGCTTGACTTGTTAAGTCTAAACTGATCACTGCAGCTGTAGTCTGATCGTCTAGCCAACCCAGTGTAGGTCCGGTTGGATCCCAATCTTCAGCATCTTCATAAGGCGCTATTTTATTTAAATAGTTGTAAATCTCTCTGTGAGTAGTCAAAATTTCCTCCGCGGAATATATATTCTTCTAGTAATAGATTTGTCTTAAATTCTCTAGCTTATGATTGATACGCTTTACAATATCACTGTAAGAATCAACACTTCTCGCTTTGAGTGTAGCTAGGCGTTTTAATCTGCTCAAATAGGATTTGTAAATTTCCATTTCACTTGCCGAATTGTGATTATGTTGAATGTTTATTCCACAAAAAGCATCAGTATCTGAAATATGGTATTCTTCACCTGTATAATGAACTAACAATTGGCTATACAGTTTATTTTGTTCAGCAACTATTTGTTCTTTTACTATTTTAAAACCGTTCCCAGCCAGCCATTTTCGTAATTCAAACCAAGTCCAGTTCGGTTGCAGAATAAATTTCTGATTAATTTTAATACCTTGTTTTGCTTCTGCTAAAATACTGCTGATCAGCATTCCGCCCAGTCCGGAGATAACTATTGTTTCATTTCCATTCAGATTAATATTTCTTAAACCATCATTTAAGCGTAATTGTATTATATCGTTAAAACCTGCATGTATAATGTTTTTCTCAGCTGTTGCCAGAGGTTTCAAGTTGTTATCTATTGCGAGTATTTTTCTGGTAATTCCAAGCTCTACAAGCGCTAAGGGCAAATGGGCATGATCGGTGCCAACATCAATCACAAAAGAATCCGCCTCAATCCATTGGGTTAAGGCTAAGATTCTCTTGCTATAATTGAATTTCATCTTAATCTAAATAGTCTTTAAGTTTTTGGCTACGTGAAGGATGACGTAATTTGCGCAAAGCTTTGGCTTCAATTTGACGAATTCTTTCTCTGGTTACATCAAATTCACGACCCACTTCTTCCAAAGTTCTTGTTCTACCGTCATCTAAGCCGAAACGCAAACGTAAGACTTTTTCTTCGCGCGGTGCAAGCTCTTTTAACACTTCGAAGAGTTGCTCTTTGAGTAATGCGAATGAAGCTTGTTCTGATGGTGAAGGTGCATCATCATCCGGAATAAAATCTCCCAAGAAGCTGTCTTCTTCTTCACCTATCGGCTTTTCCAGAGACACCGGTTCTTGAGAAATTTTCATAATTTCACGAACTTTATCAACTGTGATCTCCATTTCAACAGCCACTTCTTCCGGTTCCGGTTCACGGCCTAGTTTTTGCAATAATTGCCTTTGAATTCTAATCATTTTATTAATAGTCTCAACCATATGTACAGGAATCCGTATTGTTCTTGCCTGATCTGCAATTGCTCTGGTAATAGCTTGTCTGATCCACCATGTAGCATATGTAGAGAATTTATAACCTTTTCTGTAATCAAATTTGTCAACTGCTTTAATTAAACCTAAATTTCCTTCTTGAATTAGATCGAGGAAGGATAATCCTCTGCCTGTATAACGTTTGGCAATACTCACAACTAAACGCAAGTTAGCTGTTGTCAGATGATCTTTTGCTCCATCGTCTCCCATTTCCATACGAGCTGCTAATTCTTTTTCTTGATCTGCAGTCAATAAATCAACTCGACCGATTTCTTTTAAGTACATTCTGACCGGATCGTCAACAATTACGGCTTCAGTGAAAATTCGACCGTCGTTTTCATCAACTTCTTCATCCTGATCATCTTCAATAACCTCAATCCCTGCATCAAGCAAGCCTTCAATTACCTGATCCAGATAATCTTCATGCAATTTAATAGATTCAAGATAATCCAGGATTTCTTGTTGAGTAAGTTCTTTATCCTTACGTTTTCCTCGATTAATTAACGAAATAATCGCTCTTTCTTCTTTTGTTTCAACTGCAGGTTTAGCTTTTTTCTTTGCTTTACTCATTTACTCTTTTCCCTTCCCTCTATAATTAAGATATTGTGTTATATTTTATTTCTGTAAACTTATTTTTTTATTTATTTCAGACAACTCTTTTAGGAGCTGTTCGCGTTGCTTATTGTTGATTTCTTTATCTTGCAAAAGCATTAATATTTCTGACTGCTTATTTTGAGCAGTATAGTATTCGAGTTTTCCCAAAACATCCAACAATAAATCTTGATCCGTGCGAATTTGATCATCATCCAAAGCCATCAATATAGGCAATAATTGTTTATTGTAATCAGTACTTGTGTCCTGTTCATTTAATTCCTCAGTCCAAGAAACTAAAGTTTGAATAGAAATTTGTTGATTAATGACGGACGATCTTAGCCTCTCTGCAAGTTCTTTAAGAACATCGCTACTAAACAAATCCGGAACAAATCTATTGTCGATCGAACTAAACAGATCAGGAGAATTACTTAATAATGCCAGCAACAACCATTGATAACCTATATACTTTTTTTCCTCAGCTTGACTTCTTTGTTTTATTTTATGTCCTTTTAATTCAGGCTTTATTTGATCATCGCCGGATACAGCGCGCTGCGATAAAGTTTGCTTTTGTTTTTGCTCGTTTTGTTGTTGGACACGATTTATATCAAACAAAATAGTATCACTTGAAACATTGATTTCATCGGCCAGTCTTTTAGCATAAACTTCAATCATAATCGCACTGTCCAACTTGGCAAGTAATTCTGCTACTTGAGCTGTATAACGGTTTAAATCCAACTCACCTGAGCTATCTCTGGAATTAATTCTAAACAAATTTATTTGAAAATCTAAAGCTGAGATGGCTTCGTTAACTAAGGCTTCGAATCTGGCTTTACCGTTTTGAATAATGTAATTATCCGGATCTTTGAAATCTCCAAAGTCTAAAACTTTAATTTCAAGATTAAACTTTTCAAAAATTTCAATAGCTCTAATAGTAGCATTGATACCGGCTTGATCAGAGTCATAGGCAATCACTATTTTTTTTGCATATCGGTCGATTAATCTTGCTTGTTCTTCAGTTAATGCAGTTCCCAAGCTGGCAACTGTATTTGGAAATCCCGCTTGGTGCAATGCCATTACATCCATATAGCCTTCACTAATAATTAAGGTTTCAGGAAATGGTCTTAATTTGCGCACTAAATTCATTGCAAATAAATTTTTACTTTTATGATAGAGTATGGTTTCCGGAGAGTTGATGTACTTAGGTTCATTATCATCTTTGATCGCTCTACCGCCAAATCCGATCACATACCTGCCGTGACTTGGGAAAATAGGAATCATCACTCTATCTCTAAATAGATCGATCAATGTATTGCGACTGCTTTTACGAATGATGCCTGATGCAAGCATTTGCTCTTCGGTAAAACCTTTTTCAGTTAAATAATTTGCTAAACTGTTCCATTCAGGATCAGCATAACCTATACCAAATTTTTTTAATGTTTCTGCTGAGAAACCTCGTTTTCTCATATATTCTTTAATAGGTTTGCCGGCATTGCTCTCAAGATTTCGATAAAAAAAGCGAACTGCCTCGAGATGCAAATTTTGTTGTATTTTTCTTTCAGTTTGATTTTCTTGATATTGTTTTGAATCGCCAACTGGAATCTCAAGATTAAGTCTCTGAGCTAACATTCTAACTGCTTCAGGAAATGTAATATTTTCAATATCTTGTAAAAATTTAATTACATTACCTCCTTTTTGACAGCTGAAACAATAGTAAATCTGTTTCCCGGGAGAAACACTAAAAGAAGCATTTGTTTCGGAGTGGAAAGGACACAGTCCAAAGTAATTGGCAGAACTTTTTTTGCTTAGTTTTACGTACTGTTCAACAACCGGAACAATGTCGGTCTGTTCAATTACTTGATTTATTATTTCTTGTGGAATAAATCCGGACATTAAAAATCCTCCCTTTGCCCTATTAGTCCAATACGACAAAAAGAGGAATGTTCCACTGTTTATCTTAAAATAATTTTTGTCCTTAATCAAACAAAATCATTAATTAATTTAAAATTCGTAATTAAGAATAATAATATTGTTTATTTTTCCGGCGAATTACTAGTCGAATCATCTTTGTCTTTTTTGAAGCGATCAAAGAAACTCTTCTTTTCCGGCTCACCGGACAGTTCCCTCTCTTTTTCTGCCAATTTCTTATTTTCTTCACTTTGAATAACAGTACTGATTGCCTGCTTCTTAAATGTCATCATAGTGTTGGCTACAGATGTGGCTATAGTAACTTCATCATCTGAAAGATTCATGATCTTACCGACAACACCACCGATAGTAACGACTGAATCACCAACGCGCATAGCATTAATTTGCTCACGCATTTTTTTCTCTTCTCTTTTTTGAGGGCGAACCATCAATAAGTACATTAAACCGAAAATTAAGATCATCGGTAAAAGAGACATCAATAAATTTCCGCCACCCGGTTTAGCTTGATCAACGTTTGCTTCAAGCAGAATAGTAAAGTTTTGTAACATTAATTAACTCCTTATTTATGTAAAATAAATTTATTTTTTCGTCAAGATACTTGACAATATTACCATTATCTTCTTTCAGAATCAAATTCTGAAATGAATTTCTGATAGAGATCTGCCAGGCTATCATTTTGAATAGCTGTTCTGATTTGCGCCATTAAATCTATCAAATAATATAAGTTGTGATAAGAAGTTAAACGCAAACCGAACATCTCATTTGCTTTGATTAGATGCCGGATATACGCTCTGGTATAATTTTGACAGACGTAGCAATCACAATTAGGATCCAAGGGACTGAAGTCCTTGGCATAGGTTGCATTTCTCACAGTTATTTGTCCGATAGAAGTCACACAGGCACCGTTTCGACCAAGTCTGGTTGGCCAAACACAATCGAACATATCAATCCCCCTAAGAACTCCTTCAAACAAATGATGCGGTGTACCCACTCCCATCAGGTAATGTGGTTTTTCCGGCGGTAAGATAGGTTGCAATGCATCCAACATTTCGTACATTTCTGCAGCAGTTTCGCCTACGGATAATCCTCCGATTGCAATACCCGGTGTATCAAAAGCAATAATCTCTTTGGCACTTTGAATTCTTAAATCAGAATACATTCCACCTTGAATGATGCCAAACAAAGCCTGTTGATCAGGATTGTCATGTTGCTTAAGACAACGTTCAAGCCATCTTGTTGTGCGTTCAAGAGATTTCTCTACATAAGTTTTATCAGCTGGATAGTGTGTACATTCATCCAACTGCATCATTATATCTGAACCCAATGCTTGCTGGATTTGTACAGCTTTTTCCGGCGAGAGAAAATGTTTACTGCCATCTATATGAGATCTGAAGTGGACCCCTTCTTCTTCAATTCTTCTAGTATCTGACAAACTGAAAACCTGAAAACCACCGCTATCTGTCAAAATTGGCCTATCCCAGTTCATAAATTTATGAAGCCCTCCGGCATCTGCAATTAATTCTGCTCCGGGTCTCATCCATAAATGATATGTATTGGACAGGATGATCTTAGCCTTCATTTGTTTTAATTCTTCAGGTGACAAACCTTTCACAGATGCCTGAGTCCCCACAGGCATAAAAATAGGTGTTTCAATTGATCCGTGCGGTGTTTGTAGCACGCCGTATCGAGCACCGGTTTGTTTGCAAATATGTTTTAATTCGAATTTAATAGCACTCATAATTCCCTCTATGGTATGATCAGCATCGCATCTCCAAAACTGAAGAAGCGATAATTAGAATCAATTGCATGCTGATAGGCTTTAAAGATATCTTCTCTACCGTAAAAAGCTGAGACTAACATCAATAATGTTGATTCCGGTAAATGGAAATTAGTGATCAGACAGTCAACTATGTTAAATTGATATCCCGGATAAATAAAAATATCGGTTTGACCTTGAGCAGATTTTACTCGTTTGTCTATGCCGCCGACTGTTTCGAGAACTCTACAAGCGGTAGTACCTACAGCAATGATTCTACCGTTATTTTCTTTGGTCTGATTAATCAAGGCAGCAGCTTTTTGATCTATTTGATATGATTCACTATGCATCAAATGTTTAGTAAGATCATCTTCTTTGACCGGCCTGAAGGTTCCTATTCCAACATGTAGGGTGAGTTCAGCTATAGAAACTCCTTTAGCTCTGATTGAATCGAATAATTGGTCGGTAAAATGTAACCCTGCAGTTGGTGCCGCTGATGAACCATCATATTTAGCATATACAGTTTGATAGCGCTCAGAATCAGTTTGTTTTTCTGTGATATAGGGCGGCAACGGCATCTCTCCAGCTTCTGCTAAGACCTCTTGCCAAATGCCTGAAAAATCAAATTTGACAATTCGATTGCCATCATCTATAATCTCTAAAATCTCAGCTTCTAATCGATCATCAATAAAAACTATCTCATGACCCGGACGACACTTCCTTCCGGGTTTGACAATAACTTCCCACTCACACTCCGTGAGTTGTTTGATTAATAAGAATTCAATTGGAGATCCACTATCTTTTCTTTTACCGTGCAATCTGGCAGGTATTACTTTGGTATTATTTATAACTAAACAATCACCCGATCTAAGATATTGTGGCAAGTCATAGAAAGATTTATCCTCAATTGAACGATCCTGATTGAGAATCATTAATTTACTCTGATCTCTGATTGATGCAGGATGTTGAGCTATATATTCTTCTGGTAAATAATAATTGAAATCACTCTTGAGCATTTAAATTTTGCGTTTCTTCCTTTACATCTTTGTAATGACTTAAAGCACGTAATGCATAGACTTGACGTCTTAATCTTCTACCTTTTGCTTTAAGCGAATATTTATTTTTTATCTGCTTTAATTCTGAACGATCTAGACCGGGAACCAACCCGAAATTTGCATTCATCGGTTGAAAGTTCTTTGTTTCTGCCAAACTTACATAATGAGCAAGTCCGCCTAAAATAGTTTCAGGATGCAAATAGAGTGGTAACTCCTCCGGTTTTATATTGAGATAATTGTTTATCAGAGACTTCGCAGCAACAAATCCCGAACCGACTGACTCAACATAACCTTCTACACCGGTAATTTGTCCGGCAAAATAAAGATTTGACAGTCTGTTGTGTTGATAGCCTAAATTAAGATGTTTAGGCGAATTAAGAAATGAATTTCTATGCATCACACCGAATCGTTCAAAAACAGCAGCTTCTAATCCGGGAATTAAACTAAAAACTCGTTTTTGTTCAGGAAATGTTAATCTTGTTTGAAATCCTACCAGATTAAATAAAGACCCGGCTTGATTATCTTGCCGTAATTGAACAACTGCATATGGTTGACGTCCGATCTTCGGATCAATTAATCCAACTGGTTTGAGAGGACCGTATAAAAGTGTTTCTTTGCCTTGTTTAGCAATCGATTCAATCGGTAAACAACCTTGAAATAATTTAATATCATCAAACGCTTCGACTTTTGTCGTTTTTGCTTTGATTAATTCAGCATAAAAAGACTCGTATTCCTCTTCAGTAAATGGACAGTTAAGATATTCACCCTCGCCCTTATCATAACGCGAAGCGGCAAAAACTTTTTTACGATCTATACTTTCAGCATCTACAATTGGTGCAATTGCATCAAAGAAATAAAGGTCATCAGCTCCCAGCATTTTCTTTAAATCATTAAATAATGAACTTGAAGTTAGAGGCCCACTGGCTACAATCACAAAATCTTTATCCAGATCGAATTCTGATAATGCTTTTACTTCTCTACGTTCTATTGTTATTAAAGGATGTTTCCTGATTTTTTCTGTAATCAAACGAGAAAAATTATTCCGATCTACAGCTAAGGCCCCACCTGCAGGTACCCGTGTAATGTCTGCAACTTCAATTATTAGAGAATTGTTCAGACGCAATTCTTCTTTTAATAAACCTACTGCATTTTCAATTTGATTAGATCTCAATGAATTGCTGCAAACAAGCTCAGCAAAATCTGCTGACTGGTGAGCAGCTGAAAAGGTTTGCGGTTTCATCTCGATTAGATTAACCCTGATTCCTGCTTCTGCTATTTGAAAAGCAGCTTCTGATCCGGCAAGCCCAGCACCGATTACATATACTTTGCTCATTGATTGATTTTATTGCGAATTTTCGCTTGCCTTACCTTTTTTATTTGTTTCAGATTTAGATCTTTTCTGACTTTTCCTGCTCTTTTTCTCGTTAGTTGGGCATTCTTTATTACTGCATTTATCGTATTCTTTACCTCTAAATCTCTTTTTTACCATGTAAGATCCACAGACATCGCAAGATTTACCCGAAGGTAAATCCCAACTTATAAATTCACAATCCGGATCTTTTCCTTTTTTATCACAGACGTAAAACTTCGAAGATCTACGTTTGCGAGCTCTTTTTTCTAATAGTCCTGAACCACAAAGTGGACATTCACCGGGAGCTTCAACTTCAATAGTTCTCGTATAATCACAAGTCGGATATCTATCACATGCAATAAACTTACCGTAGCGACCTTCTTTGATAACCAGATTTCCTTCGGAACATTTTGGACATTTTTCATCTAGTGAAATGACAGGCATTTCGACTTTTTCAATGTTTTGATCTGCTTGCTCAATATCACGATGAAAATCCGGATAAAACTCATGCAATAGATCAATCCAATCTTTTTCTCCTGCTTCTACCTCATCAAGATTTTCTTCCATTTCAGCAGTAAAATCGGGATCAACGATCGATTTAAAATGTTCTTCCAACATTTCTGTTACGAGAAAACCGAGTTTAGTCGGCACTAAAGATCTCCCGTCTTTTTCCATATATCTACGATTAAGTATAGTTGATATTGTAGGAGCATAAGTTGATGGTCTGCCAATTCCCAATTCTTCTAAAATTCTGATCAGACTTGCTTCTGTATATCTTGCCGGAGGTTTTGTAAACTTCTGTTCAGATTCCAGCTTTTCGAATAAGAGCAGATCTCCTACTTCAAGTTCAGGTAAGATCTCTTTATTTAATTCATCTGACTCTTCTTTTTCAGTATCCGGTAACATGCCATATTGCTTCATCCAACCGGGAAACTTCATAGTTTCGCCTCTAACTCTGAAGATATGGGATTTAGCTTTGATATCTGAAGAAACAGTATCAAAAATAGCTGCATTCATTTGACTGGCAATAAATTTATCCCAAATCAACTTGTACAATCTGAATTGTTCATTGGTTAATTGATGTCTTATTTTCTGAGGAGACAGGTCAAAGTGTGCCGGTCTTATACATTCATGAGCATCTTGAGCGGCTTTTTTATTTTTAAAGTAACGCGGTTTTGCAGGTAAATACTTATCTCCATGTAGAGTTTTTATAAAATTACGTGCAGCATCAATTGCAATTGGTGAAATTCTGACTGAATCGGTTCTTAAATAGGTGATTAATGCAGTCGCTCCCTGATCTTTTAAATCTACACCCTCATAGAGTTGTTGAGCAACTCGCATAGTTCTAGCTGAAGTAAAGCCTAATTTGCGAGAAGCTTCTTGTTGTAATGTAGAGGTTGTGTAAGGAGGTTTAGATTGTCGCTTTGATTGACGCTTAGTAACTCTGTGTACAATGTAATCTGCTTTGTCTAAATCTGAGATTAAAGCTTCAGCTTCAGCTTCATTATCAATTGATTTTTTAACAACCTTTTTACCTTCCAGCTCACCATGATAACGAACCCTAAAAGCAGGATCTTTGATATCCTTACGCAAAAATGCGGTTAATAACCAATATTCAACCGGAATAAATGCATTAATTTCTCTTTCACGGTCAACAACAATTTTTGTCGTAACGCTCTGCACCCTACCGGCAGACAATCCTTTGCGAATTTTTTTCCATAATAAAGGACTTAATTCATAACCTACTAGACGGTCCAAGATTCTTCTAGCTTGCTGAGCATTAACTAAATCCATATCTATTTGGTGAGGAGCAGCTAATGCTTGTTCAACTGATTTTTTAGTTATTTCATTAAAAGTAATTCTGCACTGAGTATCTTCTTCTATATCTAATAAATTGGCCAGATGCCAAGCAATTGCTTCACCTTCACGATCCGGGTCAGTAGCCAGCAAAACATTATGACTATCTTCTTTGATTTTTCTTAAATCTCTGACAACGCTCTCCTTACCACGCATGGTAATGTAGCGAGGTTTAAAATCATTTTTTACATCAACGCCCAAAGTCGATGCAGGTAGATCTCTAATGTGGCCGACCGAAGCGGCAACAGTGTAATTATTTCCTAAATAACGGCTAATGGTATTTGCTTTTGCAGGTGATTCAACTATTACTAAAGTTTTATCCATAATGCCCTTTCGTATACGAGTTAATTATAAGTTACATATATACAAGATAAATATTCATCTGTCAAAAAATATTATTGGATAATACTTATTAAAACTAAATCTTAAACTAAAAGGCTCATTCCATGATCAGTTAAACAAAATTTTCCGAATTGCAGTTCAATGTAACCTAATGCTTCTAATTTCCCTAATAATATAGACAACTCAGAAGTTTCTGACTTAATTAAACTGATCAACTCATAATAATTGGGCTGAAATTGATGAATGATCTCTAATACTTTGAGTTCACTGTTTGGAATAGTAGATCCGAATTCAGATGATAAACTTAAGATTGAAGTTTGATCTACAATAATTTTTGCCCCATCGTTTATTAACTGATGGCAACCTTGGCTTTGCTTCATGAAGATCGAACCTGGAATGGCAAATACATCTCTACCTTGATTAGCTGCGTACTCAGCAGTGATCATCGTACCTGATTTAAGACCTGCTTCTGCTACGATCAATGCAGAACTTAGTCCGCTGATTATTCTATTTCTAGCCGGAAAATGATAAGATCTAGCCGGGGTCCCCGGTGGATATTCACTAACAATACTGCCCTGGTTGATTAAGTCCTGATATAATCTGAATTGGGACTGTGGGTAACATACATCAACGCCTGATCCTAAGACAGCAATTGAATTCATGCCACTTTTAAGTGCAGTAATTTGTGCGATTGAATCTATTCCTACAGCCATTCCGCTAATAATTGTCCGATTTTTGTGTTTTAATGATTCAACGATCATTCTAGCTACTCTCTCTCCGTAATTTGTGGAATACCTACTGCCAATCACACTGACAGTTAGTTTTTCATCATAATTTAAATCGTTTCCTAAAAGGAATAAGATTGCAGGTGGATCATTGATTTCTTTTAATAATTTAGGATAATCGCTGTCAATAATGGTCACAACCTTAATTTCCTCTTTGAGCGATGTTTGAATTAATTCAAATGATCTATTCAGCTTACGAGCTAAATAATCAAACATTTCCGAAATTGAAACAAATTGTTCTAACCATTTTCTTTGTTTAGAAATTCCCATTTTGTAACTTCTTAAATATTCCAATAATCTTTGCCAGCTTTCATTATATAAATATGCCATGTCGACCTCTAATATAGATTAAGTTTTTGTCTAAGTAATAAAGCCTCATGTAGATGTTCTTGTTTGACTCGGGTGCTTTCTTCTAGATCCGCTATAGTTCTAGCTACCCTTAAGATTGCCAAATATGTGCGAGGCGAAAAAGAATTTCTTTTGATTAAGTTGTTGAATGATTTTAAATCTTGTTCCACAATTTGAAAAAAGTTTGCTAAGCGATTTACCTTAATCAGAGCATTTCTTTCTGGAGAAATCTTATTCGAAATACAGCGCTCATCTTGCATAACTTGAGCTTGTCTTATTTGATTTTGAATTTTTTCAATTTTTGTTTGCTCAATAACTTTTGTGTGTGCTGTTTTTATCAATTCTGTTTGAGCTAAGTCATTCATCATAACAACTAGTTGAAAACGATCTAATAATGCTCCTTGTATTTTTTTCTTGAAGCGATTGATATCAGCTAAACTGCATTTGCAACGACTATCTTTTTCAAATAGATAGCCGCAAGGACAAGGATTTGTGGCAGCAATTAGGAGAAAATTTGCCGGATACTGTTGTTGTTCATTTTTTCTTGCTAAATTAATTTGCTTTTCAGATAAAGGTTTTTTTAGCAATTCCAATATCTGAGGTTTAAATTCACTAAATTCATCCAAAAACAAAATTCCGTTGTGGGCTTGAGTGATAATACCCGGCGTTAAATTAGGACCTCCGCCGATTAATGCCATTTGAGTCACAGTATGATGCGGAGCTTTATATGGTCTTATTATTCCTAGATTTGTTTCTTGATTCCATAAACCGTTTAAAGAATATATTTTTCTTACTTCATCAAGTTCCTTTTCATTTAAAGCTGGCATAAAATAAGGAGTTTGTTCAGCTATGGTTGTCTTCCCGCTTCCAGGAGATCCGATTAACAATAATGGATGCCAACCTGCTAAAGCTATTAAAACAGCACGTTTAGCCAATGGCTGTCCTAGAATTTCGTAGATCGGTTCAGATATAGAATTGGGCATAAGAGTCTTTTCCAACCGTGGTTGATGTAAAGATAAGTTCTTTCCTTCGATAATTTCTGCAGCCACGGAAATATCTTTCGCTACATATTTCCGTTCGAGAACAGTATTTTGCAATTCGTTTTGGTTAATTTGCGGTATTATCCAATAATATTTTTCCAATTCAAGTTCTCTACTCATTGCAAAGATACCGCTGGTTTTTTGGATACTGCCCGATAGTCCCAACTGTCCAACAATAAACCAGGTTATATTTTGAAGATTACTAATCTGTTGATCAGCAATTAATAAAGCTAAGGCTAGAGCAAGATCAATCGTTCTAACATCCCCATTATTTATTTCTTTTGTCAAATGGCAAATAATTCTACCTCTAGGAATTTGAAAACCGTTATTTTTCAAGGCTGCCCTTACTCTACTGAAACATTGTTGCCCTTTATTGTTGCTAATACCGCTAATTTCAAAAACTGGAAAACCGGATAAAATTGTTATTTCCAAATCTGCAATATTGATTTTTAAACCTGTAATGATTGCAGTTTTAACTTTCGCAAATTTCACTTTCAATAACTCCTCGTATGCATATTTCTAATAATCTACTTGTTATTGATATGATATGTTGGAAATTAGTAAGTTTATTGCTTCATTTTGGGAAAATCTGAAAAAAAGTAGTAAAGTTATTAAGAATAATATTTTGAAAGGATAGAGATTAATATCTCAATTAATATATGAAATTAGGAATTGTTGGATTGCCGAATGTTGGTAAAAGTACATTGTTCAATGCATTAACTCATGCGGGAGCTGAAGTTGCAAATTATGCTTTTTGTACAATTGATCCGAATATTGGCGTTGTTAATGTACCAGACCAGCGCTTGTTTATCTTAGATGAAATATTCCACTCAAAAAAAGTTGTTCCTGCAACTATTGAATTTGTTGATATTGCCGGATTGGTTGAGGGAGCAAGTCGCGGAGAAGGTTTAGGTAATCAGTTTTTAGCGAATATCAGAGAGACTGATGCTATTGTTCATGTAGTACGTTGCTTTTCGGATAGTAACATTATCCATGTCTCAGGCGAAGCCGATTCAGTTCGTGATGCAGGGATAATTCAGCTAGAACTGATCTTATCAGATATTGAATATCTTGAGAGAAGAATTGAAAGGGTCAGTAGAGCAGCAAAAAGTGGAGACAAAAAACTGATTCAAGAAAAAGAATTTTTACAAAAACTGATGGCCCATTTAGAAGCAGAGCATCCTGCCAGAACTTATGAATTAGATGAGAGTGAAATTCCCTTCACCAAAGAGTTATTTCTTTTATCTTCTAAACCGGTTCTCTATGTTGCTAATATCAGTGAGGATGAAATTGGCACTGTACCGGAACAGGTAAAATTACTGCAAGAATATGCCAAGTTAGATCATGATAAAGTAGTTATGGTAAGTGCAAAGATTGAAGAAGAATTACAGACACTTGATGCGGAAGAAGCTGCTGAATTTATTGAAAGCTTGGGCATAAAACAAAGTGGTCTTGATCAAATTATTGCTGCCGGTTATGAATTGCTGGGTTTAATATCCTATTTAACAATCGGTGAGAATGAGATTAGAGCTTGGACGATAGATAAAGGTACTAAAGCTCCACAGGCTGCCGGGAAAATTCATTCAGACTTTGAGAGAGGTTTTATACGGGCTGAAGTAGTCAAATTTGAAAATCTGGTAGCACTCGGTTCAATTCCTGCAGCTAGAGAAAAAGGCTTGGTTAAGTCAGAAGGTAAAGATTATGTGATGCAAGACGGTGATATAGTAGAATTTAGATTTAATGTATAACTAATATACTTGTATCAAATAATCAATCCGTGGTTAAGGAATAGTTAAGAAAGTAAGAAATTATGTTTGTAATAGGGATTACGGGAGGAATCGGCACAGGAAAAAGTACAGTGGCAAGTTTATGCCGTGAGGCCGGTTTGTCTGTCTTAGATGCCGATAAAATTTCTCATAGTGTAACTCAAAGCGAAGGGCTTGCAATACCGGAAATTATTGATGTTTTCGGCGAAGAATTTATCAATACAGATGGTTCCTTAAATAGAAAAAAAATGTCCGATTTGGTTTTCCAAGATAAAAAAGCTCTTGATTCTTTAAGCTTAATTGTACATAAATATACTATTAAACAAATGGGAATTTATCTTGATGAGCTGGAAAATTCCGGGGCAAAAGTTGCTGTGCTGGATGTGCCCATTCCGGTTAAAGAAGGATTTCTCGATCGCTCCGATCTGGTTTGGAACGTTACTTCAGATAAAGAGATCAGATTAAAACGCCTTGAAATTAGAGGTCTCAGTAGAAACGAAGCCTTAAGACGAATGGCGGTTCAAATGACACCGGAAGAGTACAGCGAGCTCGCAGATCTTGATATTGTAAATAACCATGACTTCGATTATTTAAGGAAACAAGTTAATCAAATTTTGAGTGAGGTATTAACACCTCGTGGTCTCTCCTTTAATAAAATTTAATTAAATTTCGGCCCAAGAATTGCCGGCCGAGACTTCTGCTATTAATGGAACATTAAGCTCAACTACACTTTCCATACCTTGCTGCAGAATCTGACTTACCTGTTCCACTTCCTGATCCGGTACTTCAAGAATCAATTCGTCATGTACTTGTAAAATTATCCTAGCTTGTAAATTCTCTTGTTTCAAGATTTTATCAATCTTATTCATCGCCAATTTAATCAAATCAGCAGCGCTTCCCTGCAAAGGAGCATTCATAGCTGCTCGTTCACCAAAACTTCTGGTATGAAATTGGCTAGAAGATAATTCGGGAATATAACGTCTTCTACCGAACATAGTTTCTACATAACCCTGTTCCCTTGCTTTAACTATCAATGACTCTAAATAAGGTTTAACTGAAGTATAGTGATCATAATAGGAATTGATATAATCGGAGGCAATGTCCACAGAAGATTTCAAATCCTGAGATAAGCCGAATGGAGTAACACCGTAAACTATGCTAAAGTTAACCGTTTTGGCCAATGCCCGTTCTTTAGGTGTAATTTCTGTCACTTCTTTATCAAACATTTTCATTGCTGTATTACTATGAATATCAATATTCTCTCTGAAAGCTTTGATCAAGTTGGGATCTTCAGATAGATGTGCCAATAAGCGTAATTCGATTTGCGAATAATCTGCTCCGACTAATTTATAACCGGGTTTTGCAGCAAAAACATTGCGGATTTCCTTTGATCTTTCAGAACGAATCGGTATATTTTGCAAATTAGGATCAGTGCTGGATAAACGTCCCGTACTGGTCGAAGTCTGATGATATGTTGTATGGATTCTGCCATCATTTGGGTCAATTGCTTTACGCAAACCATCAACAAAGGTTGAATTTAATTTACTGATTTCTCTATATTCAGTAATAAGATCTATAATTGGATGCATTCCCTTTAAGCGCTCAAGTTCACCTGCTGCAGTCGAATAATAACCGCTGGCAAGTTTTCTTCCCGGAGGAAGTTCTAATTGATTAAATAAAACATCGCTTAATTGTTGACTGGAATTAACATTGAATTCTCCTGTTGAATATTCAAAGATTTGCTGTTCCAGCTTGGATAATTCAGTTAGCATTACTTTGTTAAGCTGATCAAGTTGATCTTTATCAGCAAAAACACCGTATTTCTCCATAGCAAATAAAATTGGTGTTAAAGGCATCTCTATCTCATAAGCTAAAAATTCCAGATTGAGCTCACGGATTTGCGCGCGTTGTCTTTGGTGAATTATTAAGAGAGACATCGCTTTTTGTTTAGCATAATTAATTTGTTCCTCTAAGGAGGAATTCTTTTTTAAGCTGGGAAAATTTTCTTGAAAAATATTCTGATAAACAGAAGCAAATTCCTCAGGTTTACCCTGATTCAAAAGATAAGCTGCAACTTTAATATCAAAAGGTTGATGATGGAGTTGGCCTAGATCCAAGGTATTTAACCACTTCTTATAATCCCAAACTATAAACAAGTTATTTATAGCAAATAAATGTTCAGCAGCAGTTTGAACCTGGAGGGGTTCGAGAATAATATAACCACCCGATTTGCTTAACATAAAGCTGTTTTGATTTGGTAAAATAAGCCAAACAATACTATCTATTCCTGTCTGTTCGATAAAATCAGAAATATCTTTTTGCTCAGTCAATTGAGCTAATTCTTCTTTATCTACAACTGTATCAAGCGGATCAAGCTCAAAACGCTCGAACATTGTTTGGAAACCCATTTTCGCGAAAAAAGCACCCAGCTTTTCCGGATTAGGATCTTCTTTTATTGCATCTTTAGCCTTTACTCTAATTGGTGCATCTGAATTAATTTGAGCTAATTCATATGATAAAAATGCCATGTCACGATCTATGGTCAGTTTTTTACGATATTTATTTTGAATTTTTTCTTGATCATGGTCCAATTCATTATATATTTGTTGTAAGGTACCATGATCTTGAATTAAGTCAGCTGCTCCTACTTGGCCAATACCTTTAATTCCGGGAATGTTATCGGAAGAATCGCCCATGATTGCTTTAAAATCGACAAATTGTTCCGGTTCAAAATTGTATTCAGCTTTAAAAGTCTCTCGATCTACTAAATCATCAGAAGTAGATCCGCGTCTCGTTACAGGCAAAACAATAAAAACATGATCTCTAATCAATTGAAAACTGTCTTTATCCCCGGTAACAATATACACATCATAATCATCTTGTTCCGCTATTTTAGCGTAGGTGCCGATTAAATCATCCGCTTCATATCCCGGTTCTTCAACTCTACAGATCTTAAGAGCATCCAGCATTTCTTTTAGTAGCGGAATTTGAATTGCCAGATCATCCGGCATCGGTTTACGAGTGCCTTTATAATCATCATACATATCATGTCTAAAAGTTTTTTCCGGACGATCGAATGCTACAATAATGCTGTCCGGATCGATCAGTTCAGTATAACTTAACAGCATATTTAGAAAAGTAAAAACGGCTCCGCTTGGTGTCCCATCGGGTGTAGTAAGCATGCTACGTCCCGCTCCCGCATAAAAAGCGCGGTTTATTAAGCTGTTACCGTCAATTAACATCAAATGCTTACGCTCTTTTTTTTCAAAAAATTTCTTAGACAAAATATACTCCTCTTGCAGAAACAAATAATCAGTTAAAAATTACTCTAGTTTTAACTGATTAAAAAAATGTTTTTATTAAATCCCCAAAGAAAATAAATGCTGAAGCAAGTATTGCTGTAACAATCCCTAGAATAACTCCGATAGAAATAACTGCAACTTGCACACCATATTTTAAACTACTAGAATTATTGACTCGATTCATATATTTTGAGGTTCTTAATCTTGGCATATTTGCTCCTCTAATAACGATATTTTTACAGATATATACTAACACATCTGAAAATAAAAATGATAAATACCCAAACCTAGCTTTAATTGTCCTTCAAATTCAATTCGATTGCCTTATTCAAGATTGCACCAGCAATAGCCGGTGTATCATAGATTCCATCTTCAATGACCATACCTATCGCATAAGGATGCTGTGGATTATCAATAAACCCGGTATAAAGAGAGTTGGTTTGCAGTTCACCGGTGTCATTCACCGATTCAGCAGTGCCGGTTTTTCCACCGATAGTATAACCTTGAATATAAGATCCGTATGCTCTCCCCTGTTCAACTGTTGCAATCAGATCTTCCTTGATCAGCTCAATATTGGCAGTTGAGTTAATTCTGCTAAATGTCTCAGGTTGGGTTGCATCATAATTAGAACCTAAAGGCCCAACAAAATTGTGAATCAAATAGGGTTGCATCATAATGCCCTGATTAGCGATAGTTCCTGAGATCATTGCCAAATGAAGTGGCGAAACTGTTAATTCATTAACATCTATCGGTTGTCCGATCGCTTGCCAAGACAGTAAAAACTGATCATCGGGTACAGTCTTGTATGTACCGGTTTTAGCTATTAATCGCCCTACAGAAAGTGTTTCGTTAAATCCAAACTGTTCGGCAGTTTTCAGCATTTGTTCTGATCCTATTTGCACTCCTATATCACCAAAAAAGTGATTACAAGAAATTTGAAAAGCTGATTGCAAATCGACTTCACCATGAGCCCCTTCTCCTCTATCTTCTGTAACCGATCCGGTACCTAAAAGAGGCTCCTGACCTCGACAATACATTACATAATTCGGATCAAATAGATCCGACTCTGTCCAGGCAGTTCCTGTAACAGCCTTGAATGTCGAACCGGGAGAATATCCTCCCAAGATACTACGGTTAAATAAAGAAGATTCAGGTATATCAGTCCAAGTTACAACATTGTCAGGATATGTATTCGGTGTACTGACTAAACAGATAATTCCCCCAGTTTGATAATTCAGCAAGACAATTGATCCTCTAGAATCGCCAAGCAATTGTTGAGCATAAAGGATCAATTCTGAGTTTACAGTCAGAATTATGTCGTCACCTGTCAAACCCTTGCCTGCAAAATCGAAGAAAACTTGTTGAAAAAAAGTCCTCCCCGTACCGATTAATCTATCTTGATAAGCTCCTTCAATAGTATTACCAATATTATGGGTATAATCACCAATTGTTTGCACCATAGCTCTGGCAAGTTCAGGATTATCGGCATAATATCTTTGCCCATTTTGGCTATATGCAAGCCTTGTCATATCTCTAGAGTAGATTGTTCCGGCATTACTATAGCGAGATGCCAGGGCAGCTTTATTTTCATTGCTTGATTGAAGTAATAACCTTTGACTTTTATTTTGTTGTAATACTATACCTGCCAATAAAGCAAGAGAAATTACCAGAAAAAAGAGCAAGGTCGTTTTTAAACTGCGCATTAATTGTTTCATTTTTTATACGCTCCTTCCTCGTTTCTACAACAAAGACCTATTAACGTGCCAATCATCAGCCATTTGGCAATCATCGAACTTCCGCCTTTAGCAATCATTGGTAAAGTTGCTCCGGTTAAAGGCATCAGACCGGTCGTACCGGCAATTACAACAGCAGATTCAACAAAAAAGTAGGTTGCCAAAGCTAAAATTAAACTTGAAGTAAATCCATCACGCACTTTTGCTGCAGAATTAGCACCACGGAGCCAAATAATAATAAAACATAGGATTATCGCCATTCCAACCAGAATGCCCATTTCTTCTCCTATGACAGCGAAAACCATATCAGATGATGCTAAGGGAATTGAATTAGGATTTCCCACGCCTAAACCTCTTCCGAAAAGACCTCCTCTAGCTATAGCTTGTAGACCGAAAATAATTTGTTCATTAAAAGCATTTGTTTCAGTCCATAAGGTAAGCCAACCGTGAAGTCTGTTTTGTACATAAGATAATAATTTGTACGCTATAAAAAAGATCAATGATCCCCCGAACAAGATGCCTGCTGTCTTCATATATTCAGAAGTCATCACGATAAATACTATTAAAGTAACCGGCAATAAGATCATCATAGAACCCAGATCAGGCAACAACATGATTAACATAAAATTAAAACCTGCCCATGCTGCAAAAAGCAATTGAGTTTTTAAAGGTGGTCTTATTTTAAAGAAAAAGGCCAAAACAATCAGATAGGTGAATTTCGCAAATTCCGTCAATTGGATTGAAAAACCACCCGGCAATCTTATCCAAAGTGTTGCCCCCCATTCTTCTGCTCCTCGTCCGAGAACTAAAGTTGCTAAGTACATTAAAGGAGTTAAGACTAAACATAAATAATAAATCTTTTCCAAAAATCTAGTACGTTGAGCAACTAGAACTATGATAGGCAAGATTGTTAATCCGATAACAGCCACACCGGCTTGAACCGAAAAGTCTTTAGCTACATATTTGAGGAATTCTGAAACCGTCCAATCAGTTGGCATTAATCTATTGATAAAAGCAAATCTAGATTGAATAATTAAGCCTAAATAAGCAATAAAGATAATACTCGTATATACTGCTCGGTCAAAATTTATAAAAACGATCGGTAAAGTAAAATAATAAATTTGGCTAATGACAAAGAATATGCCTAAGGAGATTAAATATAAAGGTTTTAAAGCATGGAACTCGGGCGGAATTATTAAAAGTACTGCAACATAGCCTAAAACAAAAAACAAACTGGCTAAAAACCAAGAAGATCCACTATTTATAGATTTATCATCAACGATTCCGATTTGCCAATCCGCAATTGAACCTTCAAAATCTTGTCCTGCCATCTCTGCAGAATCTCGCTCGTCAACAAAGACCATGATACGATCACCGAGTTGAATTAAATCTTGATTCTTAATTCGTCTCGGATTATTAACTTTACGCTCGTTTAGGTAGAGAGCGGCATGACTTCCAGCTGGCCTGACAAACCATTTACCGTCATATAAATAAATTAAAGCATGTCTTCCAACAATTCCTTTGCTTTTTAGCCTAATATCAGACGTTCTGCTACTACCTAAAGTTGTTGTATGAAAAAGAGAAAATGATTCAACAATATCTCCCCTTGACCCGGCTTGTGACATCAAGAAAAAACCATGAGCGGGAGTAGAATGTTGTTTGAATCTGTTCAGTAAACTACGTAAAGACCGCCAAGCCAAAATTATTGTCAAAAAAAAGGCCAACAAGGCTAATGGGTATCGTAATAAATACGAAATGTAACTTTCAAAATTTTGCATGCTCATATTATAGACTATTAAATTGAAAAGCAAAATAAAACAGCAAGCTCATTTGAGCTTGCTGTTAAAATTAAACTATTATTAATTATATTTTAATAATTAAAATTCATGCACGTTATGATCATCCGGCAAATCAAAAGATTTCTTTTCAAATCTTTCTGATTTATTGTCGCGATCATTTCTTCTGTTGTAATTCCCTGATCCACGACGATCCCTGTCACCAGCGCGTCGATTATCTCTACCGCCTCTACGATTATCTCTTGGGCCACGGCGGTTATCACCACGTCCACCACCTCTCGGACGACGTTCCTGATAATTGTCAGGTTTTTCTTCAGGATTGCGCATTGACAAGTTAATCCTACCTTGAGAATCTATTTCTTCAACATACACTCTGACTTCCTGACCAGGTTCTACCATATCTTCAACTTCATTCACATGATGCCAAGCCATTTTCGAAATATGGACCAAGCCTTCTTTACCCGGTGCATATTCAACAAAAGCGCCAAAGTTCATTAAACGTGTTACAACACCGTCAAATTCTGAACCAACTTCCGGATCATTGATAATTAAGTCAATATATTTCTTTGCTTTTTCTGATGCTTCTGCATTTGGAGCGGCAATATGGACATGTCCTACTGCTTGATCTTCAACAATATCAATCTCTGCTTCACTCGCTTCAGTAATAGCTTTTATTGTCTTGCCACCTGAACCGATCAGTTCACCAATTTTATCTGCAGGTATATCGATAATTTCAATCTTCGGTGCATATTCTGATAAAAGTTCGCGTGGTTTAGCAATACAAGGTACGATTACATCATTAATGATTTGCAAGCGTCCTTTTCTTGTTAATTCTAAAGCGTCACGAATTATATTATAAGACAAACCTTGAACTTTAATATCAACTTGAATCGAAGTGATTCCTTCGGTCGTCCCGGCTACTTTGAAATCCATATCTCCGTGGAAGTCTTCAATGCCTTGAATGTCCATGAAAACAATATAATCATCCTGATCATCGCTTTCCTGATCAATCAATAAACCAGCAGAAATACCTGCCACAGGCCTTTTAATCGGTACGCCGGCATCCATCAAAGATAAAGTAGAGGCACAGACAGATCCTTGTGAAGTTGAACCATTTGACATGGTTACTTCAGAAACTGTCCTAATCGTATATGGAAAATCTTCTTCCGATGGTAATACAGGCAATAACGAACGCTCCGCTAAATCACCATGTCCGATTTCTCGTCTACCCGGTGAACGATTTGGTCTTGCTTCCCCTACACTGTAGGAAGGAAAATTATAATGATGCATATAACGCATCTCGGTTTCAGGTGAAATTCCGTCAAGTTTTTGCGCATCAGCTAAACCGGATAAAGTTGTAATATTTAATACTTGTGTTTGTCCGCGTTGGAATAAAGCTGAACCATGAACTCTGGGTAATAAACCTACTTCTGCTGATAGTTCACGAATATCATTTAAACCACGTCCGTCTACACGTTGATGATCTTTAGCCAAATATTCACGCAAAACACTTGCTTCAACAGCTGTGAAAGCTTCATTGAAATTATCCAACCAATCTTCATTCTCAGCTTCAACAATAGCTTTTGCTTCTTCTCTGATTGCAGAAAGTTGTAGATCTCTGACAGCTTTATCAGCACTTAAGATACCGTCTCTCACCTTATCATAAGCTAATTCAAAAACACGTTCTTTCAAATCATTGTCCAGAGCAAATGATTCATATTCGTATTTTTCTTTACCGATTTCATCGACGATTTCTTGGAAGAAAACACAAGTCTTTTGAATTTCTTGATGTGCTTTAATAATTGCATCCATCATAATTTCTTCTGAGACTTCATTGGCACCGGCTTCAATCATGCAAACATGATCTTTCGTACCGGCAACGGTAAGCTCCAGTTCACTATTCTCCCTTTGTTCCAGACTCGGATTTAAAATAATTTCATCGTCAATCAATGCAACTTGAACACCCGCCATCGGTCCGTTCCAAGGAACATCCGAAATAGATGTTGCAAGAGCGGCTCCTAACATTGCAGTTATTTCAGGTGCACAGTCATGATCAGTGCTCAAGACCAGATTGTTAATTGTAACCTCATTGCGCAGATCATCCGGGAACAATGGTCGCATCGGGCGATCAATCATTCTTGATGTGAGCATAGCATGGTTTGTAGGTCTACCCTCTCGACGCAAAAAACCTCCCGGGATTTTACCTACACTATACATTTTTTCTTCATAATCAACGCTTAATGGGAAAAAATCTATGCCTTCACGCGGTTTCGCCGAAGCTACGGTTGATAATACTACTGTGTCACCATGGCGAATTAATACAGAACCATTTGCAAAGTTTGCAATTTCTCCGGTTTCAATGACTAATTTTTCGCCACAATAAACAGTTTCAAAAACTTTTTTTGTCATAATTCCTCCTGTAATTCGGAGCATCTGACGGTAGTATGTAGATTCAAAAACTGTCCTTCAGCTACATTTTACTGAAAAATAAATACAGTTTTTCAACCTACCTCCCACAGTCATTGCTCGAATAATACTTTTACTGATAAAAGGCGGGAATTTCCCGCCTTTCGAATTATCTTCTTAATCCTAATTTAGCAATTATTGCTCTATAACGCTCTATATCATTCTTTTCTAAATAATTCAGTAAGCCTCTTCTTTTACCAACTAGAGTCAACATACCACGACGTGAATGGTGATCTCCTGTATGTACTTTCAGATGCTCAGTCAAATGACGAATTCGTTCAGTCAACATTGCAATTTGAACTTCCGGTGAACCGGTATCGTTTTCATTAATTTTGAATTGGTCGATAATCTCTTGTATTTTTTGTTTGTCCATAATTTCCTCCTAAGCCTCGAGCAAAGTAAAAGGTCGGACTGTCCTAAAACTTTGCAAAGGTGATCTTGTGCATGATACCTCAAACAAACTGTCATGTAAAGTTATTTGCTCGGGTATTATTTTTAATAATTCAAATAATTCTTTGAATAAATGGCAGATTAATTACCAAATATGGATTTAAAGAAATCTACAATTGCTTGCCAAATTTTAGCAAAGAAACCGGATTCTTGTCCCCATTTATAAATATCATCAGCTTTGTCCGAAATCAAGTTTCCTAAGCCACTTAATTCCTGGCCAATTATATCCCAGTCAATGTCTAATTCTTTAAATTCATTCAGCCATTCAGATAGTTTTTCTTTATCTATATCACTAATATTGATATTGTACTGATTCAGTACGTTATTGATAATGACATTAATTTCTTCGATATTTATTGAACCATCTTTTGACATTTCAGAAATCTGTCGTTTTATCTCAGCTATAGCTAAACTAAAATCTTCGGAATTAAATTCAGGATTTTCAGTATTGTCCTGATTAATTTCATTGACGACTCCTAATTCTTTAGTAGCAATTTTTGTTGCCTCTTCATTTATTTCAAAGCCTTGGCTTTCAAATGCTTTGTAAACGCCGATCAGAGCAGTTTCTCCGGTGACTTGAACCGGTGAACCAACAACAATATCACAATCTGTAATGCCCGATGTAATTGCAGCATTCATGTACTGATGGTCTTTGATCTGCGTGATGTTTTCCGGTGTGTTGATATAAACATGTACACCTGAACCGGAAGCAGTTTTTACAATAATTGCTGAAGAATATAACTGACTGTCATCAATCGCTTTTCCGGTAAAGCGCTGATAGTCACTACTGTTAACGATGATCCGATCAAGTTCTTGGTTTTGCGGTACTCCGATCAATCGCTCAACTTCAGTTAATTGATCATTACTCAATCCTGTACCATAGGTAAAAACATCTCTTTCCCACTCTTTAGCCGCATTGACAGTCACACTGCCAAAACCGCTAATCAGAGTAAATACAAAACTGAATATAATAAGTGTAATTAATAAATTCTTTTTCCTTTTGATAATATTATTCATTGTTACCTCCTAAATAATATTAATCTTGATTAATATGTTTGAGATTATCGAATTATATTTGTTAATCGTCGTCATTTTCATTTATATTACTCGGTATGACAGTTCTTTTATTTGCTTCTTGTCTTTGCTCATTGGCCTCTAGACGACGTTTCTGTTCTTTGCTTTCAACTCCTTCATCAATCAATTGATAAAAAATTGACGCCACAGGCACTGCTATCAAAGCACCGGTAATACCTAATAACCCACCACCCACTGTGATTGCTACTAATACCCAAACTTGCGGTAAATTAAGCGAATCTGTAACTCTACGAGGGTAAATGAAGTTGTTTTCAATTTGCTGCAAAATAACAATATACACGAAATAACCTAAGAGCATTTTGGGTTCAACAAAGATTATGATAAGTGCACCAAAAAGTCCGCCTATCCAGGCACCTACTATTGGAATCAGCACAGATAAGCCGTTCAATACACTTATGATCAATGGGTAAGGAAATCCAAAGATAACCAAACCTATAAAACACATCACTCCTAATATGAAACTTTCAGTAATTTGAGTATATACATAACTTGAAAGAGTACGATGAACCACTGTGAACACGTGATGTAAGCGTGGTTGTGCTCTAACCGGAGTTAGTGCATTGGTTGTCCTGCGAAACTGTCTTTTCAAATTCTTTTTGTCTACTAAAATATAGATTGAAATGATCAAACCCATAAAGAACGTTGCGACAACTGTAGCAACAGAAGCAACTCCGGAAACAACCTTACTCAATGCCTCCGGTAAATAATCTATAATTGAGTCTATTTTTTCCAGCCCTTTTTCTCCAAAATTAGAGATAATTTTCGGGTCGATTTTATATTGTTCAAACCAATTAGAAATAGTATTCACAGTTTTGGTAAATGTTTTTGAATATCCCTCAAAGTTTGAAATAAACTCACCGAAACTCTCGACAAGCTGTGGTATCATAATCAAAAACAATCCCACCACTGCTCCAAGAAACAGTAGATAGCTGATAATAATTGCCGGTATTTTTGCTTTTTGATTATTAAAATAAGGAATTTTTCTGAATTGTTTTTTCAAAAATTCAATTGGTCTATTTAAGAGCAAAGCTAATAATATTCCCACAAATAAAGGGGTTAGCAGTTTTAGAAACTGACCGCTAATTTTGCCTATTAGATCAATTTTTACAACAACTATCAGTCCTGCAAAGATTACCAATAATACTGAGATAATAAATTTTTTGTCATTTTTTTTAAGCATAAACAATCCTTTATATCAGGTTATTTAATTATAGTAGATAAAAATTTGTTTTAAAAGCACATACTTGTTTAAGAAGTTATTAATAATCAACAGAACTATGAGCTTTCATTAATTAATAAATAGCTATAGTTATTTTATGGTAGCTGATTAACAAGATCTTTAAACAGATTTCCTCTTTCTTCGAAATTATTAAAACTGTCAAAGGATGTACCTGAAGGACTTAAGACTACAGCCTCACCAGGTCTGGCTATCAAATAAGCTCTTTTAACTGCTTCTTCATAATTTGCACAATGAAAAACATCAATTGAGCTAAAAGATTTGCCAATCATATGAGCTTCTTTTTTTACTTGTTCTTCAATTAATCCGGCATTTTCACCACATAAGATTAATTTATCCGTTGCTGCAGCAACAATTCTGCCTAATCCGCTATAATCTGAATTTTTATCTTTGCCGCCCATAATTAATACAGTAGGTGTCCCATTTTGGATAAAAGTATCGATTGTATGTTTACTACGTTCGGGTGAGCTGTCGATTGAGCTATTGTAATAGCTTACTTGGTCAAGCTCACGTATGAATTCTAAACGATGTGCCAGGCCTTCAAATTCTCGCACAGATTTTTCAATGTTTTCAGATGTTACATCGTCTTTTACTGCAGCTATCGCAGCCAGACAATTTTCTAAATTATATTCACCCAATAGATGCAAATTGGATTCGGCAATCAATGGTTTAAAAGTGTTAGAGTTTTTTGCAAAATTTCCTAAATATCCATTTTGTCTAGCATATAGTGGATGCTCACAATTACTATATCTTTGATTAAACCAAACTATCTCTCCTTTTAGTTTATGCCAATCTTTTGCAAATTCAGAAAAATTACCATTTAGAACAATTTTATCCAAATTCGACTGATGCTGATAAATATGTTTTTTGGCAGAAATATATTCAGAAAAATTTTGATGAATATCAAGATGATTTGGAGTAACATTGGTTAGTACAGCAACATTCGGACTTACTTGCAGATCAATTAATTGAAAACTTGATAGTTCAAGCACTACTTTTGACTGCTCGGTCATTAATTCAAGATCTGCCAGAAGAGGTCGTCCAATGTTTCCCCCTACATAGACATCATCAGTTTGTTGTTTTAACATTGCATAAATTAAACTGGTGGTTGTTGACTTACCATCACTTCCCGTAACCGCAAAAGTTTTGGCCGGACAATATTCAAGGAAGACTTCCATTTCAGAAGTAATAATAGCACCTCTTGCCTTCTCAGCTACTAAGTATTCAGTATAGGGCATCAAAATAGGGGTACGAAAGATTACATCAAAACCTTGAAGATGTTCAAAGTAGTCATCACCTAAATGCCAAGTTATATTATGTCCTGCTTCAGCAAATTCAGCTTTAATTTGAACTGCTGATTGAGATTTAGAATTCATTCGATCAAAAGCTGTAAGATCAGTAATACCCTTTTCTGCCAGCAATTTTAATAAAGGTTGATTGCTGATGCCTAGGCCGATAACAGCTACTTTTTTTGTTTTTAACCATTCAATATACTTTGCAAAACTTCTTTTCATATCAATATATTACTTTCTTTACTTAGAAATCTTAATCCTAATTATTATTAAATCTATTTAATCGGAACTTTCATCCAAAAAGTTCAACAAACCCAATTCAAAAGGAGTTTCCGTTAAAAATTTTCTAGCGAGAAAAGGTTCATCGGTAATTACACCATCTACTTGTAATTCTCTCATCTTGGTGAAATCAGCATTATCATTCACTGTCCAAACATAAACGGCGCGACCTAATTGATGCGCTTCATCTAATTTAGCAATAGATATCTGACTGGTTTCAACACTATAATAATCCATTTTATCATCTGCTTGAAAATTACCGGTTATCAGAGGCAAAATAATACCAATGGTTACTCTATCATCCAGTTCTTTTGCGTTGAGAATTGCTTGTTTATCCAAAGATGAAAGATCACATTGCCTAAAGGCATTTCTCTCCTTTATAATTTCCACTACAGCATGAGCCAATTCTTGACTATTGCCATCAGGCTTTAATTCAATATTGAAATTTACATACGGTAAAAAAGTGTCTAATGTTTCAGACAAAGTTGGAATTTTCTCATTATTATATTTTGCATCAAACCAACTTCCTGCATCAATTTCTTGGATTTCAGCTAAATCCAATTCTTTAATTCTTTCAGGACGATTAGCAATTCTTTGTAATGTGGAATCATGAAACAATACAACATGACCATCTTTAGTTAATTGAACGTCAACCTCAACTCGATCAGCTCTTTGTTCCACTGCTTTTCTAACAGCTGCTAAGGTATTTTCCGGAGCAAATCTGGAACTTCCACGATGAGCTACAATCTCCACATGACCGGTTAAGTTCCACCAACTGCCATGCGGAACAGTGTTTAAGAATAATTGATGTCCGATCATAAAGAAAGATAATAAGATCATTATTACAATTGAACTATTCAATACCCAACGCACTTTACGATTTATAGTTTTAGATTGGTTTTTTTCTTGTTCTAATGAAATATTACCGCCTAATTTTTGATACTGTTGACTCTGTACAGCAAGAGTAATCGCAGTAAGCATGACCAAGTTAAAATGACGCATTAATCTGCTGACTCCAAGCATCAAGCTAAAATCAAAGCCTGTTAGCTGATTTCCACGAGTTAATACTATTATTCCGTAGACAACTGTCAAGACAGTTAATCTGAGTACGTGAATAATAAAAGCGGTAATCAACTGAACAATAATAATTAAAATAAGTAGCCGAATACTTTGTCTCTTAGTTAAACGCAGACTTTGTTTTAAAGCTGCTCGCCAACCCAAACCTCCGCTAATAAAACCATGCAATACAAAAGCCAAAGGTAATCCGGCATAGGTTACAAGCAAAGCCAAGATTGTTGCTAGCGAAGCCAAAGTATTGTTAGAAAAGATATGTTCTTGGATAAATTTAGGAACTTGAAAACCGGATAATACGGTTTGATTATAGGTTAATCCTAATATGATCAGAATTGGCAACATTAATAATAAAAGTAATAAACGTCTTGGTAAGAGCATATAACGAATACGCCGTAATACTATTCCTAAGTCCGACCACAGTTGATTTGTTCGATGCTCTGTGGAACTTAAAAACACATAACTGGAAAGCTGAAACAACATCAAAAAAGCAAATCCTACCATGCCTACAAATACTACTAACCAAAACAAAGGTTTACTTGCTGCTAAACTAAGTGAATCAAGACGTAAGGAAGGGATATTTGCTCGGCGTAAAATACTATTGCCCAAACCAAAAGAAATTGGTTTGATTAAAAACGACATTAATAATTGAAAGACAATCGCAAAAACTAAAATGCTTTTCCATTGACGCTGAAAATGTCTCGGTAATTCTTTAATGCTCCTGAAAATTCGTACTTTTTCAGTTTTTTTACTGTTTTCCATATCTACTCGATTACCTCTTCATTAGTTACTATCAACAATATTCTTAAAAGTACTTTGTACTATAAGCATATTACTATCTGTAAGATAATCAAATGGATTTATATAATAATTAGTATTTGTTTATTGTAGCAGCCATAATTGCTTTAATGGTGTGCATTCGATTCTCAGCTTGTTTAAAAACTAAAGACTGTTTGCTTCGGAAAACTTGATCCGTTACTTCCATTTCTTGGATACCTATTTTTAAATTAATTTCTCTTGCAGTTGCAGTTTTTAAATCATGGAATGCGGGCAAACAATGCATAAAGATTGCATCCGGATCAGCTAAATTAATTAACTCTTGATTTACCTGACAATGTGCTAGTTGTTCAATTCTTGGAGTCCATAATTCCTCCGGTTCACCCATAGAAACCCAGACATCAGTATAAAGAACATCAGCATCAATAACCGCTTTTTTGACGTTTTCTTCAAAACTTATTTTTGCTCCGGTTTGTTCAGCTATTTTTTTACATTTTTTGATCAATTGTTGCTTTTGGAAAAAATCCTTGGGTGCTGCAACAGTAAAATCCATACCCATTTTGGCAGCTCCCACTAAGAGTGAATTTCCTATATTAAATCTTGCATCTCCCAGATAGACAATTTTCAGACCTTGCAAACGGCCAAATTTCTCTTTCATAGTCATCAGATCTGCTAATATTTGAGTTGGATGGGCTTGATCGGTCAAGCCGTTCCAAACAGGAACTGTTGCATGTTTTGCTATTTCTTCAATGATTTCTTGACCGAAACCGCGATAACAAATTCCATCATAAATTCCGGCAAGAACTTTCGCAGTATCTTCAATGCTCTCTTTTAAACCCAAATGCGAATTATGGGAATCTATATAAGTTGAACCCATTCCTAAATCGTGGGCTGCAACTTCAAAACTACATCTGGTTCTAGTACTGGATTTTTCAAAAATCAAAGCAACATTGTACTCTTCGAATTCACGATGCGGTATTCTTTTATTTTTTTTGTTTTTATATTCAATAGCTAGATCAATTAAATAATTAATTTCTTGAGATGAATAATCTATTATTTTTAGAAAGTCTTTATTTTTCAAATTCATATTAGTACAACCATTCATATAATTTAAACTGCGCAAATTTCTTTTATAACATTTATAGCCTTGATCAGCGTTGCCTGAGATATATTGAGCGCAGGTAATAAACGAACTTTATCTTTGGCAGAAATAACCAGTACACCTTGTTCAATACATTCTTCTATGACTTCCAGATTTTTTCTTTCAGTTTCGATACCGAGCATTAAGCCAAGTCCTGATACATCTTTAATACCACTACTACCTATTAAAGAACTACGAATCAACTCGGATTTTTGTTTTACTTCAGTTAATAATTCGGCATCAATTCTTTGAATGACACTGAGAGCACCGGCACAGCAGACAGGATTCCCACCAAATGTAGAACCATGAGTTCCGGGAGTTAAGGTAGATTTTACTTTTTCACCTAATAAAGTTGCGCCTATAGGCAAACCTCCGCCCAAACCTTTTGCAGTACTCACTATATCCGGCTTAAGATCAAAATTCATATAGCCAAATAATTCACCTGTACGTCCATTACCGGTTTGCACTTCATCAATTATCAATAATAAATCATGTTTTTGACAAAATTCGGCTACTTGTTTGAGATAGCCTTGTTCAAGCACATTAACCCCTCCTTCACCCTGCACAACTTCTAACATAATAGCAGCGCATTTGTGCTGAGAAGCAAGCTTTTCTATTTCAGAAAAATCATTAGCTTTTGCATAAACAAAACCCTCGGTCAAAGGAGTAAAATCTTGATGGAAAGAAGCTTGTCCGGTAGCTGCAAGTGTGGTGATTGTTCTCCCATGAAAACTATTTACTAAGGTTATTATAGTAAAGTAATCTGAACCTTTTTTATCAGCAGCATATTTTCGTGCAACTTTAATCGCACATTCATTTGCCTCCCCACCTGAATTTGAGAAAAAAACCTTTTTCAATCCGGTTCTTTGACAAAGCAATTCAGCAAGCTTTGTAGCCGGCTCAGTATAATACAGATTTGAAGTATGCTGAACTTGATTTAATTGATTATTTATCGCCTCTAGCCAATCTTGATCGGCAAAGCCGAACGTGTTCACCGCTATTCCCCCGGACAGATCAATATATTCTTTTCCCTGTTCATCCCAAACTATAGAACCTTTACCTTTGGTGATTGTAACCGGAAATCTATTATAGGTATTAGCAATATATTGATCATCTAATTGTTTAATAATCATAGATACTCCTTAATCTTTAATGAACATTGTGCCTATACCGGCATCGGTCAAAGTTTCAATCAATAAAGAATGTGGAATTCGACCGTCAATAATAAACACTCTTTTGACACCCCATTTTAAGGCATTGGTGGAACATTCCACTTTCGGAATCATGCCTCCGGTTATTACTTGATCAGCAATCAGCTGATCGATCTGACTTAGTTTAACAACCGATAATAAAGTTTCAGGATCATTTTGATCATATAAAATTCCTGCTATATCAGTCATAGTAATCAGACTTTCAGCACCTAATTCTCCCGCAATTTTTGCAGCTGCAGTATCGGCATTAATGTTATAAATATTACCTTCTTGATCTCTACCAATAGTAGAAACCACAGGGATGTATCCTTTATCGATCATATCTAAAATGGGATTAACATTAACTTTTTCAATTTCGCCTACGTAACCTAAATCCTGATTTTTAATTTTTGCTTCTATCATGCTGCCGTCAATTCCGGAAAGACCGATAGCTTTGCCGCCTTTACTCTGAATCAAATTGACTAGATCTTTATTTACTTTACCCGCTAAAACCATCTGGACTACTCTGATAGTTTCTTGATCAGTTACTCTTAGTCCATTGATGAATTCACTCTTTTTACCAATTGCCTTAAGAGTTTGATTGATTTCAATCCCACCGCCATGAACTAAGACAACTTTTACACCTATTAAAGTTAACAGAACGATGTCTCTCATTGTCGAATCAATCAATTGATTCTCTACCATTGCATTACCACCATATTTAACCACAATTATTTTTCCATTGTAATTCTGAATATAAGGTAAAGCTTGAACCAAGATACTTGCTCTTTCAGCATTTGAATATTCCATCTCATTATTTCCTTTACTTGTTTTTCAAATTAAGTACGATAATCTCCGTTAATCTTCACGTAATCGTAAGTCAAATCACATCCCCAAGCAGTAGCATTGAATTGCGCCTGATTTAAGATGATCTCAATTTGAATTTCGTCCTCTAATAAAATTTCTTTAGCTTTGTCTTCCGAAAATTCAATAGCAATCCCATTCTCGCAAACAACAATTTGACCTTGTTTTGACTTTAAAGAAATTTTGATATTAGATAAATCAATGTCTGCACCACTATTACCTAAAGCTGACAATATCCTACCCCAATTCGCATCTGCTCCAAAAAAAGCAGCTTTGACTAATGATGAACTGATCACACTTTTTGCACTTTTACGTGCAGCTGTTTTTGTTTTTGCACCAAAGACAGAACACTCCAATAATTTAGTTGCTCCTTCACCATCAGCTGCAATTAATTTACTTAAATAAGTCGTTATAATATTTAATGCTTCACAAAATATTTTATAATCCGGCCCCGGAGCAGTAATTGGCTTATTGTGAGCTAGACCATTGGCTAAAATACAAACCATATCATTGGTCGAGGTATCACCATCTACACTAACCATATTAAAAGACTTCTCTACATCTGTCTTTAGAGCTTGATCTAACATTTGCGAACTAATTTCGCAATCAGTTGTAATAAAAGCAAGCATTGTTCCCATATTAGGATGAATCATACCTGAACCTTTAGCAATTCCTCCGATATTACATTCAATACCGTTCAGCTCAAAACTCACTGCAATCTCTTTTAGTTTAAGATCAGTGGTCATAATCGCTTTAGCAGCCTGTTCAGAATTATTCCCTAACCCGAGTACTAAATCAGTCATTTTATCTTGAAATGGTTTAATTGCTAAACGTTGTCCAATTACACCTGTTGAGGCTACAATTACATCCTGGGGATTAATCCCTAGTTCCTTTGCTAACAACTTAGATGTTTGATTAGCAATTTCCATACCATCGAAGGTGCAAGCATTAGCATTGCCACTATTACAAATAATAGCTTTAGCTTTTCCGTCAGCCAGATGTTTTTTAGTTAAATAAATTGGAGCTGCTTTGACCTGATTTTTTGTATATACAGCAGCAGCTTTTGCTTCTACTTCACTTGCAATCAATGCCAGATCAAGCTTATGATGATTTTGTCTGATGCCGGCGTGGATAGCGGCAGCTTTAAAACCTTGAGCAGCACAAACACCATGTTTAATTCTCTTCATTTCTCTTCCTTATCATATATTTCCAGTTTATATGTTTCCGGTTTATTAAGAATAATATTCAAACACTGTAATGCTGCTCCGGAAGCACCTTTGCCAAGATTGTCATAGATACTGAGCAATAGAATTCTATCTCGATTGCCCTCAACTGTGATTATCATACTGTCAGAACCTTCGAGTTTATTGGCAGCAATAAAGCCATTATCATCAAGGTTCTCTTGGTAACTTACCACAGGACCACGATACTTGTGTTGATAGAGATCTATGATATCTTGAATCGATTTTCCGGGTACTAATTGTTGAGCTAATAAAGGTATCGTCAACTGAATCCCGCTATAATAATCGGCAACTATCGGACTAAAATGAGGTAAATGATCCATACCCGTAACGGTCTTAACTTCTATTAAATGTTTGTGGTTTTGTTTTAATGCATATTGTCTTGGTGATTTTAAGGCAGCTGCCCGTTTTGGATCATTATATTCTCCAATCATCACTTTACCGCCACCACTATAACCGGTTAAAGAGGTAAAATTTAAATATATGGACTGAGGTATTATTTCTGCGTTAATTAAAGGATGAATTAAAGCAATAAAACCAGAAGCATGACAGCCCGGAACACTAATTCTTTTAGATCTTATAATTTGTTCTCTATTTTTATCAGATAATTCAGGAAAGCCATAAGTCCAATTTGGATCCGTTCGATGAGCGGTTGACGTGTCTATTACAATTGTTGCCGGATTTTCAATCAAACTGACTGCCTCTTTAGCTGCTTGATCAGGTAAGCATAAGAAGACAATATCTGCACTATTTAAGGCTTGTCTTCTGGCTGCCAAATCTTTCCTGGCAGTTTCACTTAAAGTTATCAATTCAATATCTTGATAATCTTTTATTCTATCGTATATTCTTAAACCGGTTGTACCGGCTTTACCATCAATAAATACTTTTTTCATAATAAAAGAGATTTTCTTTCTATTCTTATTTCCAACTTGTCAGTTACTTGATTTTTCCATCAATGTATAAATATTCTTATTATTGAATATGTATTCTATAGTAAATAAATAAAATAATCTATGTTCATTTATCCCATTTTTCTTGTTAATTAATCTAAATTGTTTGTTTTATCTATAGAGTCTTATAGATTACAATAGAATTTTTTGCTGTGATTAAAGTTCATTAATGGATTTTTCATTTTATCCGAGTTACATTTCAAATAATGAACTTGCATTATTATGATAATTTGATTATCATTAATTTTGCTTAATCCATGCGGAAGTGGCGGAATTGGCAGACGCGCTAGCTTCAGGTGCTAGTGATCGCAAGATCGTGCAGGTTCAAGTCCTGTTTTCCGCACCATCTAAAAGGTCTTGCTATATGTAGTAAGACCTTTTTATTCTATCTACCCCTTATTTCTGTTAAAATGTTTAAACATGCAAAATAATTCCACAAATAATCAAATAAACATTTCAGCCACTAGATTAGCTCAATTGATCCATCGTAGTGGTGGATTAGCTATGCCTGTTTATGGCGGAATTGATTCGTTAGACGGAATAAAGTTGCACCGGAAATTTTCTGAATATTTAAAGGATAATACTGAAAATTTTGATTATCATTATTCAGAACTCAGCTTAACAGGGGTTTATCATTTATCTCAGTTAGATTTAATCGTTAATGGTCGCTTGGATAATCTCAGCATAAAAAACAATCAATTAATTTTATATGAAGTTAAGAGTTTTCAAGGTAATAGTCAATTCTTACCGGAATCGGGTGATCCTGTACATTGGGCACAACTAAAGATATATGCAAATTTACTTAAAGATATCAATCCGGACTATTATCCTAAATTAATCAAAAAGAATAAATCTGAATTGATTAATGCAATAGAGAAATCACTACAAGCTGATTCGATAACCTTAAAATTAATCTATATTGCAGTCGATCATCAAGAAGTAGTTGAAAAGGTCAAACATCTAACATGGTCCGAATTAAGCACATTCATGGAATCTACTTGCCGGGAATTTATTTCTCGTATGCGAAATATTTTTCTTTGGCAAGATTTACGTAACAGTTCAATTCAAAACTCAGCATTTCCTTTTGTTGAACTACGTGCAGGTCAGGCAGAGATGATTCGTCAGACCTTAGCTACAATTCGAGATAATTCAACAATTTTGATCCAAGCTCCAACCGGCATTGGAAAAACAATGGGCACACTCTACCCTGCTCTAAAAGCCTTAAGTGTTCAATATGTGAACAGAGTTTTCTATGCAACGGCAATGATTTCAACCAGAGATGTTGCTTTGCAAAGTTTAGACATTCTCAGAAACTGCGGTTGCATGATTCGCAGTATTCTTTTAAAAGCCAAAGAACGAATCTGCGTACAGCCGGACTTATTTTGTGATCAAACTATTTGTCCTTATGCAGTTGATTATTATTACAGATTGCCTGATGCAATTAATGATTTGTTATCTTTGCACGATATAAGGCCAAAGCAAATTACCGAATTTGCACTCAAACATCAAGTCTGTCCACATGAGTTGTCTTTGGATTTCTCTGAATATTGTGATGTGATTATCGGGGATTATAATCATATTTTTGATCCACAAGCAAAATTGATTAGATATTTTGATAATGCTAATCAAAATGATAAAACGGCTATTTTAGTTGACGAAGCCCACAATCTACCTGCCAGAGCAAGAACCATGTATTCTGCAGCACTGTGCGCTATGGATTTTATTAAAATCAGAAATCTGCTCCGACAGCCAAATCTTAACTTTGCAAGTCAATATGGTACCTTGATTGATTTGTTTGAAGTAATGATTAACGAATTTGACAGTTTTTCGCGAATTTTTAAAGCAGGTAAAAAACCCGCTCAAAACAGTTTTTTCGTTGAAAAATTGAATTCTAAGTGGCTGATCGACCACGATTTCATTGGAGTAAAACAATTACCTGATCTCTTGGTTACAAAAATCGGTAGAATGATCTATCAATTAAGAGAATTTCTTGACCAACAGAGAATGTTTGAAAGCAGACAACAAGTACTCGATTTTTGGTTTGATTTGCTCTACTTTACAAAAGTAGCTGACTTTTATTTTAATGATGCATATATCACTGCATTTCGACCAAATAGAGAAGGTTATCTCAATTGCTATTTGCTAGCGCTTGATACAGCAAAGCATATCACTAATTGCTATAGTAATAAACATCCAACTATTTTCTTTTCTGCAACATTATCACCAATTAATTATTATCACAGTCTGTTAAACAATAAAATAAATGATCAACCTGCTGAAACTATGTCACTCGCCTCGCCATTCCCAACTGAGAATCGCATGATAGGAGCTTTAACTGAGTATTCAGTACGCTATAAGGATCGTGAACAGACAATGCCCCAAATAACAGAATTTATTTTACAAGCATGTCTGATCCATAAAGGAAATTACTTGATCTTTGTTCCTTCTTATCAATATTTGTTTACAATACAAAATCTGTTAAAGAAAATTTCAATACCTGAACAGGTTGAATTATTATTTCAAAGCAGAAATATGACTGAATTACAAAAAAAATCATTTCTTAAAAAGTTTGATACATTTGGTGATAACAGTCTAATAGCATTTGCTGTGTTGGGTAGTCACTTTAATGAAGGGATAGATTTACAGGGAGAAAAGCTTTCCGGAGTTATTGTAATAGGTACCGGAATACCACAGATCTCACCGGAACGTGAAATCATGACTCAATATTATGCTGAAAAATATGAAGGTGGCCGTGCTTACGGCTATCAATATCCCGGATTTAACCGTGTTCAACAAGCTGTGGGTAGGTTAATCAGGAGTAAAAATGATATCGGCTTTGCTGTTTTAATAGATGATCGCTATACAAATCCTGAATGGCAATCAATTTTTCCTGTTGATTGGCGGGTTAATAGTTTTGATAATTACCGTGATCTACTGTCTGAGATAAAAGTATTCTGGCAAGATCACGATTTGTCGAGTTTGCCTTTAGATTGATCATTGTAGCTTACTTCAAAACTTTCAAGTGACCTGAGTATTGCCAGTTTTTGGTAATCTTTTTCCATTACATATGTTAAGTAACGTTCAGAAAAATTAATAATTTCTATTCTCACTTCTTTTGATAATTTAAAGTTATAACATTTTTCATAAGGATTACGGATTAAAAAACTTAAAGCTGCAAGTGCACCAATGGATAAGTCCATAATTGAAGATGAACCAACACTCTTACGACAAGCTCTCTCTTCACAAATAAACCCACCTTCTGCAAAATAAAACCTTGCGCCTAAATCCGAAAAACTCTTTCCGCAAATTAAACAATTATCAACCCAGGGAGCAAAACCCTGTTCAGACAAATATTTTATTTGAGCTAAACCGGTTATTAATACCGGATCCGGATCAGTTGAAATTTTATATGATGCAAATGCCCAAAAAGGATAAGAAGTCTGTCCTTGCGGATTGTGCCTCAAAACATCCAAGACCAATTCCGCCAAATGAGACACACATGTTAAACGCTTAATGTCTTCCATCAAAGGCAAATAGGCGTCAATTACATTGGCTGATTGAATACGATAACGTTCCCGATAATGGAATAATTCATACTCAGCAAAGACGAATGGATTTGTGGCTATTTTTAAGTTACTTCTTTTGCTTCTAGCACCTTGAGCGGAACAAGTCAATAAGCCGTGCTCCGGGGTAAGGATCTTTAATAGTATATTTGAATCGCGATAAGCAATACTTTGCAAGACGAAACCTTTAGTTTTTAAAAAACTCATAAATCTATATCTTGACTCTGATAACCAAGTTCTTTTAATTTTGAATATTTGTTGCGCCAATCAGGAGATACTTTGATAAATAGCATCAGATCACAAGGGCAATCAAGCATTTCACTAATTCTAATCCGACTGGCCTTCCCTATTGCTGCAATTTGTTGTCCCTTTTTGCCTAATAAGATCATTTTATGATTATCACGATCAACAAAAATTGTTGCATGAATTTGAACTCTGCGCCGAATATTCTGTTCGTTGAAAAACTCCTTAAATTGATCAATTCTTATAGCAACGCTATAAGGGATTTCATCCGAGATTTGTTCAATAATTTCTGCTCTAATATATTCTGCTGCTAAGATTTTTTCCGTCTGATCAGTATAAGTATCATCTACAATTAGAGCCGGCGCTTCAGGTAAATTATTTTTTATTTCTGTTAATAAAAGGTCAAGACCATCCTTTAATTTGGCAGAAATAGGCACCACTGATCTAAAATCTGCATAATCTATATAGATTTGGATCAAGGGTAAGAGCTTTTCTTTAGCTACTAAATCTATTTTGTTAATAGCCAAAATTAACGGAATATCATTTGAGACGGCAAGCTTTATGATTTGCTTTTCAACCTCATCGATTTTATTTTCTGATCTGGCATCAACTAATAAAACTACCAAATCTGTTTCTTGAATTGCAACCGAGGCTGCTTTTCGCATACTGTGCCCTAATCGATCGGCTGGTTGATGCATACCTGGTGAATCAACAAAGATTATCTGACCCTCGTCATCTTGATAAACACCTTTGATCAAATGTCTTGTTGTTTGCGGTTTATGAGTAGCAATTGCTATTTCAGTTTGCATTATTTGATTGATCAAGGTAGATTTTCCTACATTAGTTCTTCCGGCAAGAGTCACAATCCCTGATTTATAGCTATTTTTCAGCATGGTTAGCCTCACTATTATATTTAGTAATGATTTTTTCCAATTCAGGTAGAATTATTCTCTGTAAAGAAAACATCAGCTTGGAATCTTCTTCTGTTTGATGATCGTAACCACATAAATGCAATAAGCCATGCATATATAAAAAGCAAATCTCTCTCAGTAAGGTATGTTGCAAATCAGCGGCCTGTTCAGCTGCCCGTAAGGGACAAATTAATATTTCTCCTAAACTGATCTTTCCCTGCTCGGCATCCGGGTCAAGCCAATAATATCTTTCAATCTTAAAATCAAATTGCCCAGTTTCACATTTTGAGGCAAATCTATTTTTTTGTAATAAATCAAAAGAAAAATTAGGAAACGATAGTACATCTGTTATTTGATTGATATCTCTTGATTGTTGATTGATCTTTTTCATTGTTTGCGCTGAGACTAAGGACACCTCTACTTGTAGATTAAGCTGTTGAGCTGCTAATAATGCATTGATCGCTTGCTCTTTAGTCAAGATCAGATAGCTCAAGTCAACCAGCAAGCTTCTTAACAGCTCAGGTGTTTGCAACTTTAATTCGTAGCTAAAGTTTGATTCACGTTCCTCTGATTCTGAGTCAGATGTTAAATCAGAAAAATATAATTCTATATTTAACTTAGGATTATTCATTAGCAACAGCAACTTCCAAATTATCTTCATCGGTGTCAGGATATTTAATTCTACTATGGAATTGTCCGGCATAAACTTGCAGGAACGCTTGCAGAATTAATTCAATATCATGAAAAGATAAACCTGAATTAAACAATTGATCCTGATCGATCTTTATTTTGAATATATTACGCATAAACTTTTCAGCTTCCGGTAAATTATCAATATCAGATGATTTCATAGCAGCTTCAACTGAATCAGCTAGCATCAAAACAGCGGATTCACGGAAACTGGGTAATGGATTGTGGTAACGATAGGCATCCTTATTTGGTGCTTCTTTACCCTCCTTTTCAGCTATTTGACTAGCTTTATGATAAAAATATTGTAAAACTGTCGTTCCGTGATGTTCATGGATCATTTTTAAGACAGGTTCAGGTAAACGATATTTACGTCCCAACTTCAAACCATCCTCCGTGTGAGCTGTAATAATACGACAGCTTTCTTCAGGAGTTAAGCGATCATGAGGATTTTCACCAACTTGATTTTCTGTAAACATCAAAGGATTTTCCAGTTTTCCGATATCATGGTAGTAAGCACCTACTCGTGCTAAAGTTGCATCTGCTCCAATAGCTTCAGCGCCCGAATCCGCTAAGTTTGCAACCATCATTGAATGTTGTGATGTACCGGGAGCTTCGGTAAACAAGCGTTTCAACAAAGGATGACCCGGCTGTGACAATTCGATGATTTTGATTGGTGAAACCGTATTAAACAGCATTTCAAAAATAGGCATAACTCCGATAGCTGCAATAACCGAGATCATAGCTGAGATAGCTGTCGAAATGACATTAGTGGTTAAGATTGACATCGTATCCTTTTGAACAATTCCCAGAGCCAAGACCATAGATAAGCTGGCCAGAGTTGTTGCAATAATTAATTTTACATAATTATCTTCTCTACTGATTTTGCGGGCAAAGAAAGCAGCAACTAAGCAACCGGTCATTGTAACCGGTAAATAATATGGATGAAATGAAGTCATCGGATAGCTCGCCAAAACTAATACCGCTGACACAACCATTGAAGTTTTCAAGTCAAAATAAGCACAAATAATAACCGTTGAAAAATAAATCGTAGCTGATAAAGGATAGGTATCAGACAAATAAAAAGAGATAATTAAAGGAATCAACAAGGCCATTATTAAAGACCAAATAGTCTGACTGGTAAATAGAACATCCAGTTTAAAAAATCTAAAGAAAATAACTAATATCAATAAAAGGATAACATTCATTAATGCTATCCCGGCAAATTTATACCAATCAAATTGTCCGCTGTCAGTTAAATTAAGCTCTTCCAAAATATTGTAAATATCTTCCGTAATCAGATCTCCTTGGGATACAATTCGTACTCCTTGATTTATCATGATCGGATTATTTTCAATCTGTTTAGCAGCATCTTCTTTTGCTTTATTGGTTGCCTCTGCATCATACTCTACATTAGGTTTTAGCAATTTATTTAAGACAAATTCAATAATTTCATTATCAGCAGTAAAGTAAACTTGTTCTTCGGAATTCTTGTTGATTGTATCCTCGATAGTTTTTGTCAGCTGTTCCTCTTCTAAAGCTTGCTGCATGATAATGTTGGACATATCACGTAACTTGCTTGAAAAATGATCAAATCTTGTGTTTTCCATACTGAGCAATTGTCGTGCATCATTAATATCAAAGTTGATATCAAAACTTTGATTAATTTGTGAAACCATTGAAGTAGCAGCAGTTACTATTTCATCTTCCGATGGTGTTAGGATATTGTTCTGGGTTTTTTCTGTCGTTTTCTGATCATTCTCCTCATTGTCTTCTGGTGTTGTCTGGCTCTCATTTTTTTCCGCAGGAGTTGTTTTAGTTGTTCCGTCACCAAAATACAGACGTTCTCTTCTAGAACTAACAATATCCAAAAAAACTTCGATGTTTGCTAAAGAAACAGCGGTAGTTTTCTCATTTTTGACCATTATGGAAGACACAGCAGCTTTTGCTTCCTCAGCCCTGTCTCTAGTAGCACTTTTATCAATAATAGTCCTTGGAGCATTAATATCATAATCACTAATATCATTCACACTCAGCTGATATGTCGTAGGTAAGGATCCGGCATAAACGATCATCGAAATTGCGATGTAAACAATTACTCCTGTCAGGATCCCTAAAAAAATTCTCTTGCTTTTATCTTGCAAAGGTTTTTTCCGTGAAGTTGAATTAGGTATCTTCACTTCACGAATTTTTTGTTTAACCTGTTTGCTCATTAAAAACCTACTTTCTGCGTTTGCTTTTTGCTGTATCTGCCTTTTCATAAGCTACTATAATGCGTTGCACTAAATCATTTCTAACTACATCTTTCGCAGTTAGATGTACAAATTCGATTCCTTCAACAGTGTTTAGGATTTTCTGCACACCGACCAATCCACTACTGGTGCTCGCAGGTAAATCTATTTGTGTAATATCACCTGTAACAATAGCTTTGGAATGAAAACCTATTCTGGTTAAAAACATTTTCATCTGTTCAGGGGTTGTATTCTGCGCTTCATCCAGAATAATAAATGAATCATCCAATGTGCGGCCACGCATATAAGCTAAAGGCGATACCTCAATTATACCTCTTTCTAAATTCTTTTGATACGCTTCATAACCCATCAAATCATATAGAGCATCATATAGAGGTCTCATATAAGGATCAACTTTCATTTGCAGATCACCCGGAAGATAGCCGAGCTTCTCGCCTGCTTCAACAGCCGGTCGTGTAAGAATAATCCGGGATACCTCTTGGGCACGAAAAGCTTTAACTGCCATAGCAACTGCCAGATAAGTCTTTCCTGTCCCTGCAGGACCTATTGCAAATGTTAATTCATTTTTCTGAATTGCCGTAACATATTTTTTCTGTCCGGATGTTTTGCTGTGAACAGGTCTTCCTTTAGCAGTAACACAAATTAGATCAGGACTGAAATCTACTTCTTCATCGTCCCCGGCTAAAACTGAATTAGTTAAGTAATTTACCAATTGCGAATCAACTTCAGCACCTCTCCTAATGCCTTCCAGTAATCTCTCATAAACCTGAATTGCTTTTGCTATCTGCCCAGGTTCACCACTCACACATAAACCGTTTGCAACCAATTCAGTTTTTACACCGAATGCACTATCAATTTGTCTCGCATTGGAGTTTAACTGACCTAATAGTTTAATACCTTCGGAAGGGGAAACTGTAAATGTCTCTATTGCCATATCTTTTATTGCAAATCCTTTCTCTTAATCATCGTCTACAGGCCTTAACAAATCTGTTTTGTAGACAATACTATCTTCACTCAAAGCAGGAATGATCACTTTATCTTCCGCCGCTATACTCATATCTAGTTGGTGGTCGGCATCTTCTCGATCCTGGATTGATTTTTTTAATGTTTCTAAGGTAATAATTGCCGAAGCTTGCTGATCAGGATTAATGATAGCTTTAATTACAAAGTCTTCATTCCTCGGGTATCCCACTCCATTGATAATAATATTCTCACTGGTTGCTCTTATTTCAGTTGTTGCAACTTTTCTCTGATCATTAATAGAAATTGCTTGAGCACCTAAGGTATTGAGTTCATTTACTATCAATCTGAGATAAGAATCAGAAATCATTGACTGTCCGGTCATTCCCATATTTATTACAATCCCGGAGTTTTGTACGGCAGTTAATCCCGCAAAAATTGCCATCTTTTCTTTTTCTTGCAAAATATCTTCGTAATAGATATCACCTTTAGCTTGATCTTCGCGCAATTTTTCAATCTCTTCGTATAATGATGCATTACGTTCGTTTAATTCTGCATTTTTTTCAGCATAGCTTCGAACATTGTTCTGTAGCTCTATAATATCTCTGCTTTCATAAGCAGAAACATTAGTGGTTTTGATTTGCAATGCTAGAGCAATACCCAATATTATTGCAATTATTGTAACTACACCATATTTTCCGATCAGATTTTTAATTCTCATCATTTTCTCCTAAAATCTCGAACATAATTGAGATCTAATTTATTGACTCAGTCACCGGATTCAAAAACTCTATATCTTTTTCTATTGTACCCGGCGTTTCATAAGCTTTAATGATCAGATCAGGAATCATTTGATACGAGAATCTGACCAGATAAGGGGCTTCTTGCAATTTGGAATAGACAGGATCTGCATCTAAAGCTATTTTCATTTGTTCCTGAGGTCCAATAACCTTAATTATATAAGGAGGCGACATTCTTTGTTTATTACAAAGAATGGTTGTACCTATACAAAAAATCTTACTGGAATTAACTACACGTAGATCGTTAACTGAAATTGCCTGAGCTCCATTGTCTGCTAATAGATCAATTAGATAAATGATATTTTGATCATGAATCAGAGATTCAATCGGATCTTCATATGGATCATAGCCTTCCTTATCATTGATCGTCAGGACTAAACCGTGACCTTTAACATCTGTTAATCCGGCTTTTTTTCGAGTATCTTCTAATGAATTCAGGATATCAACTTCTTGAGTTTCATCATCAGCAATTACTTCATGCCACAAATCCGATAACTCTTTACGCATAATTTGATATTCCAACTCTATTTTGTCACGCTCATTTTCTAGTTCCGTCAACTCTTGCTGTGCTTTTTGTATTTCAGCAATATTGACAGTATTATCCAATTCTGCTCGAACCAATATAAAATGTCTGGCCAAAATAAAACCGGAAATAATTAAGATCAATGATATTGAAATCTGTAGTAATCTATACTTGTGTGTCATTTCTCCTCAAAATAATCATCCTTTTATAGTTGGTTACTTAAACGCATAACAGCTTGTTTATAATAAGCCGGAGCTTCAATCTCAAATTCCAGCTTTTCAAAACTAAATGGATGTTCAAACTTTAGTTTTGCAGCAAACAAAGCTTGGGCCGGCAAATCAAATTTATCTCTGCCCAAATTATAAAGAGGATCACCTATAATAGGCAAGTTGATGTAAGCTAAATGCACTCGTATCTGATGAGTTCTTCCGGTATATAACTCAACTTCTAATTCACTGGCTGGCGTATGGTTTATACCATAATTAAACTCGGACAAGAGACTGAAATAAGTCAATCCGGATTTTCCATCCGGAATCACAGCCATTTTTGTCCTGTTTAAAGGATCACGACCAATTGGTGCATCTATTGTTCCTTTTGGACTTTTCGGTACATTCCAAACAAGTGCTCGATAAATTCTTTGAATTTTTCTTTTTTTGAACAAGTCCTGCATCGCTTGATGAAATTTATTGTTTTTAGCAATTAAAATCAAACCGGATGTATCTTTGTCCAAGCGATGAATAATACCCCGCCTTTGTTTGCCGTTTATATCAGATAAATTACCCTTAGTGTATTCAAGCAATCCATTAACTAAGGTTCGATCAGAATTAGCTGCTCCGGGGTGCACAACCAAATTAATCGGTTTATTAAGAACAATCAGATCCTGATCTTCATATATAATATCTAGTGGCATAGTTTGAGGTTGAGGTTCAAATTCAAAGCTATCATTATTTATTAGTCTTACTATAATTTCAGTACCCGGCGGAAGAATATCCTTCGGTTTTAGATTAATCGTATTTCCTGCTGTAATATTGCCTTCACGAATCGCTGTTGTAATTTGAGAACGGGAGAATTCCGGAAATTTCATTGCTAACCATTTGTCAATCCGGACAGCTTTTTCGTCCATAATTATTCTTCTTGATTCTTGCAATTATTTCTCCTCATTTGTTATCTGATCTGCTTTATGTGAGATTCGTATTTGTTCTAATTGGTCAGGTTTTACCATGAAATAAACTGCTAGACAAATTGCCCCAACTACAATTGACATATCTGCAACATTAAAATTCGGAAAATAATAAGTACCAAATTTAAAACTGAGAAAATCAACTACATTATTATAACGGACTCTATCAATTAAATTGCCTAAACTTCCTCCCAAAATTAAAGCTAAAAGAACTTGTGCCGGTCTTATTTTATTTATAAAAATCAGATATAAAATAAACAAGGAAGCTACTAATGATATGATAGTTAAAAGATGTATGCCCCAACTTTTATCTGAAAAGATTCCCCAAGCAGCGCCACTGTTTCTGATGTGGTGAATAGAAAAGAAATCCTTAATTACAATAATACTCTCATCGAGTGCCAAATTATTCACAATCAGATATTTAGTAATCTGATCGAGTAAAACAATTACCAAAGTTATCATTATTGCCAAACCCATAATTCCTCCACACCCAGATACGGCTCTGCCAAATAGGATTCAGTTGTACCTTCAACATTTTTCGAAAGAAAAATCCCTGTAGGAGCAAAACCTATCCCTAATATATTCAATTCGTTGAAATTTTCAAAAATAAGTGTTCTATAAGAAATGCTTTTTTCACTAAATATTTTTGGATCGGTATGACGATCGACAGAATTAAAATATACATCTATTTCATGTGCTAAAGCATTATCTTCTTCAGTGAATCTTTCTGTAATTCCGGAAGAAATTTGCTCATAAGAATCAAAGATTGACATCGGATATGCTAAATCAAGTCGATTTAGAGCCAAATCATAATCTCCTTCTGCTATAGCTGCGGGATAGTTTTCTAATGGTATATATGTAATTTTTAAATCCAGATTAAGGTTTAATAATTTTTCTCTAAGTCTGAATGCCCAGTCACTTTCAAGATTAGTTTCAGGTACTATCATTCTTAGCTCCAATTGATCATGGCTCAAATCAGTAATTTTATTATCTGAAAATAAAGTCGTTTCAAATTCAAAAAGCCCAAAAGCTGAAATTGCTTGATCTGTATATTGTAATGGCAATTGATTTTTTGATTGATCACCTGAGAAATCAGATGCTAAATCATCTCTTACTTGCCAAATATTAAGGACTTGCTCTTGTATTTCAGGATCATTGATCGTTGTTCCTGAACCGAATGAAAAATAATAATATCTTTGTCCGGGAAATGAAATAATATTCTGGCTACCGTGTTTACTATATAAGTTATAATTCTCTTCAGTTAATAGAATCAAATCTAATTGATCATTTACTAATGCTGACATAGCATCAGCAGTGCTAGCATAGCTTATTAATTCAATTTGTTGCAATGGTTTATCGGGATCAACTGACTGCAAAATTAATTTTCCTGAGTCGAATTCCTGATAAGTATACCTATCACTGGTTATGCTGATAATCCCGGTTGAATTAACTTGGTCTGCAGGAATAATAGGCATTGTTAAGCCGGACAATAGTCCCGGGTCAAATTCATAATGGTTTTCCGGAGTTTCAGCTTCAGTTTCAGTTTCAGTAATCTGATCAGCTTCTAATGTTTCTTGATCTATATTCGGATCTTCGATCACTTCTTGTTCATCATCTCTCTGATTCTGTTTTGGATCTGTTTGGTCATCCGCAACCAAAAGAATCTCAAATTTTTCATTGTCAATTATTTTAATGTCTTTGATTAAATTTAATAATTCTAATTGTTTTTCTAATAACTTACTTTCAATAAATTCACTAATTTCTCGTGCAGAAAAAAACTGATGCAGCTTAAACAGGTCAGGATAGTCTTTAAACCTCTCAGAATAATCTTGAGTTTGATCCGAGATCTGTTCCTCTTCTTCAATTAACAGCTCCTCTTCAACTGTATCTTTAGCTTCCGGGTTGATAAACTTTTGCAAGTTTTCTCTATATTGTATGATTGAAGCAGCACAATCTGCTGAGCTGATCAATTGACCATTAGAAAAAGTAATACCGGGAGTCAATTCTATTCTGTATAAACTCTTTTCCGGAACAAATATCACATTGCGCGCTAAATCCATTCTTAATACGTTTGATTTATCAATTTGCAGAATTGAACGAAACATCAATTGAAAAGCTGCTCGCCCTGAATAATCAAAAGTATTTAAAGGATTATAATCTGTTCTCGTCTGCCAATACACTCGTAAAGCAGCTGATTGACTATTTGTACGGTCTTGAATAGTGTTACTTTGCTCAGAAGACTCTATTACAAGATCGGATTGATCTTGATCTATAGTTTGTTCTTTTTCTGAACGTGAACAAGAGCTGAGTAAAACACCGCAAATAATAAGCAATGTACAGACAAATTTGCCTTTTACAATCTGAGATTTTAATTTATTTAAAAACATTATCTACAATCTGTATTCTTTCTATGTTAATTGTCTTTCCTGTTTGAGGATCCAATGATAAAACAACTGCATTCAATCCGGTTAAGGAGTCCTTCTCTAAACGATATGATGCAGGCATCAAATTTAAAGCACGTTCAACAGCGGTATCTCTACTCATACCCAAAACACCATTCATCGGACCGGTCATTCCTACATCACAGATAAAGGCTGTTCCATTACCCAGAATTTTTTCGTCTGCAGTCTGTACATGAGTATGCGTTCCTAAAACGGCCGATACTTTATCTTCCAACAAATAACCCATGGTTATTTTTTCTGCAGTACTTTCAGCATGAAAATCAACAATTACATTATCCGTTTGATATTTATCTTTTAGCAAAGGAAGCTGTTCTCTTATTGTGCGAAATGGATTTGCCAATGCAGGTTGAATAAAAGCTTGCCCCATTAAACTGATCAAAACAAGGCTAAAATCGTTTTGTTGAATATGAACATGATCATATCCCGGCCAGGCTGCAGGCGCATTCAACGGTTTGCAAACTTGCTTAAACTGCCTTGCCTGCTGTAACCAGATACGTTGTCCCCAGATATGATTTCCTAAAGTAATTCCGTCAACACCGGATTCTAACAGCTCTTTCGCAGTTATTGCAGTTATCCCAATACCGCCGGCAGAATTTTCAGCATTACAAAACACAAAATCAAGTCCATATCGTTGTTTAAGTTCGGGTAATTTTTCTTTTACAATATGGCGACCGGATCTACCAACAACATCACCGATAAATATGATTTTAATCCTATTTGTCATGCCGTACATTGTACCATAATTAAAAATTGTAAGAAAAATGTACAATAAAAAAAGGCTGAGCTTAACAATTAATTAAACTCAACCTTTATTTTATTTTGCATAGTCGGAAACACGACTTTCGCGAATCATCTGTACTTTGATCATACCCGGATATGTAAGCTCATTTTCAATTTTTTTACTAATCTCATGAGCTTTTAAGATCATTTCATCGTCCGTAACCTGATCAGGTTTTACCATGACTCTGATTTCTCTACCCGCCTGAACCGCATAAGTTTTGTCAACACCGTCAAAAGAATTAGCAATCTCTTCCAGACTCTCTATTCTCTTAATATAAGATTCGACATTTTCTCTTCTCGCACCCGGCCTGGCTGCTGAAATTGCATCAGCTGCTGCAACTAGATTAGCAATCAAATCCGTTGCTTCCTTATCACCGTGATGTGATTCTATCGCATTGATTACAACCGGACCTTCATTATATTTCTTAGCAATTTCAGATCCAATCTGTACATGCGTTCCTTCAAGTTCGAAGTCTGTAGCTTTACCTATATCGTGTAATAAGCCGGCACGCTTGGCTAACATAACATCTAAACCAAGTTCTGCTGCCATTGCACCGGTTAACCAACATACTTCTATCGAATGCTTTAACACATTCTGGCCATAACTTGTTCTGTATTTCATGCGCCCTAGTAAACGTATAATCTCAGGATGCAAACCGACTACTCCGGTTTCAAAAACCGCCTCTTCGCCCGCTTCTTTTATCGATTGTTCAACCTCTTTATTAGCTTTTGCTACAGATTCTTCAATTCTCGAAGGATGAATTCTTCCGTCAAAAACTAATCTTTCAAGTGTTAAACGTGCAATTTCTCGTCTAACCGGATTGAAACTTGAGATAATTACAGCTTCAGGTGTGTCGTCGATAATTAAATCTACACCGGTTAAATTCTCTAGAGTTCTAATGTTTCTGCCTTCTCGGCCAATTATTCTGCCTTTCATTTCTTCATTTGGCAGATCAACTACTGAAACCGTTGATTCTGAAACATAATCCGATGCATAACGCTGAATTGAGTTAACAATGATTTCTCTTGCTTCACGTTCTGCAATTTCATTTGTTTCTTCTTCCATCTGACGTAACATTATTGCCATATCATGACGATACTCTACTCTCGCTTCGTCTAGAACCTGATCTCTGGCTTCACTAATGCTTAATCCTGAGATCCTTTCCATTTCAGCGATAATTTTGTTTTCCTTCTCACTTAGCAGGTTTTGTTGATGATCTATTTCTTCTATTCTCATCTGTAAAGCTTCTTCTTTACGTTCAAGATTATTAACTTTACGCTCATAATTCTCTTCTTTTTGATTTAGTCGATTACGATCACGTTGTAACTCTTGTCTTTGTTCACGAGCTGATTTTTCCAAATCTGTTTTAGTGAGATGAACTTCCTCTTTTGTTTGCAACAGCAATTCTCTTTTGCGATTTTCACCTTGGAGTTCAGCATCAACAATTAATTGTTTTGCTTCTTCTTTAGCTTTAATTCTTTCAGCTGCAAGTTCTTTACTCTGTTTACTCAAGCCTTTTTTATAAATAACGGTTACGACAACAGTTGTTGCTAAACCGATTAACAAGCCAATTATAAACTGCAAAATGGCGATCACCTCCATATTCATTTTTCAAGTTGCTAAATTATTTATATTGCAAAATTATTTATGCATGCTATACATTGTAAGAAAATAGGCTTAAAACGTCAAATAATATATAATTTAAACCCGATTGAAACATAGTTCAAAGTTGACATTATTAACTTATTGTTTATTCTAAAAAGAATGGAATTCAGGTTAATCGTAAAGAAGAATATTAATGCAAAACGTGCTGTAGATGCCTTGGTTAATGAATTTAATATTTCAAGCCAAATGCAAAAAAGAATTCGTCTATATGGCAATTTGTGGATCAATGGCAAACTCGCCAGAATGATTGATCCTGTGTATACCGGAGATCTTATTGTGGCTCATCCGGTTAAGGACGCTACTTTATTAACACCTGCCAAAATTAATTCGATTCCCGGAGTTGAAATTCTATTTGAAGATGATCATTTGATCGTCGTAAACAAACCTTCAAATCTAGTAGTTCATCCAACCATGTCCCATCCTGATAATACACTCTTAGATCTGCTATCCGAACAAAAATTACATTCAGTTACCAGACTTGACCGTGAGACTACCGGGGCATTGATCATAGCTAAACATCCTCACGCTCATTATCGCATCGTGCAAAACCCGATCAAACGCATCTATTGGGCATTTACGCATGGGCATTGGCCTAAAGATCAAGCTAGCTTAGTTCATCCGATAAAACGTGATCCGGACAGCATCATGATTAGAATTGTTGACCAAAAAGGCAGAGCAGCAATAACTCACTACAGTGTTGTGAAATCTTATTCGGCTGAAAATTTTGATTGGGTAGAATTTGAACTAGAAACAGGACGTACCCATCAAATAAGAGTTCATAGTTTGTTTTCCGCACGTCCACTATTAGGTGATGGCCTTTATGGTATAGCTGATTATTGCACATTTGATGCTGATTCAAATTTCAGAATTATTAATCATCTTTTCTCATCTAATAGAATAAATCCTGAATTTCAAAAAGATTTTGCAAACTTATTGACTAAAGAACAATTAACATTAGATAAAAAGATTAAACGCCAAGCTTTACACTCAAGATTAATCGGTTTTGTCCATCCTATTACACAGCAATATTTGGAATTTGAGGCAGAAATGCCTTCAGATATGGAACAAATTATTTCAGTTAGTGATTAACGATGTTGGTAAAGATTATACATTTCAGAAGCTAGTGCTAAAGAAGATTGATCTTCCGGATTTCCGGATAGAAGTCTTGCTATTTCTTGTAAGCTGTTTTTCGGTTTAAGTTCTACTAAATCTGTATGCGTTCTATCTTGAATTACATTTTTTTCAATTAAAAAATGTGAATCGGCTGCTGCTGCAACTTGTGCCATATGTGATACACAAAGTACTTGTTTATCAGTTGCAAGATCTCTTAACATTTCAGCCACACTGATTGCAGTGACTCCGCTGACCCCACTATCTATTTCATCAAATATTAAAACTGTGAGTTGTTCATTGCGCCCTAAAATAGATTTTATTGCCAAAAGAATTCGAGAAACTTCACCGCCGGAAGCAATTCTGTCCAATGGCATCAGAGGTTCACCCGGATTAGGTTGAATAAAAAACTGAACTTGATCTGAGCCATATTTGCTATAATAACCTTTCTCGCCTTTTTCTAATTTTTTGACCTCTACCATGAATTTAAGATTGGGCATTGCCAATTTTTTAAGTGCTTCACATATTTCTTTACTAAGAATTTTTCCTGATTTTATTCTCAAATCATGAATTAAGTTACCTGTTTTTGAGATTTTTTCTTCATTTGCCAGTAGTTCCTCGCGATAAGCGGCAAATAACTCTTCCCCTTCTAGCAATTTATTTAGTCTTAGTTCAGCATGATTTAAATAATCTAAAATTTGCTCAATCGAATCACCGTATTTTATCTTTAACTTATCAATCAAATCTAAACGTTGATTGATCAGTTCTACTTCATTCGGCTCCGCTTTTAATTCATTATAGACATCTGATAAATTGATCGCTAATTCTGATATTTCTCCGGCCATCTGCTTTAAATCTGCTTGATATTGTTTGATTTTTTCAGAATAACGAGAGCTATATTCTAAATCACCCGCTGCCTGAGCAAGTAAACTGGCGGCACCATGTGCTGTATCAGCGGATAATGTTTCTCTACTTTTTGTTAGATCTTGTTTCATCCTGGTTAAGGTCGCCAATGCCCTATTGCGTTTTAGCAATTGCTCATCTTCGCCGATTTTCAAGTCTGCTTCTTTAATTTCCTCTATTTGATATTTAATTAAGTCCAGTTGTCTGCTACGTTCAGCAGGATTTAATCCATATTCTCTCAACTGTTGAACAAGCCTTTTCCTATTTTGCAGCAAACTCTGCCATTGTTTCAAAAGATCCGACATTTCTTTGCCTATATAGCGATCGAGCAAAGCTCTTTGTTCATTGACATCAAAAATTGCTTGTTGTTCATGTTGGGCATGTAAACCAATTAAATATTCGCTAACTTCCTTCAACATTGAAATATTAGCTAGACGACCGTTAATCCTTGCTTGGCTTCCTCCATCCGCAAAGATTTCACGACTTAGAAACAGTAAATTATCTTCTGTTATTTCATGAAATAGTTCTAATTCCATCAATTGTGGACTGATCTCAAAAACTGCTTCAACTCTTGCAAAGTCTGATCCGGTACGAACCACTTCGCGATTAGAGCGCTTGCCGGTCAAACTGCCCAGTGCATCAATTAATAATGACTTACCTGCACCTGTTTCACCACTGATTACAGTCAGATGTTTACCCGGCTCAAAAATGGCGGTTTCAATCAAAGCAAAATTATTAATTTCTACTCTTTTTAACATTAATTAATAAATTTTCCTTTTGTTCAACCTTCAGGTATGGAATGAATATTGGATATTGAAAATAGAATTGATTTAAGTTTAATGGCATCTTGAGCAGATCTTGTCGCTACAAAAATCGTATCATCTCCTGCAATTGAACCTAATATTTGTTCTAAATGCATTGAATCAAGAGAAGCTGCAGCTGCTTGTGCCATTCCTGGAAGAGTTTGAATAATTACGAAACTGTCTGTGTTTTCCAAAGCAATTACCGCTTCAACAAAGATGGTCATTAATCTTCCGGAAGCGCCTTCTCCACTTTGAGTCATCGGTACGTATTTTTGTTTGCCGTGACCGGTGGCTACTTTAAGAATACCCAGCTCTTTTATGTCTCTGGAAACAGTCGCCTGGGTTACGTCCATATTGAAATCTTTGAGTGCGTTCACTAATTCTTCTTGAGTTTCAATACTCTTTTGTTTAATAATCTGTAGAATTCTACTTTGTCTTAAATTCTTCGATGGATTCATCTTGCTTGACCTCTTAATTGGATTTTGCTGGATAGAGTTTGGTAGAATTTATCTCCGTCCAAGCGAATTTTGCTAAATTTGAAATCAGATCCGCTGAGTAATACATAATAATCATCTTCTATTTCAATATCTTGTCTACCATCAATTGAAAAAATTGCCGGACCGGATTTCTTGACTAATTGCATCTTTACAACTGCCTGATCGCTTGCAATATAAGTTCTATTATGCAGAGTATGCGGTGCTAAAGGAGTTATCAATATTATATTGACTTGGGGATGTACTATTGGTCCACCTGCAGCAAGATTATAAGCTGTTGAGCCGGTAGGAGTTGAAACTATCATGCCGTCACCGGGAATCCGCTCGACAGAGTTATCATCTATACACAAATCAACAGTTAATATTCCTGTATTACCTCCACCTCTGCAAAGCACAACGTCATTTAAAGCATAACCGTGGTCTATCAAATTTGAATTATTGTCGTAACATTTAACATCAAGCATCATCCGCTTTTCTATTTGATATTCTCCTCTTAACAACAGAGGCACTGCTCCTATTATCTGGTCAGGTTCAATTTCAGCTAGAAAACCAACACTACCTAAATTTACCCCCATTTGCGGTAAACCTTTGGCAGACGGATGATGGGCAGCTGAAAGGAACGTTCCGTCGCCACCTAAACAGATGATCAGATCACAATTTGAATAAGAATTGAATTCAATATGTGGTGAACGAAAACCTCCTGCTAATTCAGGCTCCAAGATAGGAGTGCCCCCATGTTTAACAATTTCCTCAACCAATAAATTAGTAACCTTAAAGTCAGGATCACGTGATCTATTAGGATAAATAGCAATTCTTTTCATTGAAAAATCTTTCCACGTATAATATTTATCATTATAGCTTATTTTGCATAAATATGTAATTAATTATACACGGCAATCCTTAAAAAGCTATCTTCGTAACAATCTATTAGAAATGAGCGAAACTTAATAATCTCTATGCATCAAAACTAAAGTGAAATGGCTGATAAAGTCAATCTTCACTGATAAGGATTTTAGTTTATCTAAAATTTCAAAAATTTCGTCATGTAATTTCGTCTCAAAAAGCTTTGTTTTTTCAATTCCTAAAAGAGAAACAAAAGTTAACTTGTCGTCTCTAGCATCTTTACCGATCGATTTGCCCAAAACATCTTCTGTAGAAATCACATCTAAAATATCATCTCTGATTTGAAAAGCTAATCCCAATTTATCCGCATAATCGATAAATAGTTGCTCCAATTCAGAAGTAAACATATCTGAGTTTAGCATTGATTTAGCATAATAATAACCACTTAATATTGCAGCTTTGATCAGTCCACCCGTTTTAAGTTTTTGCAATTTTATTAAATAGTCGAAAGTAGCATCTTGATCGGACAATTTTATTTCGGTTAAATCCATACTTTGTCCACCAATCATTCCATGTACGCCTGCCTCTTTTGCAATTAACCGGCAAACATTTATTAAATCCGGTCGTTTAGTACAAAGATCGAACAACACCTCATACGCCATATTTAACAGTCCATCACCTGCTAAAATGGCCATACCCTCACCATAGATGACGTGATTAGTCGGTTTTCCTCTTCTTAAATCATCATTATCCATTGAGGGTAAATCATCATGAATTAAAGAGTATGTATGAATCATTTCTATTGCAGAAGCTAAGCTAACCAATTCAGGAGCAAGCACAGTGCCAAGAGATTCCGCAATAGCCATCGTCAGTGCCGGTCTAACTCTTTTGCCACCGGAAAGTAGACTATAGCGAATTGCTTCTGCTACAACCTGATCAGAACTTAATTGAGGTTCCGAGGTAAGTCGAATAATTTCAGCTTCAATTTTATGCACAAAATCTGCATTTTTTTCCATGAATTTGCTCATAATCTACCTCTTTCATTATTAATACCGCAAAAGTTAATCTTCATCTTGTAAATCATTGTCTGCAATGATTTCTGTTATTTGTTCTTCCATCCGATCCAAATAACCTTCAGACCACTTTGCAAGATGCATTCCTCTTTGAAACAGCGCCACAGATTTGTCTAAGTCTCCTTGTACATTTTCCAATTGCTCGACAATTGTTTTTAATTCCTGCACAGCTTTTTGAAATGATTCAGGTTCTTTTTGAGCGCTTGAAGGACTCTTTTGTTTTTCAGCTTGGCCCTTTTCTTCAGTAATACTCTGTTCTTGCAATAAATCCAAGGGTAATTTTTCAGTCATTTTCATTCCTTATCTTCTTTAGATTAATTTTTGTTGCTTTGACTTCAGCAGTTCCGTCATACCAATGAAGTATCATCTTTTGATCCGGATTGACTCCATAAGCTGAATCAATGATTTTTCCTTCGACATCTTCAACATAAGTATAACCTCGATTAAGTATTGCAAAAGGATTCAATGCATTCAGCTTTGCTTCCAGATTATTAAACTCTTGTACTCTATTTCGCAATATATTATTAATATATAAACCGAGTCTTTCTCTTAAATCTAGTATAACCCGTTTTTGTCCAATTGTTTGATATTTAAATTCACGAAACAAACGATTATGTATTTCATCGATCATTTGTCTTTTCTGATCAATAATCAACTTGGGTTGTGTAAAGACAGGTCGATCAAGAAAATTTGTTAAAGTTCGCTTCGCATCGGTTATTTGTTTCTGCATGATAAAAATGAGCTGTTCTTGTTCTTGCTCTAGCATTTGATATAAAGAAGATTTTTCCGGAACAATTAATTCAGCAGCAGCAGATGGTGTAGGTGCTCTTAAATCAGCAGTAAAATCGGCAATTGTGAAATCTGTTTCATGCCCGACAGCCGAAACCACAGGGATTTCAGAAGCAAAAATTGCATCAGCGACAATTTTTTCATTAAATGCCCATAAATCCTCAATCGAGCCACCTCCGCGTGCGATCACTATAACATCGACCTGATTTTTGACATTGAAAATATTGATTGCCTGAGCTATTTGGGCTGCTGCAGTCTCACCTTGTACTGCAACCGGAATGAAGTGCAACTTGAATCCGGGGAAACGGCGTCTTAAAACATGAAGCATATCTTGAATTACAGCTCCTGCAGAGGAAGTTGCAATACCTATTATTTGTGGTAATTGAGGAATAGGTTTTTTTCTCTGATCAGCAAAATAACCTTTTTTACGTAGTTCAGCTTTTAAGAGCTCGAATCTGCGATGCAAATCTCCGACACCTTGAGGATTCATATCCTGAACTAATATTTGAAAGCGCCCCGCTTTTTCATAGATTGTAGCGTTACCGGTTAAGGTAACTTTGGTACCATTCTCCGGCGTAAAATTGATTCTATTATAAGCTGATCTGAACATCACACAGCTAAGTGTAGAATTTTCGTCCTTCAGAGTAAAATAGTAATGACCTGACGGATATAATTTACCTCCCGAAATCTCACCATAAACTTCAATCCTGTTAAAAGTAGGATTCGCCGCAAATAGCTCAGCAGCCATGTGATTTACTTCTGAAACGGAGTAAGCCATATTACCTGTTATCTTTAAACGTTTTTCGATCTATATTGCCTAATATTGCATTAATATAGGAAAATGAATCTTCAGTGCTATATATTTTGGCTAAACGAACTGCTTCCGAAATAGCAACATTATTTGGAATTTCTTCCAAAAATTCCATTTCAAAGACTGCTAGTCTGAGTAGAGTTAAATCAATCTTTGGCAAACGATCCAAGGTCCATTTAACTAGAAAAGGTTCAAGAGTTCTATCTAATGATGTTTTTTCTCTGGTTACACCTTCGACTCTTGTATTAAAAAAATCAATCTGCTTGTCAGGAATGGGATAATCTTTCAAAAAATTTTGCATTTGGAATGTTGTATTTAAGTTCTGTATCTCCAATTGATATAGAAACATAAAAGCATATTCTCTAATTTTACCGCGTTTTAAAAGTCCTTCCATATTAAGCCTATCTTATCTATATCTCCCCGGTGGGAATATTCTATCAAAAAGCTCTTTGATAGATCTTTCACTCGAAAAATATCTTACCCCGATATAATAACCAAGCACAGTAATAATTAGAATAAAAATCGTTTTTAATAAACCGAAAATAACAAGCAGTAGAGCTATGACAAAAGCTATCAATGCTCCTTTTTTCCCTGCTCCGCTTTCGCTTAGATTGTCAATCAGAGCAGAAAAGATATTCTTCTTATCTCTCATAAAGACTCCTCACGATTTTATTCTATCCTAGCTGCTATCGTATCTACACGGCTTACTTTGACAATAACTTCTGCAACCTCAATACCCGTATATCGCTCTACATCCTTTTTGACGCGTTCCTGAACTCTTGCCATCATAGCCGGTAATTCTACATTAGAATAAGCCATCACACTTAATCTTACAGATAAGCGATCTCCTTTAAAAGGAGCCACACGAGCTTTAGCTGCTTTAACACCGGCTTGAGCTGATTGAGCAGCGTTTAAAGCAACACTTTCAATAGCATCAACACCTATGTCAATCTTACCCATTTGACCTTCAGATACTCTTGCTCTGCGCAATCTTCCGGTAAGTATCGTATTAACCAATGTATAGAGGGCGCCTAGAAACATCACTGCAAAAATGACTGTAAACACTATTCTAGTCTGTGATTTACTACCTATTCTTACCAATAAGGTAACAATTCCACTCATCAATTCTTGGCTGATTAAAGCTGTAATAAATGTTAAAGAAAGTAAGGCTAAGAAAAACGACAATATTATGCGTATCAGTCTATTTATGCGATCCATGCTATTGCTCCTCTAATCGGGTTCTATTAATAAAAGTATTTTTTCGATCATCTTGCCCAACACCCATAACCTGAACATGAACAAAATCGACGACAAGACCAGTATAACGCTCAACGTCTTCTTTTACTTTTTCTTGGATGTTCCAAGCCACCTCCGGTAAAACATAACCGAATTCACAAATCGGATAAATCGTTACAGTAACAAATTCCGAATTATCCGGACCAAATTCGACTTTTACTCCACGACCCTCATGCTCAACACCTAAAGCTTGTTTAATACTTACCAAAACACCGGAATCGAGATCTAAAACACCCTCAATTTGTCTGGCGGCTTCTGCGGCATATTGTGCCACAAAACCTTGAGACATTGTGCGTTCACCTTTTATTGAATGTTCTGCCAGATATGACATTAAGCTAACCTTTATTTTTCGTCCTACTAAGTACGAACTCTTTCTTCATACTCTCCGGTGCGAGTATCTATTTTTATTATATCTCCTTGATTGACAAATAAAGGTACTCTAATTTCAGCACCCGTTTCAACTACTGCTGTCTTTGTAGCATTAGTTGCGGTGTCTCCTTTTACTGCAGGCTCACATTCTGTAATTAGAAGCTCTACAAAAATCGGTAATTCAATACTGATTATCTCTCCGTCATAAGATATAATTTGACAGACTGTGCCTTCCTTGAGGTAATTCAGGCTATCTCCCAATAAATCTTGCATTATTGGTAATTGCTCATAAGTCTCATTATCCATAAAATAATGCAGATCACCGTCAGCATACAAGTATTGCATATCTCTTCTGAGTAATTGTACATGTGTAAATCTTTCAGAAGGATTAAAACTATCTTCCCTAATAGTTCCAGTTTTCAGATTGCGATATTTTGTTCTGACAAAGGCAGCACCTTTTCCGGGTTTGACATGTTGAAATTCTATTACTTGATAAATTTCCCCATCTCTTTCAAATGTTACACCATTGCGGAAGTCTCCAGCACTTATCATATTTTCCTCCTCTGCCCACTCGGGCTAATACCGCTTCAAAACCACTATATTTGAAACTACATTTTTACTCTTTAATTGATGCTTGTTATTTTAAATTAATAAGATAAGTGTTGCAAGTTTGAGCGATTTACAGCGAACAAAGTTAATTTCGATCAGAATTTTTAGCTTTATCAGTGTGATTATCATAACGACTGAGCAAAAAACGTTCTAAGCCTCGTTTTATTCTGACCTGAAATGCTTCCTTTAAAAAGCGCTGTTTGACTAATATTGTTACACAGCCTGCTTTATTCCCTGCCCAAATATCGGTAAACAATTGATCACCTATTAACAGAGTATTTCCAGGCTCAACATTTAACTCTTTCAGTTTAGCTGTTATTTGTTTCGTACTCGGTTTATTGGCTTGTCCCATAAAATCAACATTTAAAGATTTGGCATATTCTTCAATCCTGTCATTTAATGCATTTGACAATATACATAAAGGCAGGTCGTGTTCTCTAATCAAATTCACAACTTGATGTGCATATTGATCTGCTTGTCTGGACCCATGTTCTGCCAAAGTATTGTCTATATCCAAAAACACGAATTCAATGCCTTCTGATTTAAATTCTGCCCAATCAATCTCTAGTAAATTATCAGCTTTATAATCCGGTTTCCATTTTTCTAAATACAACTTTCTGAGCACAATGTTCTCCTTGGTTAAAATAAAAGATTTAATATAAAAAAGATCAATCTAAAATTTTAGTCAAATCAATCTCAGGTTTAGCTTGTGGTTGATCAAGATTAACTTGTTTTAAATAATCCGAAATCATTTGTGTTAAATATGTAGGTGTTGAGGCGCCCGAGGTTACCCCTATACGCCAACCTTTTTTTATATCTGATATTATTAAATCATCTATTGATTCAATTTGCATCACATATCCTATTCCATGCTCTCGGCCAATTTGAGCCAGCATTGCTGAATTATTGCTATCCGGATCTCCCACTACAAGTAAAGCGTCCAAATCAGAATGTTTGATAATTGCTTCCTGTCTCACTCTGGTAGCACCACAAATTTCATTACTTATTTCAGCAATAGGATAATTTGATTGAATTTTTTGAATAATGTTTTGAATCTCCAAAATTGATAATGTTGTTTGATTGGTAATCAGAATTTCTTTATTTGGATCAAGCTGTAATGAATTGACGTCGGACAATTTAGTGATCAAATGCGCAGCGGGGAAATTATCTAAAATAGCCTCTGTTTCAGGATGATTGTTCTTACCGATGAAAACAATTTGTTTGTTTTTTGCAGATGCTTCGGCAATAATTTCATGAGTTGAAACCACATCATTACAAACCGCATCTATTACGGTAAGTCCTTTGGCTTTGGCCAATTCTATCAGCCGTGCACTGCTGCCATGTGCTGAAAGAATCAAAATACCTTGATCGACATATTCCAAAAGTTCTTCTCTCTTTAAACCCGGTATGTCAATAGTTTTAATATTGTAGTAATCTAAGGCTTCTGTAATGTATCGATTATGAACTATTTTACCTAAAATGCTGATCTCTGCTTCAGGATTATTGATTCTGGTATTCTTGACAATTTGTAAAGCTCTTACTACACCTTTACAATACCCTCGAGGTTTAATATCAATTACAGTTAATTCTGATTTATTTTTCATTTCGCCAATCTTCCATAACATCAGCTACATCAAGAAATCTATCTAGATTCCAATGTTCTGCCGAACTTAAAGTTGAGCCGTTAATTGATGTAAAATCAAAATGCAAATAATCTATACCATCAAAATTATATACATTGGGTCCCTCTCCATAGAAAGTACAATATCCGGAATCAATCAAATACTCTAATTTTGCTACATCATGATAGACATTGGCACCACCCGGAAAAGCAAGTGAACTTACATTACCCAAATAAGGAATCATCAAATCATTCCAACTTGAAATGTTTTGTACAAGTTCAGCATAAGACATAGCACTTAGGTCAGATCCGTTGCGGGTTCCATTGCAGAAAGTATAGCCGTGTTGCTTTAAAGCTGTGATTAACTCTTGCAAGTCATTGCTTTGCAGCTGATAATACTTTTCTTTATCTTCATCAGTTTTATCTGCCAGGATATAAGTTTCAAGTCCTAACTCTTCCGTTTTTTGAATTGTATTTTGTGTTTGTTCTTCACTTACAGTGTAACCTAAGACATTTTCATCCACAGTTAAAGAAATTCTTGCTTTTGCTCCATTAAAACTAAAGTCTGTATGTTCTGAGATAAAATTATTTAAGATACTGACAGCATCTTTATTTTCAACCGCAGTCTCAGGTTTGTTTGCTACAAGTCTACTAAGGAATTGATTAGTTTCAGCCTCATAAAAAAGTTGTTCAGCAGTTCCAGATTCTTTATATTGAGTTGAATATTGGTATTGATTAAATATCATCACTAATGGTTTCTTCCCTAAAGGTACAATTACCTGAGGATACTCCTCAGGATAATTCATATATGTTTCTCCGCTAATCAAAACATAATCCCGCTCATAAAGTTCAGATAGTAATTTTTCAAATTCACCCGTAGTCAAAAGACCTGTTTCGGCAAAAGTTTTGTAAGGACCTTGTTCAGCTCGCTCTACGTCAACAATTAATGGCCTGATCGCAATATGTTCGACACTGCCTTCCCAAGTCTTGATTTGGTTTGGTAGTTTATCATTACATATTTGGAGTTTTTCTGTAATTTCACTTTCATTAGGAAAAGCATCAAATAATCGATCTAAAATAATCTTTGCTGAATAATAGCGTCCACCCTCAATATGCCGATCTGCTAAAAGAATCAAGTCTTGGTAAATATTTTTCTGAAAAATACCAAGTCTATATTCAGCATAGTTTTGAGCAAAACGTCCAATTTCGGGATCATCAATTATTTCCTGCCATTTTTGCCAAGCCAGACTCCATTCATCGATGTTTTCAAGCTTGCTTGCTTCTGCAAATTTTTCAGCGGCAAGTTTTAGCTGTTCTGTTTGTTTGAGCAGGTTGTCAACATTAACTTTTAAATTGGGAAAATCTTTAAATGTAGCAACAAGATGGTTCCAATGATGATAATCTATTACCCCGTCCAACCAGGACTCTGTTTCACGATTTAAGATAGGTGAAATGGCGGCTCCAGTAACTTCATTTAATTCTTTAACGAATGCCGCATTATCTGAACTTAAATTATCACCGAGTTTTAATTGCTCAATAATTTTTTCAACTCTGGTTTCAACCAGTTTTTCATATGAAGACTGCAAATTACGATAGCGCTCTTTTTCTTGTGCAGTAGCAGAATTATCAGTCGCATAATTTTGAACTTCACGATACAATTTCAGAGCACTTTCATATTCTCCATCTTCTAAAAAATCACCAAAAGAGCTTTCATAATCTGCTTGTTTATTGTAATGAGAAAGCAAGATAAGGCTGCCTATAACAGCAAGACAAGCTATTATTACAGTTATCCATTTCCAAGTATTTTTTTTATCTTTGATCGTATAGTCTTTCATTTCTGAAATTACTCATCATGTATTTCGGTTAAACTCATTTGTTTAGCAGCCATATCTTCTTCTTTAATAAATCTACCGGCAGCAGGTAAGGTTCTTACTCGATAATAATCTAGATCATATTTATCCGGAAATTGATCTGCAAATCCCATAAAATCAACCAAATGATCATCTCTTGAGGTCATAATTCGGTTCCCCTGCGAATTTCTGGTAGCCTTTAATTTAATGCGATCACTTCCGACCAGTATCATGCGATCTTGATCATTTTGCATAATAATATCTTTACCCGAATTTTCTTCAGCTTGATATAAAATCCCAATTAAAGGTGATCCATCATAAAAAGCATTACGTAATTTTCGTCTATTGGTTTTAGTATAATAATTATCTACTGAAATTTTTACACAACGACCATCAGCAAATCCGAGAATTAAATATCCTGCATACTCTTCATCTGTCACATGAATAGCTATCACTTCTTCATCTTTTTCTAATTCTAATAGATTTGGTGTATATTCGCCCAGTTCGGAAGGTTTAGAATCTTCAATATCATAGGCATGCATTTTATATACTTCACCTTGATTTGTGAAAAACAATACTTCTGATTTATTGGTAGCCTCAATGTCTTGAACAATGCGATCGTTCTCTTTCAGCCTTAAATCACCCGCACTCCTAAGAGAAGTTAAAGCAAGTTTCTTTAAATAGCCTTCCGCTGTAAAGAAAAACTTGAGATTGTAATCTTCGATGAAATCTTCTTCTTCAGCAACTTCAATTTTTTCTTCATCTACTATTTGCGTTAAACGTTCTCTACCGTACTTTTTAGCAACATCTTTTAGTTGCTTTTTTATCTCTTGATTGAGTTTTTTCTTATTACCGATAATCTGAGAAATTCTTTTAATCTCAGTTTCTAATTCCTCGATATCCTTGATTCTACGGATGATATATTCCTGGTTTAACTGACGTAATTTTATTTCAGCAACAGCTTCAGCTTGGATTTCATCAATTGAAAAACCTTGCATTAAACGAGGAATTACCTGACTATCTTTTTCTGTCTGTCTAATAATTTTTATCGCTTTGTCTATATCCAGGAGGATTGCTTCCAAACCCTTTAATATATGTAATTTTTTCTTATTTTCATCAATTTCAAAAGAATACTCATTAGATAAGCATTCTCGTCGCCAATCTAACCATTCAAATAAGATATCTCTTACACCTAGGACCTTAGGTTTCCCCTTGATTAGCAAATTGAAGTTACAAGAAAAATTGCTCTGCATTGAAGTAACTTTAAACAATTTTTGAACTAATAATTCAGGATCAGCACTTGGTCGGTAATCAACGGTAAGTTTTAATCCATTGAGATCCGTATCATCTCTTACACCGGTAACTTCTCTCAAGGTACCTTTTTTTGTTTGATCAATTATGTCTTCCATAATTACTTCAACGGTAGTTGAATAAGGTATTTCAGTAATTTCAATGCATTTATTTTTTGTATCAATATTGTAAATGGCTCGCATCTTTATTGAACCGCGTCCATTATCATATACGTTTTTCATTACATCTTCTTCATAAATAATTTTTGCGCCGGTCGAAAAATCCGGTGCCGGCATATATTTAAAAAGATCAGTATCATTATCATCTATCAGAGCACAGGTTGCATCACAAACTTCCTTTAGATTAAAAGAACAAATATTAGAAGCCATACCAACAGCAATCCCCTGATTTGCATTGACTAGTATGGTAGGAAATATAGCAGGAAGTAATACCGGCTCTTGAAATGTGCCTGAATAGTTATCTACAAATTCAACAGCATTTTTATTCATACCGGAAAAAATAGTTTCACAACTTTGATCAAGACGTGCTTCCGTGTATCGATATGCTGCATATTGCATATCTCTTGAATAAACTCGACCAAAATTACCTTTGGAATCGATCCAGGGGTTAATTAAAGCGCCATTTCCTCTGGTCATTCTGACCATTGTTTCATAAATAGCCTGATCTCCATGTGGATTCAAAGCCATAGTTTGGCCAACGATGTCGGCACTTTTTGCTCTGGGCCCTTTCATTAAACCCATGCGATACATGGTATATAACAATTTGCGATGAGATGGTTTGAAACCGTCTATCTCGGGAATTGCCCTGGAAACAATGACACTCATTGCATAGGGCATATAATTACTCTTTAAAGTTTTTGTGATTGGAGAACGTTCAATTAAATCGATATGTTCAGTATTAATATCTTTTTTTTTGCTCATTTTTTAAACTACATCCAACATATCCATATATTCATGACCATGATCAGCAATATATTGTTTGCGACCTGCCAGATTATCACCCAACAATAAATTGAATGTATTGAACATTCTTTCTTTATCTTCAGGCATAACTTGAATTAAACGTCTGGTTTCAGGATTCATTGTGGTTTGCCACATCATCTCCGGCTCATTTTCACCTAAACCCTTTGAACGTTGTAAATGAACTCTGCCATTCTTGAGATTTTCAAGAATCTCATTCTTTTCTTGCTCTGTATAGGCAAAATATGTTTTTTCGAGACCTTTTAATGTATGAGTAATCTCAAACAATGGCGATTCCGCAATATATACTTTACCTTCATTAATCAAAGTTGGAGTCAACCGATATAGCATCGTCAAGATTAAAGTTCTAATCTGGAAACCGTCTACGTCGGCATCAGTACAAATAATAATTTTATCCCAACGCAACTTCTTTAAATCAAAATCGGAGAGAATCCGATTATGCTTGCTATGAATTTCAACTCCGCATCCTAAGATTTTTAATAAATCAACTATGATGTCACTATTAAAAATTTGATTGTAACTTGCTTTGAGACAATTTAAAATCTTTCCTCGGACAGGAATAACACCTTGATATTCAGAGTCTCGAGCCATTTTAACCGAGCCCAAAGCAGAATTACCTTCAACTATATATAATTCACGTTTGTTCACATCTTTAGATTTGCAATCAACAAAATTTCTGACCCGATTGGACATATTATCTACAGTGCCCATCAATTTTTTGCGAATATTTAATCTTTGCTTTTCAGCATTTTCACGGCTTCGCTTATTGATTAATATTTGATCAATCACTTTTTCTGCAATATCATGTTTTTCAATAAACCATATTTGCAATTTTTCACGAATTAAACGAGTCAAAAATTGTTGGATAAATCGATTATTAATTGCTTTTTTTGTTTGATTTGCGTAAGAAGTAAATGATGAAAAGGAATTGATCATTAAGATCAAACTATCTTCAATATCGCTGAATACAATTTTAGTTTCACCGTTTTTGTATTTATCTCTTTCTTTAATCTCACGATCAAATTCTGCGACAAATGCATTACGAACTGCTCGGTCCGGTGAGCCACCATGCTCAAGCCAACTAGAATTGTGATAATAGCTGAGTAAATTAGTCTCATTGTTAAAGGCAAATGCAATTTCGGCATGTACTTTGTATTCTTCTTTATCTTTACGATCCTTACCTGAACCTTCACCGGAGAATAAATAACCTTCAGTTAGAGGAGTCTCTGAATTTATTTCATTAATATAGCCTAAGATTCCTTCAGGATAAACAAATTCCGTCGTAGTTTGATCTGTTTTATCAATAAAGATAAATTTCACACCCGGATTGACGATTGCCTGTTTTTGTAGAACATCTTCGAAATAGCTTTTAGGAATAAAGATTTCTGTAAAAACATCATCATCCGGCAACCAGCGCTGAATTGTGCCGGTTTTTCTACGATTGGTTTCGGTCTTAATTAAACCGCCTATATTTTCGCCTCTTTCAAAATTAAGTTGATAAAGATAGCCATCTCTAACGACCTCAACTTCGAAATAACGTGAAGCATACTGTGTAGCACAAGCACCCAAACCGTTAAGTCCTAAGCTAAATTCATAATTAATTCCATTTTGATCGTATTTTCCGCCAGCATAAAGTTCACAATAAACCAATTCCCAGTTATAGCGTTGTTCATTTTCATTGAAATCAACAGGAACACCTCTACCTTCGTCTTCAACTGAGAGACTACCGTCCTGAAATCTGGTCACGGTTATCTTGTGACCGAAACCTGCTCGCGCTTCATCAATTGAATTCGAAAGTATTTCAAAAAATGAATGTTGGCATCCATTTAAGTCATCAGAGCCGAAAATAACACTCGGTCTTAAGCGAACTCGGTCAGCACCTTTTAATGCTGAAATACTCTCATTATCGTACCTTACGGCTTTTGTCATCTATATCCCTCACTTGAATAAAATGTAATACACAATCCTGTCAAATTATAGCACTTAGAACGAATGTTCGCAAAACTCAAGTGCTCTATTCAGCTTTAAGCTAAAACATAGTAAACTATTATTTGCTTTTTTTCAAAACACAATATTTATGCTATTTTATTACCATTATATTTAATTATTATCAATTCGAGGTGAATTATGTCTTACAATATTGATACAAAATGTGTGCAAAGTGGCTGGCAACCGAAAAATGGTGAACCTAGAGTTTTGCCCATCTACCAATCTACTACTTTTAAATTTGACTCAAGTGAAGATATGGCTAAGTGCTTTGACTTGGAAGATAGCGGTTACTTTTATACTCGTCTGCAAAATCCGACCAATGATGCCGTAGCAGATAAAATTGCCGAACTTGAAGGCGGTGTTGCCGCAATGCTAACTTCTTCAGGTCAAGCTGCGACATTTTATTCTATTACTAATATATGCAAGGCAGGAGATCATGTAGTAAGTTCTTCTGCAGTATATGGTGGTAGTTACAATCTATTAGCTCATACGATGAAAGATCTAGGAATTAATGTAACTTTTGTCGAGCCGGATTGTACGGAAGAAGAATTAGCTGCTGCTTTTACTGATAGAACAAGATGTGTTTTTGGTGAAACCTTGGCAAATCCTGCCTTGAAAGTTCTTGATTTGGAATTATTTGCCAAAGTAGCTCATCAACATCGTGTACCTTTAATCATAGATAATACCTTCCCTACTCCGATCAATTGCAGACCAATCGAATGGGGGGCTGATATAGTCATTCATTCGACTACTAAGTATATGGATGGCCACGCTACTTCTGTAGGTGGTGTTGTTGTCGATAGTGGAAATTTTGATTGGCAAGCAAATTCTGATTTGTTTCCTGAACTGACAACTCCAAACAAAACTTATCACGGTACTATCTTTACCGAAACCTACGGTAAGGCGGCTTATATTGGGAAAATGGTCACAACCTTAATGCGTGATTTGGGCTCAATTCCTTCTCCTAACAATTCATTTTTATTGAATATAGGGTTAGAAACATTGCATTTACGTATGGAAAGACATTGTGAAAATGCAAAACAGGTTGCTAAGTACTTAAAAGATCATCCTAAAATTGCGTGGATCAAATACCCTGATTTAATTGATGATTCTGATCATGAGTTGGCGAATAAGTATTTACCGGATGGTTCAAGCGGTGTCACTATAGTTGGTGTGAAAAGCGGACGTCAAGGTGCTGTAAAATTTATGGATTCACTGAAACTGGCAGCTGTGGTAGCTCATGTTGCTGATTGTAGGACTTGTGTTCTGCATCCTGCTTCTACCACACATCGTCAAATGAATGATCTGGAATTAGAAGCTGCAGGAGTAAGACCTGATTTAATCAGACTATCGGTCGGCATCGAAAATGTTCAGGATATTATTGCTGATCTGGAGCAAGCATTAGCGAATATCTAATTTTCCAAAATTTTAATCTTTTGCATCTGCTTCAAAGACTGAGCCAACACCAAGTTAGCTCAGTTTTTTATTGATTAGGCATCCGGTAATAAATCTAAAACAATCAATTCAGGAGAATTATAAAACCGGGGAATCTTGATGTTTTCTCTACTTAGACCGCGACTGACCAGCTGTTTACTATTTTTTAATTGATAAATTCCTGAAGTATATTTGGGAAATAGTCCCTGATGCGGAGCATAAAGCCCGGGTAAAAGTTTAGGAATACGCCATTGGCCACCATGCGCATGACCGCTGATCACTAAATCATGGGGAATTTGTTGATAATCATCATGCCGTTCCGGACGATGAGCAAGCAGTATCGTATAATCATTGTTGCTTAGGTTACTCAAAGCATCAACTTGCCTCATATACTCAACATTTCCTATTTCGGGATCATCCAAACCTTTAATCAAAATATTGTTTTGCTTAAGCTTGATTTTAACTTGTTCGCCACTTAAAACATGAACAGCTTGTTCACGTATTACTTGTTTTATAGTGTCAATTTTTCCAGTGTAATTTTCATGATTTCCGGAAACATAATAAGCAGGATACTTATCCGCTACCCTTTTCAAAGTTATATAAGCGTTATCTCCAGGCAGCTTGTCATCAACGATATCACCTACAAACAAAACTAAATCAGGATTGTTTACAACAATATTATTTATTAAACATTCTTGATTAGAGCCGTAAAAGCAACTATGTAAATCGGTTAAAATTGCTACCCTGATTGAAGATATCAGTTTAGATGTTTTTAATTTGTAAGTAGTTACTGATAAATTATTATTCAATCCTTTTATAGTAAAAATTAGAATTAATAAACTAACAATTACAATAATCAATACGATATATAAATTAATAAAACAACTCCTTCACAATCCGTTAGTTTAACAAATAATCATTAGATTGCTTAATTATGAGGATTTCTACAGCTATTATCAAGCTAAACAATATACAAAATAGCAAAAGCACTGAAGCTTTTAAGAATCAGTGCTTTATTGATGGTGAGCCTAGCAGGACTCGAACCTGCGACCCACAGCTTAGAAGGCTGTTGCTCTATCCAGCTGAGCTATAGACCCGTAAATTAAATGAGGAGTATATATGGAGCGGGTGAAGGGAATCGAACCCTCATATCCAGCTTGGAAGGCTGGTGTTCTAGCCGTTGAACTACACCCGCAAATCAACTCCTCAAAACATGCTAAGACATAATACAATAATATTTTTTGTTTGTCCAATAATTATCAAATTACTTTGTTAAGCTTTTTATTAGCTTTTTTTTTAGGCTGCTTGTTTCAAAACCTATACTCTTGATTTTACTTTAACTTTTTTAGCAATCTCTTTAGCTAAGTCTTGAATGTCAGATTTCCAGGGTTTTCTTTTTGCAAGCCAAGGCATAAGAGCTTCCAAACTACGATTAATTACCAATTCTTCAGGAAAATCTAAATCATTTAAGAAATTAATTGAATTTTCAAACTTGCCGACATCTAAAGCAAAGTGAGCATCAGAATTAACAATTATCGGAACTTCATATGCTTTACAACCTAAAACAATATCTTCACAACGTGAAATATTCCCGTGTTTTTCAAGTGATTTCGCATTCACTTCAATAGCTATTGAATTTTTCTTGCAGGCTTCCAACACTGTTGGTAAATCAAATTCAAAATCCCCTCTCCCCGGATGGCCCAAACAATCAATATAGGGATTATCTATAGCCCCCAGCCAAGCTTCTGTATGATTTCGAATTGAACTTGACTCAATAATATTACCGTGAAGACTTGCAATTACAAAATCCAATCGACTAAGCAAATTATTTGAAAGATCTACACTTCCTTCATAATCCAAAATATTTAATTCAACTCCGCAGAATACATATATATTTTCGATTCTTCTAGGTATCACAGAATAATTATGAAAATGTATAGGATGAACTGAACCCGGCATAGTTGGTGCGTGTTCTGTAATCGCAACCGCTTCTAGATTTACTTTTTTGGCTGCCTCTACGTTTTCCAACACAGTGCTGTAAGCATGTCCACTAGCAACTGTATGTGTATGTAGATCAGTTTTAATCGATTTAATCATATTTCTCCTTTTAAGAACAAAACTATCCTTTATTAATACTATTCTTGATCCAGTATTGAATCAGCATAAGCATAGCCTACCGTCTCCCCATCTGCCAAACGGACAAAAACCCAATTGTTAATCGGTTCGGATAATTGAGTAAGTTTAGCACCTCTTTGTACAGTTGCCACAATCGGAGCATCAGTACGAGGTTCCTGTCTGATTTGTAAATTGTTTGCTTTAACTGTAATATCTATTTCTAAAAGAGCAGAATCAGGAGCTACAACCTCTTCATCTACACTGATTTTTCTTGTGACAAGAATGGTTGTTTCGGTAGTTTGAATGAGTTCCTTGGTAGTAGTTTTACTACCTATAGTTCTACCTATTAAGACAAACAATAAAACCGCCAATAAAATTATTGTAGTTGCCAAAATTTTAGACAAAATCGGTTTCTGAGGTACTAAAGAAAAGAAATTTTTTACAGCAGCTTTAAAGTTATTGATAATAGGTTCAAAACTGAATGATCGTATATCTTCCCAAAAAATATCGCTATGCGGCCTTTGATCTTCTAAACGTCTAATGTTTCGTTCTCGTTCGATTCTAGCATTCTCTATTCTGTCGTTTTTTCGATTAAAATCTGTTCTAGCTCGTGCCGCTCTCTGATTGATATTATTTCTAGATTGCACTTCTGAATTAACGGTTGGTTCCGATGAACTTGCCCGTTGTTTACTCTGCGGTTTCGGAGCGGGAATTAACCGTTGACCATCGATAACTCTTGAAACTCTTGAACTGTTAATCAAGCGAGTGAAGTCGCGTTTACTTTTGCTTAGCCTAGCTTGGCCTTCAACATATGAAAGATCACCTTCATTATCTCTTGCAAAAACATTTTTTTCGACTCGTTCTATTTCAAACCCAAGCCAGCTTAAATCCAGCTTCTGTTCATAAGTACGAAGCAAACCGATCATTTCGCTCATTGAATTTGATAATTGAACATTGTCCTGAAAGATTCTTTCTGCTTTTGACGGATCAATTTGTTCAAAAACCTTATAGGATATACTGAAAACCAGATCATCTGTTTTAGGTGCAAAAGAGTAAAAATCAGTATGTCTCATCCATTCATCATCAAAAACATTTGGCGGTAAAATCGTTGGTTGTAAACGATAAAGTTTTCTATTTCTTAATAAATAAAGGCCATTATTTCTATCTTGCCAACCAATAAAAATATCTGCTGAAAAAATATATAAATATTCAGCATAAATATGATGATCATATATAAAATTGGGAAAAGCTTTTAAGCCGTGCGCTTGCATTTCTTTAAATGCTTGATTCCAGAGATAAATCCGATCTCTGTTAAACCTGGGATCGTAATAAGTTGATTGATTTGAAAAACCGCTGACCATGTGTATATCACGACTTGAAGTCAAAACAAAACTTGATTTGTTTTCAGGCGCAAGTGATCCGAATGAACGGTCATTAATTAACAGTGTTAAATCTTTTTTATCCTGTTCACTTAGATGTGCTGTGAATACCGATTTAATCATTATCCATTCCTCTAAATCAAATCACTTGTTTTATAAATTCAGATTTTAACAAACCCATATAATACATATCAAGATAAATTGGATCACGTTTTATATGTTCACGTAAGCATCCTTCAACCTTAAAACCAAATTTGCTGAATAATTTTAATGATGCATTATTTCCTTCAATATATCGAATATAAACCCTATGTAAATCAAGTTGCTCAAACAAAACCTCAAGCATTTTTGCAATAATTTCAGTAGCATAACCTTGACCATAATACTGTTCATCAACCAAAGCAATTCCACATTCAGTATGACTTTGTTCTTTCGAAAAATCTTCGAGAGAAAAAATTGCAATCAATTCTTCTTGTAAAAAACAAGAAAATAAAAAAGATGTCTCATCGTCATCCCAATCTGATAAGTAATCATACAAGTCATTTTGAGAAACTGTTTGTAATTGATTTGGTAAATAATAATATAATACTTGACGATTTTGGAACAAATTTGAGACTTGATCTATATCATCTGTACAGAATCTTCTAATTTTTAAGCGTTTTGTTGTTAAATTAAGTTTCAACATATCCTGAGAGAACTATTTTATTAATTAGACTGAAAAAAACCGAGAATAATACTCGGTTTTTCTCAGAACAAGTCATTAGACTATATTATTTTTTTCCAGCTTGAACAAACTTCAATTTGGCAAATCGTGGTAAAGAATCCTCTTGAACTCTTTCCGGTTCACCTTGTACTAAAGGCAAGCAATAATCCACGAAATCATCTAAAACAAAATTGCCATCATCATTGATCCATTCTCTTGGTACTTTTTGTTCAGTATTAGCAACTTCCTCTAAGGGGAAATGAGTGAGTTCAATCTTAAGCGGATCATCTTCTACACGTTCAAAACCAATCATTATATCTGTTTCATCGTTCAAAGCAGCGCGTACAGCATCTCTGCCCGCTTCAAATGTTCTTTCTACATCAACTTCCGAAGCTAAATGAGCTGCGCATCTTTGCATTAGGGATAATTCGATACCCCTAACTTTCGTATCAATATTATTCTCAATATGTTCTTTGAGTATAGCAGCGGCACCACCCATTTGTTTGTGCCCGAAAGCATCAGTTTTAACAGCTCCGGCTAATTCCGGAATGTACTTGCCGTCTTTGGTTTGAACACCTTCCGAGAAGCAGACTAATACTTTTCCTTTTTCATCATAGATTCGCTTTACATCTTCAGTGAACTTATCTAGATCAAATTCTACTTCCGGCAAATAAATTAAATCAGGGCCGTAGCCTTTTTTAGCAGCTAAAACGGAAGCAGCAGTCAGCCAACCAGCATTGCGTCCCATTATTTCAATCACTGTGATTTGACCGTCAGGATACACCATATGGTCACAATACACTTCCATAACTGTTGTTGCTATATAGCGAGCAGCTGAGGGAAATCCCGGACAGAAATCAGTACCGAACAGGTCATTATCAACTGTTTTCGGAACACCGATAACTCTACAATCATAGTCTTTTTCCTGTAAGAATTTTGAAATTTTATTACAGGTATCCATTGAATCGTTTCCACCATTGTAAAAGAAGAAACGAATATTATATTTTTTAAATACTTCTAAGATTCTTTGATAATCTGTGTCATCAACATCGGGATCAGCTAATTTATAGCGACATGTACCTAATGCCGATGCCGGTGTTTGTTTCAACAATAAGAGTTCTTCATTGTCTTCTTGACCCATATCAAAAAAATCTTCATTTAGTACACCAACGATACCGTGATGAGCACCATAAACTTTTTCAATACGGTCTCCATTTTCTAAAGCTTCAATGAACACACCTGCAGCACTACAGTTAATTACTGAAGTTGGACCACCGGATTGGCCGAAAATTAAATTACCTTTTAACACTACAAAACCTCCATATAATAATCATTATACTTTTTGAAATACAGCTAAATTATATCATAAACAAAAATTATGTATAAATTTATGCTGATCTTAATAATTCTAATCTCATATTCTTAATAACTGCATAATTATTAATTGAATGCCAAAATGATAAAATTGGCAACAAATAATAAAGCAGAAACAATTAAAACAGGATGTAATTCTTTGAATTTCTTTTGAACTATTTTAACAATAATATACGTAATAAATCCGAAAGCTATTCCATAAGAAATAGAATAGCTAAATCCCATGAAAATCGCAGCAAAGAATGCCGGTATTGCCTCAGCCATATCAGACCATTTTATCTCAGCAAAACTTGAAAGCATCATAATTCCAACTACAATCAATGCCGGAGCTGTTGCAGCCGCCGGAACAATACTGGCTAACGGAGCAAAAAATGTAGTAATAAACAGTAAAATCGTGACAACAACTGAGGTTAAGCCTGTACGACCACCGACTCCAATTCCAGCGGTAGATTCAACATAAGTTGTCGTATTTGAAGTACCAAGTACTGCACCAATTGAGGTTGCAATGGAATCAGCAAATAATGCTTTATCCAAACGCGTAGAAAAACCTGCTTTTTCATACATCCGTTTCTCTTCCTCTGCTGTAAAGATTCCGGATGCTCTACCCGTTCCGATGAAGGTTCCGATCGTATCGAAAGTATCAGACAAACTGAAAGTGAAAATAGTAATAATTGCTAATATCGTTTTATCAGCACCTTGATTAAAAAGCGACTGCAGTCCTTCCGGACCAAATGCCGCCATAAATGTTGTTTTCAACTCACCGACTGCTTCGCCCAAAGAAACTGAAGTTTCTGCATCGAGTACAGTAACTCCGAAAGGAATTCCGATAATAGTGGTTAGAATAATGCTAATTAAGATAGCACCTTTTACTTTTAAAACTAATAAGATAATTGTAATGACTAATCCAATTAAAGCGACCAACACAGCACTGTCTTTAAAATTTGTTAATGTCGGCAATAATTCAGTTGAGCCTGCCTCTGACGCCGGATTATTATAGATCAATCCGGAATTAACCAATCCTAAATATCCTATAAATACACCAATACCACCGCCTATAGCATGTTGCAGACTTTCAGGTATAGCTCTGATAATCATTTTTCTAATGTTGGTAACAGTGATCAAGACATTTATCACACCACAAATAAAGACCATCGCTAACGCTTGTTGCCAGGTATATCCATATGCAAAAACTACAGTGAAAGTAAAAAATGCATTCAAACCCATTCCGGGTGCAACTGCATAAGGCACATTGGCAAATAATCCCATGATTAATGTTCCGATCCCAGCAGCTAAAATGGTCGCTAAGAAAACTGCACCTTTCGGCATTCCAGTCATGCTCAACATATTCGGATTAACAATCAGAATATATGACATGGCAAAGAATGTCGTCAATCCTGCCATTATCTCTGTAGAAACATTAGTTTTGTTCTCCTTCAGTTTAAAAAAACCTTCCATACGTCCTCCCAATAATTTGCTTTGCGCAAAATTTATTCAGAAAATCTGATCATATTAATAATTGATTGAGATTTCCTAAAAAGTTTATTATAACTGAATGGTACTTATGGGGCAATTAAATATATCTTGAAATTGCTATAAGATAATTGTATTTAGAAATTATGATTAGTTCGGCTCTGTTTGAAGATTATACATTTTATGATATAAACCTGACTTAAGCCACAGTTGCTTAGGAGAACCGCTTTCAACAATTTCACCTGACTCCAAAGCTATTATTTGATCGACATTTTCAACAGTCCTCATTCTATGAGCGATCATCAAAACTGTTTTACCTTTAACTAAACGGTTAATGGCAGCCTGAATTTCACTTTCATTACTGGCATCAAGCGACGCTGTAGCCTCATCTAAAAGCAGGATAGGTGCATCTTTGAGCAAAGCTCTAGCAATTGATATCCTTTGCCTTTCACCACCGGACAATCTCGCTCCGTTTTCACCGATTCTAGTCTGAAAACCTTGAGGTAAATTTTCGACAAAATCACAATTTGCTAATCTAGCAACAGCCAATACCTCTTCATCGCTCGCTTCCTTTCGACCGATCCGAATATTCTCCATCACTGTATTGTCAAATAATACAACATCTTGGAAAACCATCGACATTTTCTGCATAATTTCTTCCGGATCAATCAAGCGCAAATCTTTACCACCGATTAATACTCGCCCTTGAACAGGGTCATAAAATCTAGTCGCAAGCTTTGAAATTGTGCTCTTGCCGCAACCAGAAGGTCCAATTAATGCTGTGATTTGCCCTTGAGGTGCTGTAAAACTAATCCCTTTTAAGACAGGTGTATCTGCAAGATAATTAAAATGAACATCTTCAAACTTAAGTTCATAGCTATCAAAGTTTATTCCTTGCACACCGGTCATCTCCGGTTCGGATTCAATAGTCTTTGATCGTTTTATTGGCACCAGCGCATAATACAAATATGAAAGATTAAAGACGACACCGCCGATCGGATCATAAACTCTAGCTGCAGCAATTAAGTATAATAAATACTTCAATAAAGTAATTTCTCCATTTTCTAAAAAAGCAGTGCCTAAAATTACAGTCGTAGCAAAACCAATTTTTAAAAGTGCCTGTCCGCCATTGACAAAAACAGACATTGCTATCTCGGATAGTCGGTGTGATTTTTCTTCTTTTTCTAGCAACTCCTTATATTCAGACGTAAATTGCTCAGCCAAATTATTAGACATGATATCAGGCATATGTTCAATATTCTCTTGAATTTGGTCTGAAACTACTCGTTTAATATTAAAGTGACTCTGGACGTGCTTAGTTTGAAATCTACCGCTTAGTATAATTATTAATAGAACAACCGGCATAATCCAAGCTAATGCTAAACCCATTCGCCAATCCCAAATCAACATTGCTAAAATAATAAAACAGGTCGAAATTATTGAACCAATTAACTGTGGCAAAGAATGAGAAACAAAATTCTCAAGTGTATTTACGTCTTGCATAATCGTATTAGTTAAATCAGCTAAATCTTTATTGCTAAAAAATGCCAAAGGTAATTTGCGCAATTTTTCACCCAATCGTAAGCGTTTAGCTTCACTTTCACGATAAGTTACTATAAAAACATTGCTATATTGTAAATAATAGAATAAAGATGAAAGAACTATCGCTACTACTGCGATGCCGGCATATAAAGTATATCTAAACACAATCCTCTCCGGACTTTCGTTTGTACTTAATACATCGCTTAAGAATAAACTTAAAATACTCATAGGTAACATTAAAGTCATATAATATAGTGCATTGTACAAAGAACCTTTAACTAATCCTTTAGCTCCGTTTTCTGATAAGGCTAAGCTCGTTTGAATCTTCTTAATCATGAGTCACCTCTATATTTTAATAATTTAAGCGCCAATCACTAGCTAGTTGATAATCTGACCACATTGCAGCATAAGTTGCATCAAGATCTATTAACTCTTGATGTTTACCTTGTTCTACAATTTCACCCCGTTCAACAACCAAAATTTGGTCACAGTCAATTATTGAATTTAAACGGTGAGCTATCATCAACACTGTTTTGTTCTCCATCAACTCACGGAAAGCTTTTAGAATTAGATGCTCATTTTCCGGATCAGTAAATGCTGTAGCTTCATCCAGAACAATAATTGGTGCATCTTTTAAAAAAGCTTTAGCTATCAAAATCCTTTGCTGTTCACCTCCAGATAGAAAAACTCCTTGTCCACCAACCACCGTATTTAAGCCTTGCGGTAAATTTTGCACAACGTCTAAACATTGAGCTTTTGCACAAGCAGTCAAAATTTCATTCTCTGTCGCATCAGGTTTTGCTTGTAATAAATTATCTAAAACAGAAATTTTAAATAAAGTTTGATTTTGAAAAATAAATGAAATCTGTTCCATCAAAGCTTCCTGTGAAAACTCTTTTATATTAACTCCATCGATTGTGATTTTACCTTGATCAGGCTCATAAAATCTTGGTAACAATTGAGCTAAAGTACTCTTGCCACCGCCCGATTCACCGACCAAAGCTACTCTTTGTCCTTGTTTAATCTCAAAAGAAATATTTTCAACAGCTTCCGATTCTGCCGTCGGATAAGTAAAACTTATATTTTCAAATTTAACATCATATTTCGTTCTAGTAGACTGCACGCCATATTCTAAAGGCTTGACTGACATAATTTCATCCAATTTGCTCATTACTAAATCTGCTTGAAAGACACTTTCAGCACTCAACATTAATTTAGCTAATTGCATTGAACTATAGGTTGCAAAAAGAATATAAAATAATAGATTAACCACTATGTTTACAACATTTTGTCCCCTTGAAATCCAAATAATTGCCGCAGGTAACAAGACATAAATTGTCCCATTGCTTAATAGGCTGGAAAGCAACATCCATTTACGTGCCATAAAAGCATAATTCAAAGAAAATTCAGCATAATTTTTTACAGATTTACGAAAAGC
>JAAYKK010000059.1 GCA_012522435.1 Clostridiaceae bacterium | reverse complement strand
TGATTAAAGCATCGCGAAAGCAATACATTGTTTTCGACAGCTCGAAATTCTATTCTGCCAATCTTTATATGTTTGCCGGCTATTCAGATAAATTCACCGGCATAGTTACAAATAACAGCAAAGATGAATTAGCTCAAGACCAATTAAGTTTAATGCGAAATCATGGAATAGATGTCATATTAAGTGACACTTAACGACGAGCTGATTGGGGTATGTATTTTTCAATCATCTGTTAGGTCATTTCTTCTGATGATACTGAAATTTCAGTAATTAACTGTTGAAAATCTCTTTTCTTAATTAAAAATGAATAAACAATTAACAATACACAAACTATACCGATAATGTTATAAGTTGTAATTATATTTGTACGGTCAACCAGGATACCCAGAACAGAAGGAACTATAGACATTCCCAAAGCAACAAATGTTTGGTATAGTCCCATCGCAACATTTTTTACTTCATCAGGTACCGTTGCTAAGGCCATCTTTATTCCGCACGAAGCGGAGATGGCAGAAAAAACTCCAGCTATCACCTGAACAAATCCTATTAATATAAAATTATTCAAGTGCATAAAGGAAAAATGGTAAATCGCTTTCAATAAAAATGAAAAAACTAACATATCTTCACATTCTAACTCTTTACTTTTATGATATAATCTTGCAATGAGTAAAGACATCAATACCGTTGATGAAATATAAATGACATTAAACAACCCAATTTGAAATTCGGTAGCTTTTAATAGAGCAATTCTTTGAATAGATAGAGATTGAATTGTTGCCGCCAATAAACCAAAATAGAAAAAACCAACCGGTAAAGATTTTAATAAGCTTTTATTAAAAAGTACAGTCTTTAACATAATTTTGTAACTTTGACTATCATCAAGATTTCTATAGGTTAAACTTGAGTTTTGTTTGATGCCAATTTCTTGTATTGAAATTAATAGAATAAAGCTTGATATACTGGTAACTATTGAGGCAATAAGTAGAATTCTCATGCCACCGCTTTTATAGGTGAGCATACCAAATATAAAAGCTAAAAAAATTCCTGATTGATTAGCGAAGTTAATCAATGCAGAACCGTCTCTATTATGGTCTGACAAAGCGATTCTTTTACTAAAATCTACAATAAATAACACCCAAAAAGAAGCACCGAATCCACCAACAACATTAGCAATAAAATAACCTTGAGGATTATCCAGTAACAATCTGATCATTCCAGCAAATGCGGGAGCTATAGAACCTACCATCATTAAGCTTTTTTGTTTTCCGGATTTATCTACAAAAATACTCAATGGTATGCGAAAAACAACTTGTGCGTAACCATATGCACCAACTATTATTCCTAGCAAACTTCCGGTCACAAACAAGCTTGTTAGGTATACTGACTGATACGGAATATGCAGGTACAATGAGAACCAATATAAAACTATAGAGAAAAAGAGCCTTTTTGTTTGCATAATGCTTAAACTTCATAAAATAAAAATATCTATGCTTTATATTATACTAATAATCCATTTATTTTCCAATTCAACATATCACTTATTCTCAGTTATAATAATTTGATATACTAAGTTAAAAATAGATGTTCATTATTATGAATAATTAAAAAGGAGAATATATGTCAAAAGTTTATTTTACAGACTTTCGTGCTGTTCCCGAAGAAAATATCTTGGAAAAATTACATAGACTTGTAAAAACAGCAGGTATCGAAAAAATTGATTTCAATAATAAATTTACAGCAATTAAAATACATTTTGGAGAACCCGGTAATGTAGCATATTTACGACCTAATTATGTAAAAGTTATTGCTGATTACATCAAACAATTGGGTGGCATTCCCTATCTAACTGACTGCAATACACTATATGCAGGAAGAAGAAAAAACGCTGTTGAACATCTGACCTCAGCTTATGAAAATGGTTTTAATCCTTTTGCCACTGGTTGTCATGTTTTGATCGGAGACGGTTTAAAAGGACATGACGAGAAAATCGTGCCTATTGATGGCAAACATATTAAAGAGGCCAAGATTGGTAGAGCAATCATGGATGCCAATGTCTTTATTTCGTTGACCCATTTTAAAGGCCATGAAAATACTGGTTTCGGTGGCACATTAAAAAATATTGGAATGGGTTCAGGTTCACGTGGCGGAAAAATGGAAATGCATTACGCTGGAAAGCCACAAGTAAATCCGAAAAAATGCGTCAGCTGTGGTACATGCTACAAAGTCTGCGCTCATGGTGCGATTTCATTTATCGATAAAAAGGCATTTATTGATATTAACAAATGCGTTGGTTGTGGACAGTGTATCGGAGCCTGCAATTATGATGCAATTAGCCCTATAGATGGCAATAGCAACCGTATCTTGAATGAAAGAATTGCAGAGTATACTTATGCCGTAGTAAAAGATCGTCCACATTTTCATATAAGCATGATCGTAGATGTATCACCATTCTGTGATTGCCATTCTGAAAACGATGTGCCTATTGTTCCAGACATAGGTATGTTGGCTTCGTTTGACCCTGTTGCTCTTGATCAAGCTTGTGTAGATTTGGTCAATGCTGCACCTATTATGGAAAATAGTCTACTAGGCGAAAGTGAAAAACTTTATGATAATCACTTTGCAAATGTTTCCCCTGATTCAGATTGGGAATCAGGTCTTATCCATGCCGAAAATATAGGACTAGGTTCGAGAAAATATGATTTGATTAAGATCTAGAGTCTTTCATTCGGGCAATCAAAATAATAGTCATAGTAGCATCTATTAACAATGCCTCACAAAACACTTTGGGTTTTGTCAAAGAAACATGTCTAACTACACTTAAGACAAAATTACTAATCGTACTTAATTTCCAGACCAGGTTAACCAACACAATTTAACCTTGCAATTTATTAGCTGTTACAATTTATTTGAATTAATAGCTTATCTTAAATGCTGATATGGAATTTTTAGAAATTATGTTTTTAAGAAAAACATCTCTGGATTGGCTTGCGTAAAACTTGAAAATTCAAGGATCAAGTTAAATCAAATTTTAACTTGATCCTTTTAAGTTGACGTAACCAGGGTTTGTGAATTGGAATCAGGAATGCCACAGTCGAAATTATATGACTGACATTGAAAGCCATACCCAATGCATATGTTGCAATTGCTTGCTCAAAGGAACCTGGTTGAATGAAACCTAATACGGTCCAAGTGTCCATGATCAAGCCGAAGCAGAGGCTTGAAACAATACCATAGAGAATAATTGTCCACGTTTTATTCAAAAGATTCTTGCTTGTCAGAACACCCGCAATATAGCCGATCAAACCCCATGCAAGCATTTGCCAAGGAGTCCATGGTCCTTGTCCGAAGAAAAAATTGCTAACCAAGGCTGACAAGGCTCCGGTCATAAAACCACTCTCTGCACCAAAAGCCATTCCCGCAATAATCACTATTGCAGTAACCGGTTTGAAATTTGGAAAAGGAGCCATCAACATCCTCCCTGCGACTGCCATAGCAGACAAAACAATGATCGGCATTAAATCGCGCGCTTTAGGTTTTTTTTGTTCATATGAAATTAGGAATGGAATAATTGCTACAATTACAGCTAAAAAAATTAGTAATGCAGTTTGTTCTATTCTCAATAACGTAGTAATCACTAAGGTCACGATTAAGACAATTATTCCTAGCCAGCTCCATTTACGCATAATCATTATCCATTCAGTTTATTGAATCTTCTTTGTCTTTATTATGTAAATGTTCAGGTAAATCCTCAAATACTATGCAATCATCAATAATATTTCTGGTTAATCGATATGTTGTTGTGGTGAAATAAGAATTATTTTGGAAAAATTCAGGCATCGGCGAAACAGCAATTACTCGATTATTAAAAATCATTGCACAACGATCCGCAACTTCCGCGGCAAAATCAATATCATGCGTCACAATAACAAGAGACATCTTCGCTTTTAATTCTTGAAGAATTTGTTTAATCTCATCCTTATTTAAGACATCTAAACCCTTGACCGGTTCATCCAACAAAAGAATATCCGGTTTAGTCAACAAAACTTTTGCTAAAGCTACTTTCTGTTTCTCCCCTCCACTCAAGTCATAAGGATGTCTTTTCAATAGGTGTCCCAAACCTAGTCTGTCAATAATATCTGTAATCTCTTGTTCAGTATTTTCAAATCTTTTTTGGAACTCACGAATCACCTGCGCCACAGTATCCTGAGCGAAAACCGCCTCCGGGTTTTGGCCGAGCATTGTAGCTCTTTTGCCGGAAGAAATTTTTACTTTGCCTTTAAGTGGTGACAAAGCTTTACTCAAAAGATAAAGCATTGTACTTTTTCCACTACCGTTACCACCCATAATAGCCAGAATCTCATTATCAAAAATCTGGAGATCAGCTTCTTTGAGCACCAGATTATCATCCGGACTGTAACGAAACCACAAGCGTTCCGCCTGCATGATTTTCGTTGCGTATTTTTCAGACTCTGCTCTTAATTCCGAATTATCTG
>JAAYKK010000138.1 GCA_012522435.1 Clostridiaceae bacterium | reverse complement strand
GGATAACTTTTGGTTCTGAAGAAGCTTACTACATGGGTAATGACGGATATAAGGTCAAAGGTCGGGTGATAGCACGTGGAAACAATCTTCATTTCACTGATCCTATAACCGGTAATGTACGTAAAGACAATAGCTGGATAGACTATGGTGAGCATCGTATTTTCCCAAATAACGAGGGTATCCTATACAGAAACCAATTCATTACCTTTGGTCCGGATGTTGCTTATTATATGAATAATAGTGGGTTTGCTCATAAAGGCTTCTTAGAAATTAACAATAAGTTATATTATTTTAATGTGAATACTGCTCAATTGATGAGAGATGCTTTTGTTGTTGATTTATCAACCTGGCAAGATCCAAACAAAATGAATTTTGATCTTATTGCTGAACAAATTTCTGGAGCTATTTTACGAATAGGTACATCAAATCGTGAAAGTGGTATTGGGTATTTGAAAGATAATAATTTTGAAAGGTTTTATTCAGAATTTACTTCGCGCAATATTCCTGTAGGTGCTTATTGGTATAGTATTGCAACAAGCCGTGAACAGGGTATTGGTGAAGCTAATGAAGTATTGAAACATATTAGAGGTAAAAAATTTGAATTACCAATTTATTGGGATACTGAGAATCAGAAGTTTCAGGCACCTGCTACTGCTGAGAAACTTACAGATGCTGCTTTAGGATTTTTATCTACTTTAAAAAACAATGGATATTACGCTGGCATATATGGAAGCACTTGGTGGTTAGAGAATAAATTACTAATGAACAGATTAAGTGCTTATCAAGTCTGGGTAGCTAGATGGAATGCTCAAACGCCAGAATATTCTGGGGATTATGGTATGTGGCAATTTACTAGTCGAGGTAGTCTTGCTGGCTACAATGGAGATTTGGACTTAAGTATTATTTTTAAGGATTATCCTCAAATTATTAAAAATGGCGGATACAATGGATATTAGAAAAATTGATATCCATTGTTTATGCAAGTTATCATTATAACTTTTCCGTTTCAGATTTAACCCATTCTTTTTCTACACCGTTTAAATACGGAGAGATTTTCTCATATACTTCAGTTTGGTAATTGTTAATCCATTCTAATTCGAATTTCTCTAACAAAGAAAAATCAATTGCATCTCTATCAAACGGCACAAAAGATAAACAGTCAAGTTTCATAAATAAATCCGTACTTACTTGTTTATCTTTCAAAACAACATAATCATTTTCTAGTCTAATGCCATGTTTATTTTCTTTATAAACACCAGGTTCGTTGGTAATGACCATCCCTGCTTCTAAAAGAACATTTGAATAATTCATGCTAACTCTTTGAGGACCTTCATGTACCCCTAATAAATAACCCACCGCATGGCCTGTTCCGGACTTATAGTCCATATGATGTTGCCAGAGTGGTTGTCTGGCAAGTGCATCTAAATAATATCCGGTGGCACCATATAAAAACTTTGCTCTGGCAAGTCCAATATGAGCCTTCAAAGTTAATGTATAATCTGTTTTTTCTTCATCTGAGAGCGGTCCGCAAGAGATTGTTCTTGTTATGTCAGTCGTTCCATCATAATAATGACCACCCGAATCAATCAACAGAAAACCTTCCGGGTTGATTTTGCTATGGCTTTCTTCTGAGGCCGAGTAATGCATCATTGCAGCATTTGGTCCATAAGCAGCAATCGTAGGGAAACTTTCATCTATGAATAGATCTTGTTCAGATCTCAATTGATATAATTTTTCAGCAACGTTGAGCTCAGTTAACTGATTAGATTGAACATTTTGTTTGATAAAATAAATTAATTTAGTTAAGACAACACTATCTCGTATATAGCTGTTTCTTTGATTTTTCAACTCTACTTCATTCAGACAAGCTTTCATCATAAATGGATAATCGGTTTTATTTTTGATTTTGATTGAAGCTGGAATCTGTGAAAACAAAGTATGATTAATGACTGACTTATCTAGTACTAAAGAATTAACTTTTAAATTTTGTAGATCTTTATAGATTTCTTCATATTGTTTGACAGTTACTCCGTTTTTTTCTAAAAATTCCTGTGGTTCTGAATTAACTTTATTTTTATCAATATAGAGATATGCATTTTCTTTTGTGATCAACGCAAAAGACATTACGACCGGCGTATTTTGAATGTCATTTCCTCGGATGTTGAAAAGCCAAGCAATGTCATTTAGACCGGCATATAGAGCAGCTTCAACATTATCCTTATCCATCTTGTATTGTATTTCTGAAATTTTTT
>JAAYKK010000058.1 GCA_012522435.1 Clostridiaceae bacterium | reverse complement strand
CAGTTGCAAAATGGAGCAGAACGCAGCTAATTTAGATCTTCTGTGTTCCAAATTTCAAGCCTGCCAAGATATTATTTGGCACAGTTGCGAAATGGAGCGGAAACAAGCTAGTTCAAACATTTTAAGTTAATTTAAATTCGAGAGGGTAGTAAGCTTGCTCACAAAATCTGAATTGTTTACAATTTGTTTTGAGTTAAATTTGAAATATGTAATAGACTTATTGCAAACAGTATTGTAATTGTTAGCTTTTTAATTTTTAACTTAACAGAACAGAAAGATAGATAACGAGGTTAGTATGAAGGCGAAAGTCCAACTCTGGTATTCCAACCACAAAAATATTATTAATACAACAAAATTTCTTTTTATATCCATTGTTTTATTAATCATAGTTTGGTTTACCGATGTGAACCAAATGGATGTAACTGTTGTATTTCCTGAACTGATGCTGCTATCAGTAGAAATGTCCAAGAGTTTATTGACTACATTGGCAGGTGTATTCCTGACAGTTGCAACCTTTACATTTACTACGATTCTCACAGTGATGACGACTTATAGTTCAAGTTTCACACCACGCGTTGTGCAAAGATTTATCAATAAACCTCATGTACTAAGTTTGATTGGTATTTTTATCGGCGGATTCTTTTATTCGGTCTTGAGTTTATTTATTTTGCAAGATCTCCCAACTGATCGGAGAATTCTAGCCGGAACATTGGGTGTGTTTTATGCAATAGCTGCAATGATCGCATTTATGCTGTTTGTTCAACAAGTGATTCGTGATATTAAAGGAGTCAATCTGATTCAGGACATCTATGATGAAGCAAAGATATTGATTGAACAAGAAGCTGATCAGAGAAAGAAGTCTCAACGTTTTGAAGAAGAAAAAATTGGTAAATCAATTAGACTCTATGCTAATGCAACAGGCTACTTCTATGACATAAATTTTGAAATATTGCTCGATTTGATAAAAGATCTGTCATGTGAGTTGGTGATTAATAAGAAAATAGGTGAATATATTTCGAAAGGTGTTTATCTGGCCGACTTAAATTTGACGCAAAAAGATTTACCGGAAGAATTGAATGAAGATAAAGCTGAATTCTTGAGTAAAATTGCCGATTGTTTTCTCTTAAATCGCATTAAAAATATTACTCGTGATTATCATCATGAACTTACGACTTTGGTTGAAATTGCTTTGCGTGCTATCAGTCCCGGAATCAATGATCCAAATACAGCGATCGATTGTATTGGGAAAATATCAAATTTGTTGGGACAACTTTTCTCAACTCGCAACAAGTACATTGTGGTTAACACTACTGAGCAAGCAAAGATCATTTATACTTCTTACACAGTAGAAGAAGAACTATATCTCAGTTTTTATCAGCTGATCTTTTATGGTAAAGAGGATCCTTCCGTAGCTTATGCAATTTTGGAAGGATTATATTTGATTTATATGATTGCAGATGATAGTGCAAAGACTAGTGTCAAAGAGTTTTTTGATTATGCTTATGAAATTGCATTCGAAAACATGCAGACCAGTTTTGATAGAAAACATCTGCAATCCATCAGAGATGATTTCATAGAAAACAGAGATGATCAATCTGACACAACGGCTGTTCGAGAGAAGTAAATTTTCGATGCGATTAAATCAGATTTTTTCATCATAATAACCTTATTCTCACTTTGTGTCCTGTTATTTCATACTTTAAATTGTTATATTTTCCTTGAAAAGAGGTCAAAATGAATCAAAAAGAAATTGGAAAATTCATAGCAAGCTTGCGCAAAGAGAAACAATTAACCCAAGAGCAGTTTGCGGAAATTTTAGGAGTCAATAATAGAACAGTTTCACGTTGGGAGAATGGACATAATATGCCGGATCTTTCTCTGCTGCCGATTATTTCTGAGCAGCTTGAGGTTGATATAGCTGAACTGATCAGCGGTAGACGTAGATCAATTGAAGAGATGGCTGAGTTAAGAGATAGCATCAATGTAATACTAAATAAGTCTGAGGAGGAAAAGGAAATGAAAACGAGAAAAATGAACATTCATTTAATAGCAGGATTGACTTGCCTTGTGCTCGCTATATTACAAAGTAAATTCGGAATATTCTCTTTGATTTTCAAAGAACATATAGATGAATTTTTGCATGGAGCAATTACAGGATTGGCCTTGGTCTTTATGATAGTGGGTTTATACAATAATAATCATGAAAAAACTGTAAAACAGCAGAAAAAAGAATTTTTAAAAGGTTGAATATTGTAAAAAACAACAAATAATTGAGTTGTAATCTGCCGGAGCTGTGTACTAAAGAAAATTTGATTTTTTTCTTGCAATTTGGATCATGAAACAGTAATATTTTATCAGATGAATGTTGAAAATCCTTTAATCGGTCCTGTGAGGCTGAAAGGGTGAGTAACAAAAGATAGAGAAACATAATTTGGTTTCTGTTTTTTTCTTGCCCTTCGTATGCGAAGGTTTTTTTATGCCTAAAATGCTGAAAACTTGTGCAGTGTACCGCTTTAAGAATCTATCCCTGAATGGTAGAAAGTAAGTTCATGCAAATAAAAGCACATTTGATGGATAAAGAAACCATGGATCGGGTCGTGACCCGAATCGCTCATGAAATTCTGGAATGTAATCGAGGGACCGAAGATATTTATTTGGTTGGAATTCAACGTAGAGGTGTTCCTCTAGCGAGAAGAATTGCCGCGAAAATCAAAGAGATTGAAAATGTAACTGTAGGCGTGGGTATTTTGGATATTACATTTTACAGAGACGATTTGAGTATGTTGGCTGAGAATCCAATTGTCAATGATACTAGAATTGATATTAATATCTATGATGCCAAAATAATTTTAGTGGATGATGTGCTCTATACAGGTCGCACCGTGAGAGCTGCGGTGGAGGCTCTCTTTGATATGGGACGTCCTAACAGTATTCAACTTGCAGTTTTGATCGATCGAGGTCATCGGGAATTGCCATTTAGGCCTGATTATGTAGGGAAAAATGTACCAACTTCACGTTCAGAAATGATCGATGTGGAAGTTGAAGAGATTGATGGACAAGACCAAGTGCTCCTGATGGGACCTGAGGTAAATATTGATCTTTAACGATACGGCTAGTAGCCGTATTTTTTTGTGCAAAATTTCATTTATAAATAGGAAAGGAAAGCTATATGCATCTAAAATCGAAAGATTTACTCAGCATTGAACAACTAAGTGCTGAAGAAATAGTCATGATCTTGGACTCGGCTAAGACGATGAAAAAAGTCTTGACTCAACCGACGAAAAAAACCTCACATCTGCAAGGTAAATCAGTGGTGAATCTATTTTTTGAAAATTCAACCAGGACCAGATTGTCCTTTGAGATGGCTGCCAAGTATATGGGAGCAGCTTCAGTTAATATTTCCTCGTCCGGCAGTTCGATTAATAAGGGTGAGACTTTGTTGGATACAGCTGTGACCATAGATATGATGTCGACGGATTTCTTAATAATGAGACATAGAGAGTCCGGAGCAGCGGAGTTTCTGGCCAAACGAGTCAGTGCTTCGGTGATTAATGCAGGAGACGGCATGCATGAACATCCAACCCAAGCCTTGCTGGATGTTTTCACCATGCGGGATAAGCTTGGTCATCTAGATAAATTAAAAGTTGCAATCATCGGTGATTGCCTACACAGCCGGGTATTTCGTAGCAATTTATTAGCTCTGACAAAACTGGGTTCGGAAGTTTGGGTTTCCGGTCCGGCAAGTTTAATGCCTCTGGATGTTAAACAAACCGGAGCACACTACACCAGGCATGTGGAAGAAGCAATAGAAGGTGCCGATGTGGTAATGAGTTTGCGTATTCAACTAGAACGTATGAAGTGTGGACTTTTCCCATCGGTTAATGAATATTTCCGCTATTACGGTTTAGATGATAATAAAATCAAATTGGCGAAAGAGAATGCATTGGTCATGCATCCGGGACCTGCTAACCGCGGTGTAGAAATCAATTCAGCTTTATATGAAAGTGATCAATCGGTTATCTCTGAACAGGTAACAAATGGTGTGGCTATAAGAATGGCAATTCTTTATTTACTGAATTTGAGGAGGAATGCACTTTGAATGCAAAAATCTATAATGCTCATCTGATCTGGCCTCGCGAATTGTCTGAAAAAGATCAAGCAATAGTAAAACAAGATAATAAAGAAACTACTGAAATATATATTAAAGACGGATGCTTTTCAGAAGCGTATGACGGTCCTTTTGATTATGAAATTGATGCTCAAGGTTTAGTAGTCTTTCCGGGTTTGATTGATTGTCATGTCCATTTGCGCGAACCGGGTTTTGAATATAAAGAGGATATTGCAAGTGGTACAAGAGCAGCGGCAGCCGGTGGTTTTACCTCTGTAGCCTGTATGCCGAATACAGATCCGGTTTGTGATAATGCTTCAGTTGTAAAATTTATTAAAGAACGAGCTGCAGAGGTAGGTGTGGTTAATGTTTGGCCGATAGGTGCAGTTACTAAAGGTCAAAAAGGCGAACAACTTGCTGAAATGGGACTGATGAAAGAAGCGGGAGCAGTTGCTCTTTCAGATGACGGTGTTTCGGTGAAAACTGCCGATATGATGCGCAAAGCTATGGTGTATGCTGCAGATTTTGATCTGACGATCATTGATCACTGTGAGGATGCGAGTATTTCAAACGGCGGAATTATGAATGAAGGTTTAGCCTCTACCCAAATGGGGATTAAAGGATCACCGTCTATAGCAGAAGATATTACTGTCATGCGGGATATCCTGATCGCGGATTATCTTGATCTGCCAGTCCATATTGCTCATGTCAGCACGAAACGTAGTGTGGAGCAGATAAGAGAGGCTAAAGCAAGAGGTGTCAAAGTTACGGCTGAAACCTGTCCACAATACTTTATCTTTACGGATGATAATTGCCGTGGTTATAACACGTTATTTCGTGCTTATCCTCCTTTGCGCAGACCGGAAGATGTAGAGGCAATTATCGAGGGCTTACAAGACGGAACACTTGACATGATTGTAACCGACCATGCACCACATCATGAAGATGAAAAAGATATTGAATTCAGTTTGGCCAAAAATGGTATGACAGGCTTAGAAACTGCATTCAGTGCCTCATACACTTATCTGGTTAAACCGGGATATTTGGAGCTTGAAGATTTAGCACGTTTATTCTGTTCTGCTCCGGAACGTCTGCTCAAGGTCGAGCGTGGTTCCTTTAATCTTGGTACAGCGGCGGATCTGACTTTAATTGATCTCGAGCAATCCCAAACCATTGATCGCTTCAAAATGGTTTCTAAAGGGAAAAATTCACCTTTCCATGAAATGACATTGGATAGCAAAATAAAATATACTATTGTAGACGGAGAGGTGGTATACGATGCTTAGTTTTAGTGAACGTCTGACGGAAGCTATTCAACGCACAAAAAATCCTACAGTGCTGGGTTTAGATCCGAAACTTGAATATATTCCGAAAAAATTATTGCAGCAATGGCAGATTGAATTCTCTGATCGAGATCAGTTTATTGAAGAATCTCTGGTACGTTTTAATAGTTCTTTGATCGAATCTGTGCATGATATTATCCCGGCGGTAAAGCCACAGATTGCCTATTATGAGATGTACGGTTTGCCCGGTTTAAAAGCCTTAGAAAGAACTATCGGCTTAGCGAAAGAAAATAACATGCTGGTGATCTTGGACGGCAAACGTAATGATATCGGGAGTACAGCTTCCGCCTATGCAGCTGCCTGGCTCGGAAAAACCGATCTGCCTGAGCGACAATATGCATTTTGGGACGCTGATGCACTGACTGTCAATGCTTATCTGGGTATTGACGGAATTAAGCCGTTTATCGATGCTGCTCAAGAGCATGGCAAAGGACTTTTTGTGTTGGTTAGAACTTCCAATCCCTCAGCGGCGGATTTTCAGGATCTTGAACTGACTGATGGTAGAAGAGTTTATGAAGTCGTCGCTGAAACAATTACCAAGTGGTCTAAAGACTATCTGGGTCATGACGGCTATTCTCCGTTAGGTGCAGTGGTGGGAGCAACCTGGCCGGAACAGGCAGAAAAAATGCGTCATGTTCTGGAACATTCCTGGATTCTGGTCCCGGGATATGGTGCACAAGGCGGTACTGCTGATGATTGTGCTAAACAGTTCAAAAAAGATGGAACAGGTGCTATTGTAAATGCATCTCGTTCCTTAATCTGTGCTTATAACAAACATTCGGATCTTCCGGCAGAAGAATTTGCAGAAGCGACCAGACGAGAGGCTCTGAGAATGCGTGATGATTTAAACAATGCTTTAAAAGAGAGGAACCTTCTAGATGCCTAAAAATGACCAAATTAAAAAAGTCATGGTAATCGGTTCAGGTCCGATTATTATCGGTCAGGCTGCTGAATTTGATTATGCAGGAACTCAGGCTTGTCGTGCTCTGAAACAGGAAAATATAGAGACTGTTTTGGTGAATAGCAATCCGGCTACAATAATGACCGATCAAGATATGGCTTCTCAAGTCTATTTAGAGCCATTACAAGCAGATGTGATTCAGAATATTTTATTGAAAGAAAATTGCGATGCTTTATTGGCAACACTTGGTGGTCAGACAGCTATTAACTTAGCGATGGAGCTTACAGAATCAGGATTTCTGAGCGAGCATAAAATTAAACTACTTGGAACTCAAGCTGAAGGAATAAAAAGAGGCGAAGATCGTGAATTGTTTCGCGACGCCATGTTAAAAATAGGAGTTACCTGTATCCCATCAGGTGTTGCCCACACTTTGACAGAATCTGAAAATTTAGCTGAAGAAATCGGTTATCCGGTCATTGTCAGACCTGCTTTTACTTTAGGCGGAACAGGAGGCGGTATTGTTGCCAATAAACAAGAATTGCGGGAAATCGCTGCCACCGGTCTTGAAGTATCCCGAGTCCACCAAGTTTTGATTGAAAAAGCTATTGCCGGCTGGAAAGAAATTGAATACGAAGTAGTCAGAGATTCTGTAGGCAATGCAATCATTATTTGTTCAATGGAGAATTTTGATCCGGTAGGCGTACATACCGGCGATTCAATCGTCATGGCACCGGCTTTAACTTTAAGTGAAACAGAATATGAAATGCTGCGCTCTGCAGCTTTACGTATCGTGGATGAGCTGAAGATAGAAGGTGGCTGCAATGTTCAGTTTGCTCTCCATCCCACCAGTGGTGAATATGCTGTGATAGAAGTTAATCCGAGACTTTCTCGTTCCTCGGCTTTAGCTTCCAAAGCGTCGGGCTATCCAATAGCTAAAGTAGCTACCAAGATAGCTCTGGGTTATTCCCTAACTGAAATTCGTAATGAAATAACGGGCAAAGCTTGGGCGGCTCATGAACCGGTGTTGGATTATGTGGTAACCAAGATTCCCAAATGGCCTTTTGACAAATTTGTACATGCTAAACGTAGTTTAGGTACACAGATGAAGGCTACCGGTGAAGTGATGGCGATTGCCAGTACGACAGAAGGTTCTTTATTAAAAGCCATCCGTTCTCTGGAATTAGGATTTAATACTCTTTTCCAGGAATCATTGACTGAGCTTGAAGATCAGGAAATCTTAAGCATAATTGCTGAAGTTGATGATCGTAGATTGTTCTATTTGGCTGAAGCGATCAGAAGAGGTAAATCATTGGCTGAGCTTCAGCAATTGACCAAAATTGATTTATATTTTTTAGAAACAGTCAAAAACATTGTAGATTTGGAATCAGCTTTGCTTGAATTAAGAGACCATTCTGCTTTGCGAGAGTTTTCTGTTGTTAAACCAAATCAAGAAAATACAAATAAGCTTTTGCAAAATGTCCAAAAACTGGATTCGTTAATCAGCAAAGCTGCTGTTTGGAGTTTTTCAGAAACTGGTTTAAGTGAGATTTTACAACTGGATCTCACACATATTAAACAAATCTGGCAAGCTTTAGGCGTTGAGATGGTTTATCGAGCTGTAGATACCGGAGCAGGTGAAATTACGGCTCGCAGTCCTTATTATTTTGGCTGTTTGACTAAACGTTCTGAGGATAAGGTTACAGAAGATAAATCCGATTCGGTTTTATTTAATAATGTTGAAGAGACAATAAGTATGTCTGACAATACTGCTAAGAAGATAGTCGTCTTAGGTTCTGGCCCGATCAGAATAGGTCAAGGGATTGAATTTGACTATTGTTCGGTTCACTGTGCTCAAGCATTGAGAGAAAGCGGCTATCAATCAATCATCATTAATAATAATCCTGAAACAGTTTCCACTGATTTTGACACATCGGATCGTCTCTATTTTGAACCGTTGACGATCGATGATGTTTCTCGAATTCTTGAATTGGAAAAACCGCAAGGCGTAATTTGCCAGTTTGGTGGGCAGACGGCAATTAAATTGATTCAAGCAGTAACGGATTTAGGATATAAGATTTTGGGAACTTCAGCCGATGACGTTGATCGTGCAGAGGATCGTGCCCGTTTTGATCTGGTTTTGGAGGAATGTGAATTACCTCGTCCCAAAGCTGATGCGGTCTTTACGACCGAGGAGGCCTTAAAAGCGGCGGAAGAACTAGGCTATCCTGTATTGCTCAGACCTTCTTATGTCCTGGGCGGACAGGGAATGAGTATCTGTCACAATGAGCAAGCAATCGTCTCTTATATGGAGATCATTAATCTTCAAACCCAAGAACATCCGATTCTAATTGATAAATATTTGATGGGTACGGAATTGGAAGTTGATGCAATCAGTGACGGGAAACAAGTCTTAATTCCGGGCATTATGGAGCATTTGGAACGGGCGGGAGTTCATTCAGGCGATTCAATTTCGATTTTTCCTGCCTATATACCTAAGAGTGTTAAAGAAAAAATTGTTACATATACCGAACGTTTAGCAAAAGCTCTGAAGATAATCGGTTTGATTAATATTCAATTTATTCTCTATAATTATGAAGTTTACGTGTTGGAAGTCAATCCGCGCTCAAGTAGGACGGTTCCTTATATCAGTAAAGTTACAGGATTGCCGATTGTAGATTTGGCAACTCGGGTTATGTTGGGTGAAAGTTTTGCAGATTTAAATTTAGAGCCCGGTTTATTTGCCGATTATCCAAGTGTTTATGCCATAAAAGCTCCTGTTTTTTCTTTCGAAAAATTACATGATGTTGATACTACGCTCGGCCCGGAGATGAAGAGTACAGGAGAAGTCTTAGGTTTGTCCGAATATTATCCGGAAGCAATGTATAAAGCTATTTTGGCTTCCGGTTTTAAATTTCCTACACCGGGCAGTGCAATATTAATGTTGGTCAGCGATGCCGATAAAGCTGAACTCGTTCCTTTAGCGAAAAGGCTTTATGATCTGGGATTTGATTTATATGCGACGGGGGGTACGGCAAATTATCTGAATCGCTACGGGATTGCAACCAGTGTGGTGAGACGTGAAGGAAATTCTTCTAGAGATGTTGTTTCCTTTCTTAAAAGCGGCAAAGTAAAACTTTTGATCAATACTGAAATACCGGGCAAGAGACGAGGTCTGGGTTTCAAAGTGAGACGTCTCGCTATAGAACACGGTATTGCCACCTTAACTTCTTTAGATACTTTGGTCGCGGTGACCGAATGTCTGGAGCAGGGTTTGGCTGCCAAAGATTTGTTAGCTTATTCGATAGCTGATTTTGCCGATATTGTAAGCAAAACCAGACATCTGACAAAGCCGGTCAATGAAATGAATCAGCTTGAAAAAGAGGCTTGGCAGAAACTTTTGTTAAATGATGATTGACTCAATAAGGCCTTTCAGAGT
>JAAYKK010000057.1 GCA_012522435.1 Clostridiaceae bacterium | reverse complement strand
CATGAGTAATTTCTAGGAGGATTTATGAAAACATTAGCTGTACGATTGTATGGGAAAAATGATTTACGTTTGGAAGAGTTTGAATTAGCTCCTTTAAAAGATAATGAAATCAGAGTGAAAAATGTGACGGACAGTATTTGTATGAGTTCTTACAAAGCTGCTAATCAAGGTACGGATCATGTGCGTGTTCCGGACGATATATCTGAAAATCCAATTATTATTGGACATGAAATTTGTGGCGAGATAATTGAAGTTGGAAAAGACTGGGAAGGCCAATATAAAGTTGGGGACAAATTTGTTGTACAGCCTGCTCATAATAAAGACGGCTCGCTTGAAGCTCCTGGATATTCCTATACTCAATATGGCGGTGATGCTACTTATGGTAATATGCCTGCTGAAATTATGGAAATGGATTGCTTGTTACCTTACGATGGCGAAGCATTTTTTATGGGTTCATTAACCGAGCCGGTCAGCACTGTTATCGGCGGCTTTAATTCTCTTTATCATCATGCTGAAAAAGGTTCATATGAACATGTTATGGGTATGAAAGAAGGCGGTAATCTGGCATTAATTGCTTCAGTCGGGCCAATGGGATTATCAGCTATTGCTTACGTTTTCGCTATGGCCAGAGAAGGCAAAAAAGCAAAACGAGTTTTAGTAACTGATATCAATCAAGAAAGACTGGATCGTGCAGAGAGCATTTATACTCCGGAATCTGCTAAAGAATTGGGTTTTGAATTAGAATACATGAATACATCAGGTGAGGATGCTCAAGATAGGATGATGGCATTTACGGATGACGAAGGCTTTGACGATGTCATTCTTTTTGCTCCGGTTCCGGCTTTGATCAAACAGTCGCAAGAAATTTTGCGTTACGATGGTTGTGTCAACTTCTTCTCAGGTCCAACTGACACATCATTTTCGGCAATGATTAATATGTATGATATTCATTATTCAAATCATCATTTTGTTGGTAACTCAGGTGGCAATAACGAAGATCTGCGCGAAGCTACCAGATTAATTTCCGAGGGCAAACTGGATGCAGCACCGATGGTTACCCATATTCTTGGACTTGAAGATGTTGCTTATGTAACAAATAATGTTCCTGATATTCCGGGTGGTAAAAAGCTAGTTTATCCTCATTGTAAAATTGAATTGACAGCTATTGAAGATTTTGCAGAAAAAGGAAAAACTGATCCTCGTTTTGCAGATTTAGCTGAGATCTTAGAACGTCATAACCAAATTTGGAATGCTGAAGCAGAAAAATATGTTTTAGAGAATTTTAAACTCGAAGACTAAAAACGTATTATATAATAGGCTTATTAAAAAGGGTATCCGGAGGGATACCCTTTTAATTGTTTGAATTGAGGTCAGAATGACAAAAGAGAATAAATTTGCTGTATTATTCGATATGGACGGTGTTTTGGTGGATTCAGAACCGGCTTTGGGAATAATAGCTGCAGAAGTTTTCCGGAAAATAAATATTCCTGCTAAACCTGAAGATTTTACACCATATATCGGTACCGGAGAAGATATCTATTTAGGCGAAGTTATGAGAAAATATGGCGTCGAATACGATCCGGAGATTAAGCATGATGTATATAGTACATATGTTAAGGAAGCGGTTAAGTACATAAAAACATTTCCCGGTTCTCTAGAATTGTTAAATTATCTAGAGGATCAACAAATAAAAATGGCCGTAGCAAGTTCAGCTGATCAAATAAAAGTTCAGGCTAATATTAAAGCTCTTGGTTTTAATAACTTTGAAGCAGTGATTACCGGAAGTGATGTAAAAAGAAAGAAGCCTTTTCCCGATATCTATTTACTAGCTGCAGAAAAAATCGGGGTTAAGCCTAATAACTGTATAGTTGTTGAAGATGCAACTGCTGGCATTGCATCAGGCAATGCTGCTGATATGACCACGATAGGTTTTACTTCATCAGTTAATCGAGAAGAAATGCTTGCAGCCGGTGCTGACCACATTGTCGATGATTTTTTTCAATTAAAAGAATTGATAAATAATTTGCTTGATAATACTTATCAATAGCAATAAACGAAGAGATCCAAAAGTTGAGATTAAGTCCTTAAACTGGTGTAAAAAGCTGAAACAGAAAAAAGCCATATTTTACTTTATCTTTTAGTTAAAATAGTTTTACTACAGAAACTAAACGTGAAGTGGGAAAATGTAGATATT
>JAAYKK010000005.1 GCA_012522435.1 Clostridiaceae bacterium | reverse complement strand
CAATTCAACAAAAGCGGAGGTTTTTATGAAAAAATATGATTATCTTGTAATAGGATCCGGAGCCGCCAATATTACCACCGATGCAGCAATTGACGCGGGAAAAAAGGTCGCTATTATCGAAAAAGCTAAATTCGCAGGAACTTGTTTAAATCGTGGTTGTATTCCAACAAAAACTTTAGTGAACCCTGTAGATTATAAAAAGGATTTTGAAAGACTGAAGAGCAAAGGTCTGGCCAAAGGCGAGTTTGAACTCGATTGGCAAGCTATTAGTGAGCGAATGTGGAATCACTTAAATCACTATAGTCAAAAAACAATGACAGATTATATTGCAGAAGAAAATGTTGATGTCTATCAAGGAACGGGTTATTTTGTCAGAGAAAAGGTTGTCCAAGTCAAATTGAAAGATGGCACTGTTTCTGAAGAAATGACAGCTGATCATATCTTAATTGCTAATGGTGCAAGAACCAGAATTCCGGATAATATTGAAGGTCTTGATCAAATAGACTATATAACTTCTGAAACTTTTTTTGGAAATAAATTTCCTGAGCAACCTTATAAGAGTTTGACAATTTTGGGTGGAGGTCCAATAGCAACTGAATTTGCTCATATTTTTGCCAATTGGGGAACTAAGGTTACAATTATTCAACATAATCCACGCCTATTACCAATTTTTGATCCTGATATTTCAGAGATTGTTTTAGAAGAATATGCCGCAGAGAACATTGATGTTTATCTCAATACGGAAATGATTGCCGTGGAAGAGCAAGACGGAATCAAAAAAATTACAATTGAGGATCGGGAGACAGGTGCAAAAAATATCTTGGAAGCTGAGAACTTATTCCTGGCAACCGGTTTAGCAAGCAATAGCGATACCTTACAGATTGAAAAATCAGGGATTGCTACAAATGAGTTTGGCTGGATTAAGACCAACGAATTCCTGGAAACATCGGTTGACGGTGTTTATGCCATAGGAGACGCCAACGGGAAATTTCAATTACGTCATGTAGCAAACTATGAAGCCGAAATTGTTGCTTTTAATTTATTTGAGAGAGCAAGAGATGAGTCAGGCAAGCCACTTACGCCTAGAAGAAGAGCACGTTATGATGTTGTACCTTCAGCTGTCTATACACAGCCTCAAGTTTCAGGGGTGGGCTTTAATACAAAAACTGCCGAAGATCACGGGTACCAAGTAACTACCGGGATATACGCTTATGAATATACAAGTAAACCCTTCGCTATGGGTTATGATTTCGCTAAACCGAAACATTTTGTCAAGGTAATTGCCGATAAGCTAACCCAACGCATCCTGGGAGTACAAGTTGTAGGGCCTGAAGCAGCGATCCTAGTTCAGCTTTATGCTAATTTGATTAATACCGGCTACTATAAATATGAAATAATTGAACCGGAAATCGGATCAGCAGAAACAAAGCGCGAACGCCAAGAGTTTAAGGAGAGATATCTCGATCCGAGAATTACAGATGCTGTAAATTATACAATGACTATTCATCCTGCTTTGAGTGAAGTTTCAACTTGGGCTTCAAGTAGAGTTGAGTTTGACGGTCCAACAATGAATGCAGAGCAACCTGACTGTGAACCAAATAAGAAAAAATAATTGTTTGATATCCGGAACTGATCCGATCCAACTGATTGACTATTGTCTGACCGATTTGGCGGAAAAAGCTCAGGGTATGCTTTCCAGACTGAATGAGAGAGCCTTTATCATCGTTCCTGAAGCTTTAAAAGCCGATCTTGAAAGGCGATATCTTGAGAATTATCAAGTTGATGGCTTAATGCTGGCTGAGGTGCTTTCTTTCAGCCGTTTAGCCCATCGTATTTTTTCAATTGCCGGTGGTTTGGCAACTGAGACTATTTCTCGTTTGGGCAAATCCTTGATAATTCAACGTTTGATTTATGATAATTCAACAAAATTCAAACACTTTCAACGCTTTGCCGGTTTACCCGGTTATTCGGCTGAATTAGAAAAAGTTTTGACCGACTTCAAGCGTTTCGATTTGGATTCTCTGACTTTAGACAACTTAGCAGAAATTGCTCCACCTTCTTTGACTAAGGATAAACTCCATGATTTTGCAGTTTTACAAAATCTGTATCGAGAAAAGATGCAAGATTTATCGCTTTTAGATCAAGATGATAATTTGGATCGTTTGGCAGCATTATTAGAGGATGCCAGTTGGCAAGCAGAACTGGCATTTCTCGATCAGACCAGAATTTGGATTACCGGATTTTCTGATATCAGAACCTTTAATCAACAAGAATTAAAGATTATCAGACTGTTGGCTGATCGAGTCAAAGATTTGAAGATAACTCTTTGTACAGAATTAAATCCCGGCAATCCAATCGGTAGAGAGCTGTTTCAACCCGGGTATCAATCTTATTGGCAATTGAAAGAACTTTTACCGGCAGCGGAATTAATAGTCCTTGATGAACAACTATCACCGGAACGAAAAGCTTTAAGAAATTCATTTTTAACCGGTACTCTGCAACCTGAATCAGAATCAGTTCAAATTGGAAAACCTGATTTTGAACAATTTGTCTTGTTGGCTGCAGAAGATAAGCGACAAGAATGGTCTTTTATTGCCGGTGAAATCAAACGTCTCTTGACAGAAAAGAAATATCGCAAAAAAGAAATCGGTATAGTAGTTTGTGATAATAGTAATGACTTAAGTTTAGAAAAATCTGTTTTCCGCGAATTCGGTTTAGAAACCTTTTTATCGGATCGAATTCCGATCCGTCAGACTGCATTATATAGATATTTAGCAGGATTATTCGAGCTATCCACCAACGATTTTAATCTGAATCACTTGTTGGCTTTTCTGCGTTCGGGCCTAGCCAAGCCAACTGAAGCTGAAACAGACAAATTTGAAAATATTTGCTTGGAATACGGTCTTAATGATGCAAGAAAAATTCAATCAGCTAAAAGTTATGATCGTATAAAGTCCGATACAGCCAAAGAATGGGCTTTAAATTTCAAAGAAAATTATCTGGCTAATATTTTTGAAAATTTAAAACAAATGCGACAATTGCGCCGTGGTGAAGAAAAAGCACGCTATCTTTTAGGATGGATTTCAGAAGACTCTTTTCTCAATAAATTACAAATGATGATTGATAATTTAAGAGAAAGCGGTGAAGAAAATATTGCTCTCTCTTTAGCCAGATCTTGGGAATTAATTATTCAGCTTTTGGAAGAAAGTGTCTTGCTCTTAGGCAAAAGTAGAATAACTCAAAAAGGCTTTTCAGATGTTATCCTCGGTACTCTATCCGGACAAATCCCCAGCTCAATTCCGGTCGGCCTGGATAGGATTCGTGTCGGAAGTCCTCTAGAGATGATGTATTATGATTGCAAGGTTTTATTTATTGCAGGGGCTACTCGGAAATACTTCCCACCTGCAATATCTGCTGAAGGATTTTTACATCAGGCTGAGATCAACTGGATAGAACTTCATAGTGAAAAAACATTACCTGATTATAAAACAAATCAATTACTTGCCGGACAAGTAACCTCCGTACTTAATCTCACAATTCCTCAGGAACGAGTCTATCTATCAGTTCCACAAATCGACCAAACGGAGTGGTCTGAGATTTTTGTCATACTACAGGATCAACTGACACAAAAAACAAAATTTGCTCAAAACATTAATCTAAGCTCAATAACTTTGGGAGATCCGCTAGATCCTGACCAACGTTGGTTGACTGAAGCCAGAACTAAGCGCTATCTCTTGGCAAATCGAAGAGAAAGTCAAGATTTTTTAGAAAATGAGCTGGTAAGAACCCAAATAACTCCGGAGTCACATCCTGATTTCCGACTGCCCCGAGAGAAGACGTATTGGCAAGTAGCTCTGAGCCAAGTCAAAGATCAAGCTCAAATTGCAGATTTAAAAGCAGATCCATTAGATCAGGTAAAACCCTACATTTATTTAGAGCCGACCTTGGCAGAACAAATTTCTCATTCTAAAGAATATAGTGTGAGCGGTTTAGAGAAATTTCAAGATTGTCCTTATCAATATTTTGCTACATATAGTTTAGGTCTTAGAGAGAGGCCGGTTTGGGATCTTGACCCACGAGATCGAGGAACATTGATTCATTCTATGATGGAAATGGCCTTGAGAACTTTAGAGAATAAATTGAGCCAAATTTCAGATTCGGAGTATCGTAAACTTGAATTTGGCAATTGGTTAGCTGAAATTCAAACAAATTCATATTACGATCAGCTTTATCAAGAGGGCATTAGGGCCACCGGTGTCGATACTTATGCAGATAGAGCTATTGTTGCAGCTCAAGGCAAACGGATCAAAAGACATGTCAGAGCAGCGCTTTGGTATAATGCAACAATCATAGCCCCTGACGGATTTTTCCCCAGAGTATTTGAATGGACCTTCCCCCCTAAAGCAGAGCAATCTTTGCTCGGTGAAGTGTCAGATAGAGAGCAATTACCGGATGATCTGCTTGCAAGTTGGCGAACAATAGACCTGTCATTTGGAGATCAAGAAATTGCTTTAAGAGGTATTATTGATCGAATTGATCTTAATGACGCCGCTCAATACCGAATTTATGATTACAAAACCGGCAATAAACAATTAGACGCCAATTTAATTTATTTAGGCTTAGATCTACAATTAGGCCTTTATCAAAAGATCTGGCAACTCAATCATCCTAAGCAACAAGCAAATAAAATAGCATATTTGCAATTTAATAATAGACCTAGAGAAAGAAGTGGTGCCAGGAATTTATTCTCGCCGCCATCCGATGACTTGTTAACCAGATTGACTGCGAATAATCCAATACAGGAAATAAATTCGCAGAATCCGGATGTCCTTAATGCTGTAGGTGAGCATGCTACAGAGCAAGCCAAATCAGCGATCAAAAACATCCACAGAGGAGCAGTTTCACCTATTCCCAAAGCGATCAAGCCGGAGGATTTACCTTGTAGGTATTGCGAATATCAGGAAATGTGCCGTTACGATGTACGTTTAATCGAAAAACGTGCTGACTTGCTGGAAGTTCCTGAACAGAATGTCTTGGAGCAAATGCTAGAAAAATATAAAAATAAGCTAAAAGCTAAAGAGCAAAATCTTAATAGCTAAAATACTGAGAAAAATATGACTATAAAATGGACTAAAGAACAATTGCAAGCGATTGAATATGATCAACCTAATCCGTTACTTGTTTCTGCTGCAGCAGGTTCCGGTAAAACTGCAGTTTTGATCGAGAGAATTTTTCGTCGAGTAATGAGCAAACAAGTTGAACCGGAAGAGTTGCTTGTTGCAACATTCACTGATAAAGCGGCAGCCCAAATGCGCCAGAAGATTGATCAAAAATTGGCAGAAGCTATGAAAAATGAACAGGATCCGGAAACTCTCAGGTATTTAAGAGAATTAAAGAGACGTTTTCCTTTAGCTCAAATTTCGACAATCCATGCCTTTTGCTTGAATTTAATTCGTGAATTCGGTGCATATCTGACTGACTCGAATCAGCAATTGATTTTGCAACCGGGTTTTTCTGTAATGTCAGATACATATAGAAAAATCTTCCTAGACCAAGCAATTGATGAAGTTTTAACTCATATTTATGAGAAACTATCTTATCTTGAATCTGATAGTATTGATCAGCAAGAAATAGATGGCTCAGATCCCTTACAAACTAAGGATTTAGCTGAAAAATCATCACGAGAAGATGTAACTACATCATTGATAAGCTCTGAAATACCTGACACACAAGATGAAATTGAGTTATTTAGCTTAACCAATGAGTCTCTCACAGAAAGAGAATGGTTAGAGGATTTTGATCGATTAGCTCTGATGATTTCTGATTCACTATATGATGTCCGGCTCAGAGAAGAGATAGCCGGCTCTTGGGCCAAATTACGTAGCATGGCTTATTTTGAAAAGGTATCCGGCCAAATGTTGAAAGAATTTCAAGCTACAGCTAAGAATTTTGCTAACCATCCGGTAGTGGAATACGCTCTGGATCAAATTGAGTCATTAATCAACCCAGCACTAGAAGGGCTTGAGTTTGCTCTGAATAGTGAACATATGAGAATAGTATCAAATAAGAAAAAGCTTAATAAAGAAGATATTGAGCTGCAAGAGAGATTAATTCTGGAATTAGAAGCGGTTAATGATATTGCAAAAGCTATGCATTCCAATCAATCAGCAACTGAAAAATGGAATCTAATTCATGATGCGGGTAAATCTTTGGGAGATGTAATAGTTTTGGCGAAACGTCAATCAACCACAAAACCCGGTCTTGCTAAGTTAGATTTTATTGCCGAATATGAACCCAAGGTGCTGCCCCTAATTGCTTTGATTCATCCAAAATTTAATCATAGTTCTGCTCTGGCGAAAAGAAATCACCTGGAAGCTGTCCAACCTTATTTTATCCGGAGCACTTTTGAGATTGAACAAGATCTACAAACTATGATCGGCCCACTGGCTAGATTTTTTGAAACAATTATTTTAGTAGATCGACGTTACCAAAAAATAAAAAGACGCTTCAATCAAATTGATTTCAATGATTTTGAACATTATGCTTTAAGATTATTGGACCGGCCTGAGATTGCAGAGATAGTTCATCAGAGATATAAAGAGATTTATTTAGATGAATATCAGGATACGAATCCGATCCAGGAGACATTAATATCACGGATTAAATGTCCCAGAACTTTTATGGTTGGGGACTTAAAACAAAGCATTTACCGCTTTCGTTTTGCCGATCCCGGTTTATTTAGAAAAAAACTGGAAAACTTCTTTTTGTTTGAGGATTATTTGGATCATATTCAACCTGATGATTTACCTTCAATGAGCTCCGGTTATACTATTTTGTTAAATCGGAATTTTCGGAGCAAAGCTACACTTTTGGAAGGCATTAATGAACTATTCAGTTGGTTTATGCAAAGAAAAATTGCTGAGCTGGAATATGACGAGACCCAAATGTTAATTCCGGGTCGTGAAGATATAGATGAAATAGAATCGGAACCCCGGAGAATTTCTCTAGAACACTTGGCAATTCCTTATGAGCTGGACTTATTGGAACCAAAGTTAATTCCGGAACTGGCAAAGCTTGATTTTGAATCAGGTGCAGAATTTGAATTAGCGCTTGAAGCTTTACAGTCTGTCAGAATAATAAAACGAGAGTTGATCTCCGGCCGGAAACCGGCTGATATTGCTGTATTGGGACGTACTCACAGAATAAGCAGTATCTATAAAAAAGTTTTAAGTGCATCCGGAATTCCGGTGAGTGGAGGTAAACAAGAAACTTTCTTAGAAACTCCTGAACTAAGGTTTCTAACTCAATTGATGAGTTTATTAGATAATATGCAACAGGATATACCTTTAGCCTCAGTCATGCGTTCTCCTATCTTCGGTTTACCTTTTGATGAAAATGAATTGCTGATTTTGCGATTAAGTCAGCCTGAAGCCTATTACTTCCATGAAGTGATTCAAATGACATTAGATTTGAATAGCGAAGAATATTTGGATCTGGCTGACCGGATTTTTGATCAAGCGTATCCCAGAGAAACAATCCGCCGGATTTACAAAAAATTACAAAACTTTTATCAGATTGTGATTGATTTGCGAGCACAAAGTAAATGGTTGTCTCTAGCAGAACTTTTGGACAACATTTTCCGTATAGCAGATTATCCGGATTATTTGACCGGATTACCCTTTGCTGCTCAAAGACTTGCAGATGTTG
>JAAYKK010000056.1 GCA_012522435.1 Clostridiaceae bacterium | reverse complement strand
CCGAAATGGATGTTTTCTTGAACAGTTGAGCAGAATTTTGTATATTATAGATACCCTTGAATTTAAGTCGCTTCATATTTGAACCTTCAAGATATTTAAGGGAGTCCGGAGTTGAAGCAGAATGCGATTGATGCCTTTTAGGTAAAATCAAAGACTGCCACAGGGCACCCACCTAGTAAACGTGCTAGGTTTCAAAAGAAGTGCATTTCAGGGGTTTTTTATTATTTAATCCCGGAGGAGCTAAATGCGTGTATATAATGATCTAAGCAGAACAAAAGAGGAGCTTGTTCCTCAAAAAGAGAATCATTTTACAATTTATGTTTGTGGTCCGACGGTCTATGATTTATTCCATTTAGGAAATGCTAGACCTTTTATTATTTATGATACTTTGAGACGGTATTTACTTTATAAAAACTATAAAGTTACTTATGTGCAAAACTTTACCGATATTGATGATAAAATGATCAATCGAGCTCAATCAAGAGAAATTTCGGTTAAAGAACTGGCGGATGAAATGATCGCTGAATATTACCATGATGCTGATAATTTAAATGTTATGCGTGCTGATCATCATCCCCGAGCAACTGAAACAATTCCGGAAATTATTGAAATGATTTCTACTCTTGAAGAGAAAGGTTATACCTACAATCTAAATGACGGTATCTATTATGACACTTCTAAATTTGAAGACTATGGCAAATTGTCGAAACGTGATTTAGATGACCAAGAAGCAGGAGCGTCGGAAAGAGTAGATCTATTAGACGATAAACGCAACTTGAGCGATTTCGTGCTCTGGAAGTTTAAAAAAGAAGGAGAGCCGGCATGGAATTCACCATGGGGAGAAGGACGACCCGGTTGGCATATCGAGTGTTCAGCAATGAGTAAAAAATTCTTGGGTGAAACACTTGATATTCATGCAGGCGGTATGGATTTAATGTTCCCGCATCATGAAAATGAAATTGCTCAGAGTGAAGCTGCAAATGAAAAACCGTTTGTGAATTATTGGATGCATAACGGATTTATCAATGTAGATAACGTAAAAATGGCTAAATCCGGCGGCAACTTTTTTCTAGTACGTGAATTAGCCTCAGAGTATGGATATGATGTTTTGAGATTCTTCATTCTGCAAGCTCACTATCGCATGCCGTTGAATTTTGAAGAAGAGCCTTTGATGGCAGCTACTCATGGTTGGCAGCGAGTATTAAGAAGTGTTGATCATATAGATTTCTTATTGGCTAACGAAACAGCACAGATTGCTGAAACTGAATCAGAAGCATTGATTGATTATGTTGAGAAAACGAAGCAAGAGTTTGAGCGTGCAATGGATGACGATTTGAATACACCCGATGCATTTGCGGCAATCTTTAATTTAGTACGTCAGGTAAATACATTGACGGCAGATTATTCTTTAAGTAATGAATCCTTGAAAAAAGCCAGAGCATATATCATTGAACTATGTGCTGTATTAGGTTTGGATGCTGAAAAGAGAGTAGACACAGAGATTCCTCAAGAGATTTTGGATAAAGTAAAATTGAGAGATGATGCTAAAGCTGAGCGGGATTTTGCTACTGCTGACAGTATCAGGGATGAATTACATGCTTTGGGCTATAAAATTGAAGATACACCGCAAGGTCCCAAGGTAAGTCGGGAAGTTGAGAAATAAGACGTGAAAATATTGGATTTACCAATATCAACTTTAGCCTATATTGGAGATGCAGTTTATGAACTGCAGATTCGCTTGTCTTTGCTAAAAACTCACCCGGCTAAAGCTGGTACTTTGCACGCTGAAGTAATAAAGTTGGTTAATGCTGAAGCTCAAGCTAAAGCATTACATCTCATTTCTCCTTATCTTTCGGGATTTGAGATTCAACTGGTTAAACGTGCAGGCAATCAGTCTGCCCCGGCTGCCAGAAATGTGGATCCTGCTGATTACCGACAAGCAACTGCTTTCGAAACCTTAATCGGATATTTGTATCTTGAAGGCGATACAAAAAGGTTGCTTGACTTGTTAAAAAAAGCACATCCGGATTTTATTTTTGAAACTTTATAAAAGATTATTTGGAGAATATTTTGTCTATAGAGAATAAATATCTAGATCAAATTGAAGGGCGCAATCCGGTAAGTGAAGCTTTAAAAGCCGGACGTTCAATCAATAAGATTTGGACGACGAAAACAAAGCAACGTCGCGACCAAAGATTACATGATTTGTTGAATGAATGTAGAGCCAAGGGTGTAATTATAATGGAGGTAGAACGTTCAGTCCTTGATTCGATGGCTGAAAGTTCCGGGCATCAAGGGATTATTGCTCAAGTAGCTCCTAAAAATTATATAGATCCGTTTACTTATCTGGAAGAATTAGCTGATCAAGGCAAACAACCGTTTATTTTATTATTAGATAATCTACAAGATGGATATAATTTCGGCTCAATTTTAAGAATAGCCGAAGCTGCAGGTGTGGATTTGATTGTCATACCGGAAAGAAGATCGGTTTCATTAGACGCTCATGTAGCGAAAGCTTCCGCCGGAGCTGTTGAATTTGTACCCATAGCTAGAGTTACCAATTTGGGAACTTTTATTGATCAGATTAAAGAACAAAATTTTTGGATCTACGGGACAGAAGTTGAACAGGCTGAGAATTATCAAAAAGTCGACTACAGTGGCTCGATAGCTTTAGTTATCGGTAATGAAGCAAAAGGTATGAGTCAAAATATTAAGAAACGTTGTGATTTTTTGGTGACAATTCCTATGCAGGGGAAAATAAATTCTTTAAATGCCGCAGTAGCTACCGGAATAATAGTTTTTCAAGCAATTGAACAAAGAAAAAGCAAAAGTTAGTTTTCTACTGAAATGTCAAAAATAAGTGATAAAAAATTAACAGATGGAGAATTGATTTCTTTAATTAGAAATAATAATGAACAGGCAATTGAATTATTATTGAAGAAATATAAAAATATGGTTGCAGGAAAAGCCAGACGTTTATTTCTGCAAGGTGGCGATCAAGAAGACCTTATCCAAGAAGGCATGATCGGTTTATATCAGGCAATAAATAATTTTGATCCTGAACAAAATGTTCCTTTTAAGAGCTACGCTTCCTCGGTAGTTGATTCAAGACTGTATGATGCGGTCAGAACTGCAGCTAGAAAAAAACATCAACCTTTAAATCAGAGCTTGTCTCTAGATTACTCTTATGATGATTTGACAGAAGATGAGCCTATTTCTTTGATTGAAATGTTATCGGATAGATCAGCTTTAACTCCGGAAAACTTATTATTGAATAAAGAAATGCGGATGAGTTTAGAGAATTTTCTGAATAATCATTTAAGTAAATATGAAGATCAAGTTGCAGTGTTATACTTAAGAGGAAAAACATATAAAGAAATTGCTGACGAGCTAAATGTAACTACAAAAAGTGTCGACGGAGCTTTACAAAGAGTACGTAAAAAATTCACTGAATATTGGGATGAACATAACCAATGAAAATGAGCGATTATAAATTAGGCTTAAATAAAAACTTTATTTCAAACATCCTGTTTCTGGCACTAAGTTTTTTACTTGTTGTGATCTTATTCACAGGATGTATCAGCATGGGTATGACCCAACTGAGATCAGAAGAAACAGCAACTTCTGCACCGAAACCGGCTTACGAAATAAAATTGAATGCCTCGGGTGAAATTACAGATGTTTCCTTAGTTTCGGCATTAATCGATGTACTCAATAATGATGCAATGATTCCGGAAGTATATTCAGCAATACCTGCAGATCAAAGGCCTGAATTATCTCTTAATGATTTTTATCTTTTCATTGAAGCCCTAAAACATCCGACAGCTAAAGAAATCCAAGAATTTAAACGTGTTTCTTCTGACAAAAACAAACAGCTTTCTATTGACATTACTACTAATTTGCCCAACTTAGCAATTGAAGCGGAAAATTCAGAATATTATGAAATCATATATACTGAATCAGATCAAAACATAGAGAATAATTCAACGATTATAGGGATTCAACATGATTCCGAGGGTAGAGCATATCTATCAGGTGATTGGATCAAAGAAATAAATCAGATTTATGAATTTTCTCGTTTATATTTTAAAGCTGTTGCCAACAGAGACAATGAAATGCTGGCTTGGTTATTGCAACAAGGTTATCAAAGAAGTGTAGATGATCAGGTAATAGCAGTTGAAGAAAAAAAAGCACAGTTATTGATTGAATATTATCGCATAAGTATCGCAACAGAACCTGAAGAAAGTGTAGTACATTTGTTATTACCTAATATTATTGAATATACTCAAGAATTAGAAATAGCCCCGCTAAATCAGAGCAAAATCCGCACTTGTTCATTTAGACAAAGTAATAATTTGATGACAGTTTCCGATCCTTACCCGGAACGAATTAAAAATCAACATTTAAATTTATATTATAAAGATGAGGTTTTATTTTCCTGGTCAAGTAATGGTGTAAGGCAAACTTATTATAGTCAATTGTTCAATAATTTATTAGGCAAACCTAAGATAGAAAAAGTTGAAATGATTGATCCATTAGAAGAAGGTGTAGATTTTTGGAGAATAACTTACAAACAAATTACCTTTATTATCAGAGGCGAAGCCGATCCTGAGAAAGAACTTTGGACAGGTAAGGTGGAGCAACTTGAATTATCTGAACAATCAACTGATCTGAGTCTGGGAAATGTTAAAGGTGAGCCGGATTCTCTTTATTACAATATGCCATTAAAAAACTTTTATGAAAATTATCCGTTTTCTCCTGAGGCAAATTTTGTCATTCTAGGAAATCAACAAGGGCAAAGAATGGAATTAACAGCACAGGTCAATCAAGATACGGTTAGCCGACTGATTATCCGTGCTATTTATGAATAAAAAATTATAATTAAGAGAGGTTTTGTTGAATGAATTATATTAAAAATATTGAACATCAAAAAGTTCTTTCATTAATAAATGAGGTCGATGCTCAGGACGGTCAGATTGTGAGCAAAACCCTTGCCCAAAATAATGCTCTGAGTATTACTTTATTTGCCTTTTCTGCAGGTGAAGAAATCGGAACCCACGGCTCTGATGGTGATGCTTTGGTTACAGTTATGGAAGGTGAAGGCCGTTTTGTTGTCGGTGATGACACTTATATCTTAAAAGCAGGTGAAAGTTTGGTAATGCCTGCCGGTATTCCTCATTCTGTTCATGCTGATCAAAAATTCAAAATGCAATTAACCGTAGTTTTTCCGGATAATTCGTAATTTTTTTTATAAGTTAATAAAATAATAAGGTTAAGGTGAGAGTTAACTCTGTTATATTTACAGCAATTGTTCCGCAAATTCATGAGTAATATTATTAAACTTATCTCGTGAAAAACATACTAACATGAGTATTGAGGTGTAAACTTTTGGTTATTAATTTAAGGAAAATCGCATTGTTATTTTTGCTGATTATCATATTGTTTTTTGTTGGATGTAAATCGCAAACAACGGTACTTCAAGAAGAGGTTGAAACATTTTTTGCTCCAAACAAGACTTATGATGAAACTAATACGGATGACATTAATCGCGTAGTAGAAGAGTCTGACCAAGAAGATGATGTCACCATACTATACGGTGAAAAATACAATTCAGCAGAAGAAGTTGCATATTACATTAATCAATATAATGAATTACCACCCAATTATTTAACAAAGAAAGAAGCAAACGAGTTAGGCTGGCCGGAAGATGGTTATTTGAATGAAGTTGCTCCCGGGATGAGTATCGGCGGTGATAGATTTGGAAATAGAGAAGGACTTCTGCCTGCGGCGAAAGATAGAGTATATTTTGAATGTGATATTAACTATGAATCTGGAAAACGCAATGCGAAACGACTTGTCTATTCCAATGACGGATTGATTTTTTATACAGAAGATCATTATGCCAGTTTCGAACAGCTATATTAGGATTTAGGGGAAACAATGCGTTTAATTCAATTTGATTTTATTGATATTAAGGATAAAGAAACTTTGCACGAATATTTAGCAGAGAAACTTGATTTGCCGGATCATTACGGGAATAATCTGGACGCACTTTGGGATTGTTTGCTGGAGCTTTCAGAATACACTCTGATAGAAATGAAAAACATTTTTTCACTTTATGGGTATTTGGGTGATTATTCAGCAAAATTTCTTAAAACATTAGATGATGCGGCTCTCGCTAATTCATTTTTATGGCTCAAAGTCTTAGAATAGTTCTTGGCTTTGATTTCTGTAGCAAATAATGAAGAGATCCAAAATTGTTTTTGGAAAACTTGCATATCTGCTACTTTTTCTCTAAAAAGTTGGGTTTTGTAGCAAATAGTGAAGAGATTCGAAACTGTTTTTGGAAAACTTGAATATCTGCTACTTTTTCTCTAAAAAGTTAGGTTTTGTAGCAAATAATGAAGAGATTCAGATTCGTTTTTGGAAAACGTGAGTATTTGCTACTTTCCCATAAAAAATGACATTTTAGATTTTTAGGTTTTTAGCAACCGTTGACTCAAGCCATTCGCCCAGGTCCATTACATACTGATTTGCCAGTGCTTTTATCTCTTCTTTTAAGTGGGCACTTTCTTGATCGTAAACCCCGATTGACGGTAAGCCCATTTCATTAGCTGTAGTAATGGCATGAAGTCCGTCTTCGAATAAAATTGTATTTTGTTTAGGTTTGCCGAGCATCTTCATGGCTACATTAAATATTTCAGGGTTTTCTTTTGTATTTCCAATTTCCGGTGATGTTATGATTCCTGAAAAATAATCATAAAATCCATGTTTTTTCATTGCACCTTCGCAGAAATGACGTTCGTTTGATGTGGCTATAACCATTGGGATTCCAGCCTGCTTTAAATACTCTAAAGTTTCTTTAGCGTATTTTTTAGCTTTCATTTCATTGATATAGACATCTTCTTGAAAATCTATTAATTCTTTTAATAATTCTTGAGTTGTAAATTTTAAACCATATCTATTGATCATATATTCAGCACCCGATTCAAAAGTTTCGGCAAATAGTATATCTCCTAGATTTGGTTCAGGCTCAATACCTAATTTCTCTAAATAAAGAGATGGTGCAGCATTCAGAGTTGGCATACTATCCAACAATACTCCGTCAACATCAAAAATTACAGCTTCTATTTTATTAGACATATAGTTCCTTCTATAAATAAATATTTCTTGTATCTTAGCACAAAGATACTTTCTTGTTTAATTACGTAATAAAAGAAGACAGTTAGTTGTTTAAACGATCAATAATCGTGCTATATCCCCCACTGCCATAATCAAGTGCTCGCCTGACCCGTGAAATGGTGGCACTAGAAGCACCGGTTTTCTTTTCAATTTCAGAATAAGTGTTCCCTTGTCGAATTAGGATTGCAACTTGAAATCTTTGTTTCAAAGCAATTATTTCGTTTGCTGTGCAAAGGTCATCGAAAAATTGATAACATTCTTCCAGATCTTCTAAGGCTAGAATTGCATTAAACAAATTGTCTAAATCTTGATCTCTTAAATTATCGATCTGCATGACATTCTCCAAAAAAAATATTTTGTAAAATTCCCACTTGAATCAAACTATAAAGTCTGTTATTATTCTTTACGTTATTACTTTAACGCGATAAAGCACAAAAGCATTATAAAACAATTTATAAATAATTTCAATGAGGTAGATAAATGTCTAATCAACAAATATTAGCAAAAACTGCTTTAGGCTATAATTACATAAAACTATTATCCGAGGAAGGATATAAGTTGATTGATCTAAATATGATTGAGCCGTTTAGGATTGAAGATAAGATGTATCAACCGAGCAGTTTAGTATTTGAGCGAGATCAACGCATGTATGCGATCAGGAGTGACTGGACCAGGTCATTACTCAATTATAATGAAAGCTATTTTTTAGATGATCAAATGTTTGGCTATTATGGTCCGGTAATCAGAAATAATAGATCATTCTATCAAGCAGGTGTTGAATTGTATGAACCTGACCAAATGTCAATTGTAAGGAGTATTAAGCTGCATTTAGATTTTGTTAAAGAGCAAATAGCAGCGCAAGATAAAAGCTTACGTTCATTAGTTGTCAATAATGATTATTTAATTGATTTATATCTGAAAAAATACAATTTGGATGAGCAAATCAGGATTTTGATTTATGACAAAAATCTGAGTGGTTTGAGAGAGGAACTCGGCAAAGAGCATGCTCTGTGTAAAATTCTCTCAACTAGAGCTAGTCAGCAGTTTGAATTGGTTCAGCAAGAATTTGCTGATGATCAAGAGATGCAATTGATCAATCATATAAAGAAAATTGCAGATCAAAATCAAATAAAATTCATGTTGGATTTATCTTTCCGGTCACCTCAAAGCTATTACAACGGACTTTATTTCCAAGTTTTTCTTAACTATGATACTCCGTTGCTCAGTGGAGGCGAATATAATGACAGCGCATTTGGTATTGCGCTCAATATTGAAGATGGGGGATTAGTATGATTACAGTTGCTTTACCTAAAGGACGTTTATTATCAGATTTTATGGATTATTTAAAGAAGCAGGGTTTAGAAGAATATACTGCTGGCCTGGATGAAAAATCTCGTTCTTTATATACAATCGTCAATGATGTAAAATTTATCTATGCTAAAGGCAGAGATGTACCGATTTATGTTGAAAACGGCAGTGCCGATATAGGGATTATCGGTTTAGATATCATTACTGAAAATGAGTTCGATTTGCTCAATGTTTCCAGACTTCCTTTTGGAGAATGCCATTTTTCAATATGTGGTTTGCCGGGTGTTGAACAGTTTAAAACAATTGCTACTACTTTTAAAAACATTGCATTTCAACATTTTAAACAAAAACGTCAGCAAGTTTCTTTGATTCATCTCAATGGATCGGTTGAGCTTGCCCCTTTATTAGGTTTAGCGGATGGAATAGTTGATATTGTTGAAACAGGTAGTACCTTAAAAGCTAACGGCTTGATTGAATATGAAAAAATTATGGATGTACACGCACGTTTAATTGCGAATAGACAAACATTTTACACTAAAGAAGATGAAGTATATCCTTTCTTAAAAGAAATTGGAGTTTTTCAATAATGATAGATTTAAAACCCGTCTACGGTTCTGCAGATTTTAAAACTGTATTTGAACAGAATAAGGTTGATTCCGGGATTGAACAAACTGAACAAATATTGTCGATCCTAGAAGATGTAAGATTAAATCAGGATCAGGCATTACTCAAATATACGGAACTTTATGATGGACAAAAAATTGATAAACTGAAAGTTCCGGTGAAATATTTGAAAGAAAGCTACGATAATCTGGAGTCTGAATTAAGATCTGCTCTCGAATTCATCAAACAAAGAATTGAAAATTATGAAATGAAAATTAAACATCCAAATCTCGATTTAGATGAATTCAAATATGTTTATCATGCCTTAGAAAAAGTTGGATTTTATGTTCCGGGCGGCAAAGCCCTCTATCCTTCATCTGTTTTGATGAGCATCATAGCCGCTCAAGTAGCGGGTGTTTCAGAAATTCATGTAGTAACTCCGACCTTTACAAATAATAATATTACCTTTGCCACTCTTTATATTTGCGGTGTTGAGAATGTGTACACTGTAGGTGGTGCTCAAGCAGTAGCCGCTTTGGCTTATGGTACTGAAACAATTCCTAAAGTGGACAAAATAGTCGGACCGGGCAATAGTTTCGTGGCTAATGCCAAACGTTTGGTTTTCGGTCAAGTGGGGATTGACATGATTGCAGGACCAAGTGAGATTTTACTTTATGTTGATCAAACGGCTGATCCTGATGCTGTGGTTTTTGATATTTTTGCTCAAGCTGAGCATGATCCGGAGGCAAGAACTTTTTTGATTTCTGAATCTGCTGATGTATTGGAAACTGTGAGAGAGAAGGTCAGAGAGCGTTTGGTAGATCAAGTAAGATCCAAAATTATCGAACAATCTCTTAATAACAATCACTACTCAATAACAGGCGAGCGGGCTGAATTAGTGGCTTTAATTAATTATATTGCACCGGAGCATGTTTCAATTCAACATCAAGCTGCTACTGAGATAATATCTCAAATCAAATATGCAGGTGCTGTTTTTAAAGGCAATTATTCACCGGAAGCAATTGGTGACTATGTAGCGGGACCCTCTCATGTCTTGCCTACAAACAGCAGCGCCAGATTCAGTCATGGCTTGAACGTGAATGATTTCTTAACCGGACATGCGGTTATAGATATTAATTCGGATACCTACCAAGCTATAGTTGATCCGGCGATTAGAGTTGCTGAGGCGGAAGGATTGTATTGTCATGCTGAAAGCCTTAAAATTCGTAAAGAGAAGTAAAAATTTGGAGTAAACCAATTATGATAATAATGAATAGAAATACCAGCCCAATTAAACCTTTGACCGATGAGCAAATTGTTAAAGTTGTACAGGATACAACCTATAATCAATATCCCGATCAGGAAAGACAACGTTTTATTGATATCTATGCTGCCGCATATGATTTGAATCCGGCTGAGATTGAAGTAGCGAATGGCTCAGATGAGTGGATTCAAAAAGTGATCATGACTCTGGGTGGTAATGGAGTAATGACCTTAAATCCCGAATTTGTTATGTATACATCATACACTTTGCAGGTGAAACCCGAGATTTTAGAAGTAGATTGTGAACCTGATTTTACTTTTGATTTTGCAAAAGTTGCTCGAGCGATCAAAGCACAAAAGCCTTCATTATTTTTGATTTCAAATCCACATAATCCAACCGGTCAAATGTTTGCGACTGAAGACTTACAGTTGTTGGTCGACACAATGGCTGAAGTAGATGGTTATTTGGTATTGGATGAATGTTATATCGATTTTGCTGAAGATTATCAAAGGCCTGTGGGGGACAATATCGTTATTTTGAGAACCTTGAGCAAAGTTTACGGTATGGCCGGATTAAGAATTGGAATGGCCATTGCGCAAGGTGAAACTTTTGAAAAAATCAATAAGATTAATCATCCTTATCCGCTAAATTCTTTAGCTTTAAACTTAGCTAGTGAACTTTTTTCAGATAAAAGAAAATTGAATGCACATAAAACGTATCAATTTGAAAGTAAGCAAGAACTAGCTCGGATTTTAAGTCAAGTTAAAGATTTAATTACGGTGAAAAAATCATATACTAATTATGTTTTTACATATGGAGATTTAGCGCTTGATCTAGCTCAATTTGTAATGGAACGAGGATTTTTACCCAGAACTTATGAGCTTGAAATCTTGAAAAATGCAGCGCGTTATTCAATCATCAAATTAGAAGACTATCCTGCATTTAACCAAGCAGTTATGAAATGGAGAGAAAAATATGCTGAATAAAAAAAGATCAACTTTAGAAACTAAAATTGAAGTCAGTCTGGCAGAGAATAAATCTGTGGCTGAATCCAAGCTAGAAACCGGAATAGGATTTTTTGATCATATGTTGACTTTGTTCAGTTTCCATTCTGACCTTTATCTGGAGGTTAAAGCAAAGGGTGATTTAGAGGTTGACTATCATCACACAGTGGAGGATGTAGGGATTGTTTTGGGACAATTGATTCGTGAACTATATCTGAATAAACCATCTTATCAAAGATACGGCTTCTTCTATTTGCCGATGGATGAATCTTTAGCCAGAGTTGTCTTAGATTTATCAGGACGGCCTCATTTAAGTTTTGAAGCTCAATTTTCTAAAGAAAAAATTGGCTTATTTGATGTAGAATTAATCGAGGAATTTTTTAATGCTGTGGCTATGAATAGCCGGATGACCTTGCACATAGATTTACTTAAATCGGGTAATGCTCATCATGAAGCTGAAGCGATTTTTAAAGCTTTTGCTCGTAGTTTAAAGATTGCTTTAACTGATGTTGAGGGCGGGATTCCTTCTTCTAAAGGAGTTATTGAATGATTAAGATAATTCCGGCAATTGACTTAATAGATGGCGAAAATGTGCGTTTAAGACAAGGTGATTATCAACAAAAAACATTGATGCAAAGAACTCCGCAAGAAGCGATCAAGTTTTACAGTCAGTTCAAACAGGTCGCAAGAATTCATATTATAGATTTGATTGCAGCAAAAGCTAAAAAAAGTTTAGAAATGAAATTGATTTCTAGCTTAAAAGAACTTACAGATTTACCGCTGCAAATCGGCGGTGGCTTACGTGAGCAAGAAACAATCGACGAATATGCTGCACAGGGCATTGATTATTTTATTTTAGGAACCAGAGCAATAGTTGATTTACCTTGGCTAGAACGGATTAGTGAAATTTATCCAGAGAGAATTTTTGTAGGTTTAGATGCTAAGCAAGATCAAATTTTCATCAATGGTTGGACAGAGGATAGCGGTCTGACTGTGGATCAATACTTGCCGCAAGTTGAGAACTTGCCCTTGGCCGGTATTATTTATACTGATATTAATAAAGACGGTATGGATCAGGGGCCGAATTTTGAAAATACTGCCAGAATCAGTAAATTGACTGCACATAAAGTAATAGCTAGCGGTGGAGTGAGAAGTAAAGCCGATCTTGAACGTTTGGATTTACTTGGTATTACTGAAGCTGTTGTGGGTAAAGCTAGTCATAAACCGGATTTCTGGGACGGAATTGAATAATTTATATATTAGATAGAGAGAAAAATGGCGGAACAAAAAATACGTAGAATAATTCCTTGTTTAGATTTAAAAGACGGCAAAGTTGTGAAAGGAACAAATTTTGTCGGTTTAAAAGAAATGGGCGATCCGCTAGAGCTGGCAATTAAATATGCAAAATCCGGAGCGGATGAATTAGCATTACTTGATATTTCGAAAACTGATCAAGGCCATGATTTTTATATTGATTTAATTAGAGAGATTTCAATTTCAATTAATATAAAACTGATTGTCGGCGGCGGGATTTCTAATTTGGCCGGGATTGAAAGACTGATTCAAGCCGGGGCGGCTAAAGTGAGTATAGCAAGTGCGGCTTTAGCTGATCCGGGTTTTATTACAGAGGCAAGTTCTAAGTATGGATCTGAACGAATAATTGTTGCTTTTGATATTCAAGCTGATCCGGAGTCCGGAGAGTATTTTATATACACACATGGCGGTACCAGAAAAACAAATCAGGAAATCTTTTCTGCATTAAAAAAATATTCTGAATTAGGTGCCGGTGAATTTTTGATTACCGGGATTGACTTTGATGGAGTGAAACAAGGCTTTGATTTAGAGTTTTTTGAAAAAGCAACCGAGTATACAAATAAACCGATCATAGCCAGTGGCGGTGCGGGAAAAATTGAGGATTTTGTGAATCTGTTTAACCGGACTTCGGTAGATGCAGGACTGGCTGCTTCAATATTTCATCAGGAGGAAGTTTTAATCCCGGAACTGAAACAAGCCTTAGCTGAAGCCGGTATTAAAGTAAAAATATAATAATTATGAAAGCGAGCAATATGAAACCTGATTTTTCAAAAAACAACGGATTGCTTTCCGTAATCTTACAAGATAATCAAACCGATCAAGTTTTGATGAATGGTTATATGAATCAAGAAGCCTATGAATTGACGGTGAAAGAAAAAACAGTATGGTTTTATTCCAGATCACGTCAAGAATTATGGAAAAAAGGTGAAACCAGCGGCAATTATCAACATGTTGTCAGCATGTGTTTAGATTGTGATCAAGATGCACTCTTAATCAGGGTTAATCCCGAGGGTCCAACTTGTCATTTAGGTAATGTTAGCTGTTTTGATGCTGATTTCTTTAATTTTGAAGTTTTAGAAAAAACAATCCAGGATCGCATGGAACATCCTAAAGAAGGGTCTTATACAAAATATTTATTAGATCAGGGATTGGATAAAATTCTTAAAAAATGTGGCGAAGAGATGACTGAAACGATTATTGCTTGTAAAAATCAAGACCGGGCTGAGATAATTTTTGAAGCGAGTGATCTCTTATATCATTTAATCTTGTTGCTCAATCAAAATGAGATTAGTTTAAGCGATGTTAAAAATAAGTTGGGCGAACGGCATGGTAAAAAGCAAAATTACAGTGAACGCAGTGATATTCAAAACTGGTAATGTCTATTTTATCTAAAGAATAGTCTAAAGTTTAACATCTTCAACTTGTATACTATAATGATTTGGTATCTAAATTTTCAATTTAGCAATTCTTAAAATATAAAGGAGACACTAATGAATAATCAGACTTTATTCATCAGCGTTCTTAATCGAGGTAAAGCAGAACAAGTTTTGAGCGAAATGAGAATCTTTGGTTTGACCGGCGGAGTGGTCTTACTTGGTGAAGGTACGGTATCTAATCGTTTCTTGGAGATTCTCGGTCTGGAAGAAACGCAAAAAGATATTGTAATTTTACCTATAGAAGAAAAATATGAAAATGCTGTGCATGAGATGATGTTGGAGAATTTTAACATTGATCGTAAAAGAAGCGGCATTGCTTTTTCAATTCCGATGAGTCGTTTCGGCAGGGTGAGCAATTTAGCAGCTGATCAGAGATTTGATCCTGCCTGCTTTGATCATCAATGTGTTTTTGTTGTGGTGGAAGAGGGACAAGGCAAAGAGGTCATGCAAAAGGTGCGTCAAATTGGTGAAACCGGAGGCACTATTCTTCATGGACGTGGCGCAGGTGTTCCTGCCGATACTTATTTTCCGTTAAATATAGAACCGCAAAAAGATATTGTAATGCTTTTAGTAGAAAATGATGCAGTGAAGCCCATCAAACAGTGTTTGATGCAAGAGATGGGATTCGGTTTGCCGGGTAAGGGGATTGTATTTTCTTTGCCGGTATCTCGGATTACAGGCGGTTATCAAGCATAGGAGTATTGTATGAATATATTACAGTCAAAGACTAAAGAAGTTTCACAATCTTTGTTACCGATCGTGATTTTCGTAGCAATACTGGGGCTAGCTTTTGTACAGATAGATATTCCTATAGTCCAAAGATTTTTTGTAGGGGCTTTCTTAGTGTTTGCCGGTCTTTCAATTTTTCTTTGGGGTGTAGATCAGAGCATGGAGCCAATAGGCTATCACATGGCACATGAAATTGCTACTAGTAAGAGCTTAATCAAAACAGTTATTATCAGCTTTTTGCTAGGTTTTTTAATTACAATTGCCGAACCTGATATTTTGATTTTGGGTCATCAAGTGGAGAATGCTTCGGGCGGAGCACTGGAATCAGGATTTTTGGTGACAATGATTTCGGTAGGGGTAGGTGTTTTAATTTCGATTGCCTCAATCAGAATCTTGAGTAGTTTCAAATATAATCTGATGATGGCTCTGGTTTATTTGTTAATTTTATTTTTAGGCACACAGGTATCGGAAGAATTTTTAGCGATTTCTTTTGATGCTTCCGGTGCTACAACGGGCGCTTTGACCACACCATTTGTACTTGCAATCTCAGTTGGTATATCCCGGACTAAAGGGGGTAAGACAGCGGAAGAAGATTCTTTTGGTATGGTCGGTGCTATGAGTGCAGGGCCTATTCTGGCCGTAATGTTGATCTCAGTTTTGACCGGACAGGAAAATATTCATGGTCAAGCTGTGGAATTCGTCAGTTCAACAGAAGTCTTGGCTCCGATTGGTAATGCACTGAGATATACTCTGGTTGAGTCATTACAAGCTTTATTACCGATTGCCGGTTTGTTTTTTATTTTCAATTTTTTCAAATTTAAAGTTTCAAGAAATGAATTAATTAGAATTATTCGTGGTTTGGTTTATACAATCATCGGTTTGACCTTATTCTTGGTTGGAGCGAATGAAGGTTTCATGGAAATGGGACGAATTTTAGGTATGGGCCTGGCTACAAAATATTTCAATATACTGCCATTATTCGGTTTGCTTTTGGGGATGATGGTTGTCTTGGCAGAACCGGCAGTCCATGTTTTGGGAGAACAAGTTGAGGATGTTACTGCAGGTAATATTCCGGACAAAGTTTTGCGTGGTACACTTTCGATTGGTGTAGGTATAGCAATAGCTTTATCTATGGTGAAAATAATGGTTCCCGAGGTTCGACTCTGGTATTTTTTATTGCCGGGATTTGCTGTAGGAATTATTTTATCTTTCTTTGTCGATTCAGTTTTTGTCGGTATAGCTTTTGATGCAGGCGGCGTTGCTTCCGGACCGATGAGCGCGACATTTGTTTTAGCTTTTGCTCAAGGAGTAGCTAATCAAATACCAACTGCTGATGTTTTGCGAGATGGTTTTGGAATTATTGCAATGATTGCGATGACACCTGTTTTGAGCATTATGATTTTAGGCACGATTAATAAAATTCAAACTATATTAGCTAAAGACCTCCCGCAACAAGTTGTACAGCCGGTAAGTAAAGAGATTTGTGCGGTTCCTATTGATAAAATTTCCGGTGATCATAAAGATTTGATCTTTTGTGTGGTTGAACGAGGAAATTCTGAGGAAGTTATTGAACTGGCAAGAGCTGCCGGTTCTACAGGAGGTACGATTCTTCATGGTCGTGATGCTAGATCCGGTACATGGCTCAGCGTATCAATGCGTCTCGAGCCTGAAAAAGAGGTGCTTTGGTTTTTAGTGGACGCAGAGATTACAGCCGAGGTTAGCAGGGTGTTATTGGATAAATCAGATCAGCCAGACAGCAATATTGTGTCTGTCTTTGCTCTGCCGGTAACCGGTTCGGACGGACTTACAGCTGATACGTATGTTTTTGAATCCGAAACGTCACAATAATTAGAAGTATAGTCTAGGGGTGGAGAATTGTCAGATCATCTGAATACTGAAAGTAAAAAACGAAAATTTTGGCTGAAACCTGCCGTTTGGTTGAGTGCAACTTTCTTTTGCATTTTTCTGTGGGGGAGTGCTTTTCCCGCTGTCAAGACAGGTTATCAGTTTTTTCAAATAGATAATACTGCGTCTGATGCGGTGCCTTCATTATTATTATTCGCCGGTCTACGTTTTAGCCTTGCCGGATTATTTACTGTCTTGTTTACTGCTATGACTGAAAAGATCAGACCGATTCCGAATACTAGAAGACAATGGCTTGATGCAGCTACGCTGGCTATTCCGCAAACTATATTTCAATATGGTTTATTTTTTGTGGGTTTAGCTAATACATCAGGGGCGGCGGGATCGATCATGTCCGGAGCTTCATCCTTTATCTCAGTAATCTTGGCCAGTCTGATTTTTATTGATGAAAGATTGGATTTAACAAAAATTCTAGGATGTATCATCGGATTTTCAGGAATAGTAATTCTTAATCTTAAGACAGCGGGTTCACTGGGTTTTAATTGGCGTGGTGACGGTCTGATGCTTCTTTCGGCAATAGCTACGGCAATTGGCGCTGTGATTAGCAAACCTCTTGCTGAACGCAATCACCCCAGGTTGTTAAGCGGTTGGAATTTTATCTTAGGGGGGCTTGCATTAATTAGCTTGGGCTTGAGTTTTGGAGGTTCATTGGAGCCCTTGGACTATCGAGCCTGGTTGATTTTAACCTACTTGAGCTTTTTAAGCTCAACCGCTTTCGCATTATGGACAACAATGGTAAAATATCACTCTGTTTCAAAGTTAAGTGTGTTTAAGAGCTTAATTCCGGTTGTCGGAACGGTCGGATCAGGTATAGTATTGGGCGAGAATATTTTGCAAATCCGTTTACTGATCGCATTGGTTTTAGTAGTGGCAGGAATCGGTATCGTTAATTATAATAGACAGATTAATATAAAAGTGGAGACAAAGACATGAAGATAACGAAATTCGGTGGCAGCTCATGTGCGAATGCTGCTCAATTCAAAAAGGTAAAGTCAATAATTTCAGCAGATAATGAGAGACAAGTAGTTGTCGTTTCTGCACCCGGCAAGAGATTTGCTGAAGATCATAAAATAACGGATATGTTATATCTTTGTCATCAATTGATGGAGATCAGTTTAGGCGGTGAAGAAGTTTTCGCTTCAATTAAAGAACGTTTCATGGATATTCAACATGGTCTTCATTTGAAGATTGATCTTGAACCTGAACTTGATCAAGTCGAGCAGAAATTAAAAACTGGTGCCAGCAGAGACTACACTGCAAGTAGAGGTGAGTATTTTTCTGCCAAGTTAATGGCTGCTTATCTGGGATATGAATTTATTGATGCAGCTGAGATTATCAGATTTGATCAGCGTGGGAAATATGATGAAAAAGCGACTCGTGATCTGGTTAAAGAGAGGATAAAAGATTGCTGTTTCGTAGTTCCGGGGTTTTATGGAGCGCAGGAAGACGGCAACATAATTACATTCTCTCGAGGAGGGTCGGATATTACAGGCTCAATCCTTGCTTCGGCGCTTGCTGCAGAAAAATATGAGAATTGGACAGATGTATCCGGTTTCTTAGCTGCAGATCCGAGCATAGTTGAAGATCCGATTCCTTTGAATACAGTTACTTATGATGAATTGCGTGAATTGAGTTATATGGGTGCTCCTGTCTTACATCAGGAAGCAATTTTCCCGGCACGTCAAAGAGGCATTCCGATTCACATTTTGAATACGAATGCTCCTGAAGATTATGGTACTTTGATCTTGCCCAAAGCAAAGCGTAATAGTGATGATCATATTGTTACCGGTATAGCAGGTTTGAAAGATTTCATGATTATAGATGTTGAGAAATATCGGATGACTGAAGATGTGAGTTTCTACCGTAAATTGTGTTCGGTATTTGAAGCTAATGACATTCCTATTCATCACATGCCGTCTTCAATTGATACGATTTCAGTTATTGTCAGAGAAGAAAGTATCAAAGGCAAAGAACGTAAAATTTTGGAAGAAATTGATATCTATTGTTCACCTGATGTAATCGAGATCACGCCAGGACTTTCTATTTTGGCAGTTGTTGGCGAGAACATGGCATTCCGATCCGGTGTCTCTGCTAGAGTTTTCGGAGCATTGGCCGATTCGGATGTCAATATCAGAATGATTTCTCAAGGTTCAAGTGAGCTTAATATTATTGTAGGTATAGCCAATACGGATTTTGAACGCTCGATCAGAGCAATTTATGATGAGTTTTTTAAGGTGAGCTAAATGAAGTATCACAGCACCAGAAATCAAGCAGAACTAGTTTCTCCGTCAAAAGCTGTTTTAGAGGGTTTAGCTCCGGATGGAGGACTTTATGTACCTTCTGAATTGCCTCAAATAGACTTTGCTTCTTGGCTCAATCATGACTATCAAATGATAGCTAAAAAAGTTTTTAAGATTTTCTTTTCAGATCTTGCAGATACGACAATAAAAAAGATTGTAAATCTTGCATATGGCAAAAATTTTGACACAACTGAAATAGTTCCAACACGTTGGTTGGATTCTGAAACAGGAATCATGGAATTATGGCATGGTCCGACCTTAGCTTTCAAAGATTTGGCCTTGCAATTTTTGCCGTATTTGATGCAGGCGGCCCAAGAGAAAACAGGTTTAAAAGAAGATATTTTAATCCTAACCGCCACTTCGGGAGATACGGGCAAAGCTGCTATGGAAGGTTTTAGTGGCCTGGAACATTTTCGAGTAATTGTTTTCTATCCTTATAATGGTGTGAGTTCTTTCCAAAAAAGACAAATGCTCAGCCGTGAACATAATAATGTTAGAGCGATTGCTCTTAAAGGTGATTTTGATGATTGTCAAAGAGGAGTTAAGGAATTGTTCTCAACTCCAAATTTTGTTCAAACAGTTAGCGAAGCCGGCTACACTTTGTCATCGGCCAATTCAATTAATATCGGACGTTTAGTTCCGCAAACTGTTTACTATATTAATAGTTATTTAGAGGCTGTGTCTGCCGGTAAAATATCTTATGGTGAATCATTGTCGATTGTGGTTCCGACCGGAAATTTCGGCAATATTCTAGCTGCCTGTTATGCGCGTAAAATGGGCTTGCCATTAGGCAAGATTCATTTAGCAGCCAATCAGAATAATGTTTTAGCGGATTTTTTAAATAGTGGTGTTTATGATAGGAATCGTTCTTTAGTCAAAACATCTTCACCTTCAATGGACATATTGGTTGCCAGTAATTTAGAACGTTATCTTTACTTGAAAAATCCGAATACTGATTGGATCAAATCATTAATGCAGGATTTGAATTCTCAAGGCAAATTCAAGGTAGATCGTGATATTTTTGATTTAAGTGCATCTTGGGCAAATGAAAAAGAAACTTCCGCAGCTATCGAGCATGTCTACCAAAAGTACAACTATTTAATAGATCCTCATACTGCGGTTGCTTATGCATCACAAAACAAAACTGATCTTAGCGGTCCGACTTTGATAGCAGGTACAGCAAGCCCTTATAAATTCATGGAAAAGATTTTTACTTCATTAAAACAGGATATTCCTGCAGACGATTGGCAATCAATTCAGAACATATCCCGTTTAACCGGGGAAAATGTGCCTCAAGTGATCCAGAAATTATGGCAACTTGAGCAGGATCGAGAATTTGTGATTGAGTCAAATCAGATGTCAGAAATTATTCAAGAGGAAATTAAATGAAACAATATACGGTAAGAGTACCTGCTACGAGTGCAAATTTGGGGCCGGGGTTTGATTGTTTAGGAATTGCTTTTAAGCTATATAATTGGTTCACTTTTACTTGGGAAAACTCTGATCAGCCTGTGAGTTATGAAGAACAGATCAAATGGCTGGCCACAAGAACGGTAGGCCAAATGCCGATGTTGGAGTCATATGTTCAATATTGCCGTCTGTTCGAGGTTGATTTACCTATTCCGACTAATGTTATATGTATCAAAGGAGATGTTCCTATAGCTAAAGGACTGGGCTCATCAGCGACCTGTTATGTGGCAGGAGCTTCTGCAGCACAATGGATTGCAAGTCAGCTTTATACTGAACAAGAGATCAGCTCCAAATATAACACACATGATGTTGATCCATTTTCTAAAGATGCTGTATTAGCAATCGCTGCAGAGATTGAAAGGCATCCGGATAATTTAAGCCCGGCAGTATTTGGCGGACTTCAATTAGCTACTATTGTTAATCCTGAGGGTTTACCTGAAGTGATGACCAGAAGGCTTACTGTAAGTCAAGATGTCAATTTTATCATTAGTTTGCCCGGTTTCAGTTTGCAAACCAAAAAAGCGAGAGGTATCTTGCCACAAGAAATATCACGTGATGATGCTATTTTTAATTTAAGATCTCTGGGTTATTTGATTCAAGGCATGGCAGATGCAGATCATGATCTTTTATGCTTCGGACTTCAGGATAGATTGCATCAACCGTACAGAGCGGAGCTAATTCCTAATTTTTATGAAATACTGGAAATAGGAAAAGAATCCGGTGCTGCGGGCAGTGTGCTTTCAGGTGCAGGTCCCGGAATTTTAACTGTATCTTGTAAATCTAAATCAGACTCAGAAGAAATCAAAGAAAGAATCCAAGCCGCTCTTGGTACAAGATGGCAAGTTCAGATTCTGGAAGTCGATTATCAAGGGCTGTCAGGTTGTGAAGGACAGCATGTTTTTGACTAGATTTAAGCGTTATTTTGGTGATCAAGCAACTAGAGGATTTTGGATAAGAATTGTTTGGTTCTTTCTTGTTGAGGATTATCAAAGAAGTTTTTCGGATCGTAACTGTCTTCAACAATGATTCCTTCATCAATAAAGATAATCCGATTTGCAACTTCTCTTGCAAATCCCATTTCATGCGTTACGACTGCCATGGTCATTCCTGCTTCAGCAAGCTCAGTCATTAAGTCTAATACTTCCCCGACCATTTCCGGATCAAGGGCGGAAGTGGGTTCATCAAATAACAATAGATCGGGATCCATCATTAAGGCTCTAGCAATCGCAATTCTTTGTTGTTGACCGCCCGAAAGCTGATTGGGGAAATTATCGATTTTGTCGACTAAGCCGATTCTATTCAAGAGTTCAATTGCTTTAGAATCAGCTTCTTCTTGATTTAGATGATTGCGCATGATTGGGGCTAGGGTCAGATTTTCTAAAACATTCAGATTGGAAAACAAGTTGAATTGTTGAAATACCATACCCATATTTTCTCTGACTTTATTGATATCGACATGCTCTTGGTTGATGATTTGACCTTTAAAGATTATCTCTCCATGTGTCGGTTTTTCAAGCAAATTCATACAACGTAGCATTGTAGATTTACCGGAACCCGAAGGGCCGATAATTACAACTTTTTCACTAGGTTTAATATCTAGATTTACCCCGCGTAGAACTTCCAGGTCATCAAAATTTTTGTAAAGATTACTAAGTTTAATCATGAGAGACTCTCCTTTCCAGTGCATGAAAAATTTGCTCAAGAATTAAGACTACTATTAAGTAGATTAGAGCTGAAGCAAAGTAAGGAGGAGCGGCTTTAAAAGTTTTACTGATTAAGATTCCTGCTCCTCTAGTCAAATCGACCAACCCGATAAAACCGCTAATTGAGGTTTCTTTAAATAAGGTTATAACCTCATTACCGAATGAGGGCAAACAGTTACGGAATGCTTGAGGCATAACTATTCTGGACATAGATTGCAAATAACTAAGGCCTAGTGACCTTGCTGCTTCTTTTTCACCCGGATTTACTGCTTGGATACCGCTTCTGAATATCTCCGCCATATAGGCTGCAGAATTTAGACCAAAAGTTAAAATAGCCACCAATTTCAAGTTGTGGAGATTGATCAGTACAACATTAAACATAATTAATAGCTGAACGGTAGTAGGAGTTCCCCTGATTATCGTAATATAAGCGTTGGCAATTTTGTTTAAAATATTGATTAAAATACCGGAAGGAGTTTTCCAACTAGGAGCCAGGTCTTTATGAGCAACTCTGATCATTGCCAAGAAAATACCTAAGCCAAAGCCGATAATAAATGCAAATATTGTTACCTGAATAGTAACTAAAAATCCGTTGGCTAAGTATTTCCAATAATCATCTACGATAAAATTATCAGTGATAAAATTTACAATTCCTTGTGAGTTTATGATCATGTTTGTCTCCTCAACAGATTATGATTCTTGGTTTTTACTAATCTATTCTCAATCAAAAGCATATCAATTCTGTTAACTGAGAATAAATTGCCGGTTAATCAGATTAACCGGCAATGGTTTGACTTACTTATCTTAGTCTGCTGAGATATATTTATCAATAATTTTTTGTAATTCTCCGCTGTCTTTGAGAGCTGTTAAAGCTTGATTTACTTCTTCCAATAAAGCTTCATTTGATTTGGTTAATGCAATGGCATAGTCTTCTACTTCATAATCAGTATCTAAAACTTTTAGATCTTCATTGTTTGCAACAAAACTTATTGCCGGCTGATTGTCAATAATAACCGCATCTACTTTGCCTGAACTTAATGCCACAACAGCATCAGCACCTTTATCAAAAGATTGCACATTTTCAACGCCGAAATCATCTTGAGCATAAATGTCACCGGTTGTACCGAATTGAGTACCGATTTTTTTGCCTTCAAGATCTTCAACTGTTTCGATCTCAGAATCTTGGGTAACGATTATTGATTGAATACCTGTAGCATAAGAGTTTGAGAAATTAACACTTTTTAAACGAGTTTCATTTACGGTCATTCCGGCAATTCCGCCATCAATTTTACCACTCTCGATAGAAGCAATAATATTGTTGAATTCCATATCATGGATTTTTAGTTCATAGCCAAGATAGTCTGCAACTGCTTTGGCAATTTCCGGATCGATACCGACAATTTCATCACCTTCATAAAATTCATATGGTGGGAAGGCGGCATTTGTGCCGAGATCCAATACTCCGTCTTTCAATGCTGTACCTTTGACTGTTGCTGTGTCATCAGCTACATCATCAGCTGTATCCTCTGCCGGTTCTTCTACTTTTTCTGTTTCTGTTTCTTGAGCAGTATCTTTGCTAGATCCACAAGCCGCCAGGCCTAAGATCAAAAAAGCTGCTAAAAAGATTGCTAAGATTGATTTCTTAGTTATTTGTTTTTTCATTTTTTCCTCCATGTTTGTCGTCTGGCAAATTATTTTTATGTCAGACTTGAAATGTTATTTTATTAAAAAGTTTTCAACTTTTGTTTAACCCATTCAATTTGTCGTTTTACCTCTTGAGGTGCCGGTCCGCCTAGTGATTCCTTTGTCATTACTATATTTTTCATATCTATAACTTCGTACAAGTCGGGTTCGAAAACTCGTGATACCTCGCGATAGGCTTCCAGAGGGAGCTGCGCGAGAGTTTTTCCTTCCTTACTTGCTAAATCAACTAATTCAGCAACCAAATGATGAGCATCTCTGAATGGAATATCTTTTTTTACCAGATAATCCGCCAGATCAGTTGCTGAGAGATAGCCTAATTCTGTTGCCAGAAGCATTTTGTCCCGGTTGACTTCCATGGTTGCTAACATTTGAGACATTATTTCCAGACAAATTTTAATTGTGTCAACCGAATCGAAAATGGATTCTTTATCTTCTTGCATATCTTTAGCATAGGCTAAAGGCAACCCTTTTATCATGGTTAAAGCTTGAATTAGATTACCCAGTACTCTACCTGTTTTACCACGGATCAATTCTGCCATATCAGGATTCTTCTTTTGGGGCATGATCGAAGAGCCGGTAGAAAAATCATCAGATATTTTCACAAAGCCATAGGGTTGTGAACTCCATATAATTAATTCTTCCGCTTGCCTTGAAAGATGGATTGCAATAATTGACAAAACACTATTTAGTTCAAGTACGAAATCCCGATCGCTTACAGCATCCATGCTGTTTTGCATGACTGAATCAAAATCTAATAAATCTGCTGTTAATTGTCTATCAATGGGATAACTGGTACCGGCTAAAGCACAAGCACCAAGCGGTGAACTGTTCAGTCTTTTTTTGCAATCCTGAAGTCTTTCCAAATCACGCAAAGCCATCATACAGTAAGCGGAGATATGATGAGCAAAGGTAACCGGTTGGGCAGCTTGAAGATGAGTATAGCCGGGCATTATCGTTTCGAGATTATTTTCAGCCATGCTGCACATTGAGTTAATGTAATTTTGCAGGAGCTGTTTAATTTCTTGAATTTCCATTCTCAAGTTCAGACGCAGGTCAGTTGAAACTTGATCATTTCTTGAACGAGCAGTGTGCAGTTTTTTGCCAGCAGCTCCGATTCTTTTAGTTAATTCATTTTCAATGAAAGTATGAACATCTTCCGCATCGGGATCAAGATCTAAAGAATTGTTCTCTAACTCCTGTTTTATTTCGTTCAATCCGTTAATAATCAGCTCAATATCTTGTTGAGGCAAAATTCCGGTTTGACCCAACATTTGAGCATGAGCAATCGAACCTTCAATATCCTGATCGATCATCCTTTGATCAATTTTGAATGAAGCATTAAATTGATCCGCTGTCTGATTTAATTCTCCAGAGAGCATTCCTTGCCATAATTTCATATGTTTATCTTTCAACTATCGTTTTTCTCTTTTTGAAGCATTGCTTGAATTTTACTTGATAGACCGAATAATCTGATAAATCCGTCTGCATCCGCATGATCAAAAACATCATCTTGCTCAAAGGTTGCATAACTTTCATCAAATAATGAATAAGGAGAGCTAAGCCCGGCAGGTTGCATACTACCTTTATACAATTTAACTTTTACTGTTCCGGTAACAAACTTTTGTGTTTCAGCTACAAAAGCTGCTAATGATCTACGCAATGTATTTTCCCATTTGCCATAATATACAAGTTCAGCATATTTATGCGCAATAGACAGCTTAAAATGCAACGTATCGGCTTCGACAGTAATACTTTCTAATTTTTGATGAGCAAAATAGAGAATGGATCCGGCAGGATTCTCGTATACACCACGGCTTTTCATGCCTACCAGACGGCTTTCAACAATATCATCAATTCCGATTCCATATTTTGAACCCAGATCATTCAATTTAGCGACTAATTCAACTGAACTCATCTTTTGACCATTTAAACCGACCGGTTTGCCTTGGACAAATTCAATTTCAACTATTTCAGCTTGATCCGGAGCTTTTTCCGGAGGAGTTATCCAATGCAGAATTTTATCAAGATCAGCTGCATTTGCCGGATCTTCTAAATCTAGGCCTTCATGTGATAGATGCCATAGGTTTTCATCCATTGAATAATCTTCATCTCTGGAAAATTCTAAAGGAATATTGTGTGCTTCAGCATAGTCAATTTCTTGAGAACGACCTTTGATATCCCAAAATCTCCATGGAGCGACAACTTTCATTTCGGGTGCTAAAGCATTTATCGTCAACTCAAATCTAACTTGATCGTTACCTTTTCCTGTGCAACCGTGAACAATTACATCAGTATTTTCTTTTCTGGCTATCTCGACTAAACTTTTGGCAATCACAGGTCTAGCGGATGCAGTACCGAGTAAATATACATTTTCATATTTTGCCCCGGCTTGCAAGGTTGGAAAAACATAGTCATCCAAGAATTCTTCGGCCAAATCCGGACAATAAAATTTGCTCGCTCCAGTTTTAAGAGCTTTCTCTTCAAGAGCTTCAGGATCGGAGATTTGTCCAACGTTACCCGCGACACAAATAACTTCTGCCACTCCTTGCTCTTTTAGCCAAGTAACTAATACAGAAGTATCCAAACCGCCTGAATAGGCAAGGATTACTTTTTTAGTGTTTTTTAATAATTCATAAGGATTTTGCATAAAACCTCCAACACAATTAATAAATATGTATCATCTAATAATAAAAAATCTTCTGAAATATTCTCAGAAGGATTTTCATGTATCTATTATTATAAGATTTAATGTTTTCTGATAACGTAATATATTATATTTAGATGTTTTTTTATTGTCAAAGCATTTTGTATAATTATTCGCCAGAAATCAAAAAAACATGCAAAATACAACTAAAATAGCAAAACATCGATAAAATTTATGCATGT
>JAAYKK010000055.1 GCA_012522435.1 Clostridiaceae bacterium | reverse complement strand
TCTTCATAACGATAAGAATCATTGGGTAAACCTAATGATTGAATAAATTCTTCGATAATCAAGTGATTCATCTCTAGACGATTTGGATGATCATTAGAAACGGCACTTATAGCATAGTAGCGAATATAGTCATCACCGTACCAAAAGTTAACCAAACCCCAATTATCTTCTTCAACTTGTTCGAAAATATTTGGAAATTCGTCTAAAGGAGCAATATGATATTCATAATTGTACGACTCATCACCTTCGACATAAACGATATCTAAATTGGTTAAAATTTTGATCGGTGGAATTATCTTATCTAAAATCTGCTGATCTTGATCAGTAAAATCACTTAACAAAGCAATCTTGATCGGTTTTGAGACATCCCAAACAGCTATCCTGGGTTCTACAGTAGGGTCAAATTCATTGCCTCCTGCAATTTCAGGAAAATATTCCAGCGCATCTTCAATAAACTGAGGATCAAATTGATCTCGGCGATCATAAAGAGGACCATTAGCTAATATATCTTCAATGGTAAAAGCTTCTGCCTTAAGCAAACCATCATCAGTAACTGTAGGTGTCGGTGTAGTTGATTCAGTTGTAGTTGCAGATTCTTCGATCCCGGTCGTTTTATTGGCAAATTGGGGAACAAAAGATGCTGTTGTTTCTGACACTAAAGATTCAGTTGTTTCATTTATATCAGTTGTTTCGTTTGCTGTAGTAGTTCCCGTGTATACAGTAGTTGTCCAACTTTCTGTCTCCACAATTTCTTTTCTTAATTTCCCCAATGGGTTAAAACAACCTGAAATAACTAAGCACAACAAAATACTAATCAAACCGGCTGAATATTTTTTTATTTTTTTCATAAAATTGTCCCTCAAATAATTATTATTTATTTTGGCTAATTGTATTATACAATATAATATGACCAACAAATGAAACTAGGATAAGTTTTGGAGGATTTATGAAACATTTTAGTCTAGAGTATTACGAAAAAAGTGCAAATTATATTTTGAAGCAGATTAAAGAAAAACCTGATATTGCAATAATTTTAGGTTCTGCATTGGGAAGCGTAGCAGATCGTTTGGAAAATAGAATATCTGTTTCTTATCAAGACATTCCGAATATGCTTCAATCAACTGCCCCGGCCCATAAAGGAGAATTTGTCTTTGGCAATATTGGAGAAAAATCAGTCATGGTCTCCTCCGGTCGTTTTCATCATTATGAAGGTTATAGTTATGAAGAACTGGCTCAACCGGTAAGAATTATGAAACTTTTAGGAGTTAATACTTTAATCGTGACAAATGCCGCCGGTGCAGTTAACTTAGACTTCTCAGTCGGAGATATAATGTTAATTGAAGATCAGATAAAATTGAACGGTCATAGTCCTATGCGTGGATCTAATCTTGAAGAATTCGGGCCACGTTTTTTTGATTGTACTCACATTTTCAAACCGGAATTACTTGAATTAGCGAGAGAGAGAGCCATTGCTTTGAATCTGGAAGACTCTTTACAGCAAGGGGTTTACTATTTTTGTCCGGGTCCTAATTTTGAAACACCTGCTGAAATTAAAGCTATTAGAGTCTTGGGTGGCGATGCCGTTGGTATGTCTACAGTAACCGAAACCTTGACTGCAGCACATTGTGGAATTGATGTTTTGGGACTTTCGATGATTACTAATATGGCAGCAGGAATTACATCAGATCTGCAATCCGGACAGGATGTAATTGAGACCGGCCAAAAAACTGCCGATAAAGTAGCTAATTTGATTTGCGATATTGTTGAGCATATTTAAATAATAATCAGCTACCATAAAATCCTTTTTTTATAAGACTGTCTAATAGCAATTGTTTTTAGACAGTCTCTTAATATTTAGTCTTTAGTTTTTTTCTTGTATAAAATATATATCATTAATGAAATACCTAAGCTTAATAAACATAAACTGAGCCACAATAAAGGAGTTTCTGAATTATCAAAAGTTTCCGGTTTCTCCGGTTGCTTTGTCAGCTCAGTTGGTGCTTCAATTCGTTTAGATTCGATAATTTTTACTGTCTGATTTGAATCGTTCAGGTCTTTATGCTGTGCAATCATTTTATTTTCAAAATAGAGCTCTTCAAATACAACTAACTCTTTGCCGGCTAAACTTTCACCTTTAAATTCAAATCTAACTTCAATTTCTCCCGATGAATTTTTGGCAATAAAGCTTGTTTCTGCCTCAGCAATAATATTACCGGGATCAGATTTACAAACTAATTTCCCTTTTAACTTATATTTCTGTCCCACAATTAAATCTACATAGCTTACCAGATCAACTACTACCAGCTGTACAGCAGGATAAGCTGTTTTTGTCCCATTTTCAAACATGGCTTTCGTTTTAATTTTTGGTTCCAATGGCAGATTAGGAATGTTTGTTAGTTGAATTCCTTGATTATCTGAAACTATAAAGCTTATGGGATCTGCTTGATGATAGCCTACAGGAGCTGTCACTTCTTCAACTGTATATTGATGACCTACTATGAGTCCATTAACATAATACATTGTGCCATCAGTAGTCCATTCAGCCGGTTGCCCATTTTCTCGATCATTAGTCAGATATCCATTTTGATCGAGATAGACAAGATTTCCAAATTGATCTAATAATCTTAAACATGCACCTATTACTGATTTACCTGTATTAGCGTCAATTTTATTAAAACCGACCCTAGTTGCTTCATTTTCAACTTTAATCTCAAGTGCACTTTCATCTGAAACTGCAATGTTTTTAGAATTTCCATCTTTTATATAACCTGTTGCTGCCTTAATTTCTTCTAAAAAATAATTTCCATAGGGTAGACCTTTGAGCAAAATCTCACCATTTTGATCCGTGACAAAAATATGATCTCCGGAATCAGGGTTGTTAACCATTATTTTTGAGCCATCTGCTTTAATTGCAAAAAGATTAAACTGTACTCCAACCAATGGATATCCGGTATCACTATCTTTTTTTGTAATTTTTATATCTTTAACACTAGGCTGATTAATAATCGGTTCTTGAATGATTTCTATTCTATCTTCAACTGCACTTTCGTCTGCAACAAGGACAATGTTGTACATTGACTCAGACAAAACATAACCATCCTTGGTACTAATTTCTTTTAGATAATAATTGCCTGCCGGTATATCTTCTATTGTAATTACTCCATTTTCATCCGGAGTTACAATAGATATTGCAGAATCTGGATTTAATCCCAACAATTCATCACCGGTATAAAGACCAAGAATTATATTTTCGAAGCCATAATCGATAAAGTATTCCGTACCAAATAATTCTTTTTTTAATTCCAAATTTAACTTTTGACGTTGATTATTGATTGGTAAAGTCTCTTTTAAATCGACTAACATTGTGCTTGCTTGTGCCGTAAATTCAAATTCTCTTTCCGAATTATCTTTTATATATCCTGTCGGAGCCTTGATCTCAATTAATTTGTATTTTCCTAAAGGTATTTTAGATAGTATTAATGGCTCAGCTTCGGTAATGACTTTATTACTTACTAATGTTTCATCTGCCAATTGTTCCGGTAAAAGTTTTGGAAATGTGATGACTTCACCTTTAAGATAAATTGTTTCTTGATCTAAAATAATATCCTGCTGAGCAAATAAGAGCTTTTCACCTTTCTCATAAAAAATAGTCTGTCCATCGAAAGATTTAATCTCTTCTGCAGCTCTTAACTCAAATTCAGCATTTTCTAAATAACCTGATTCATAAACCGGTTTAGAATAAGTAAAAGTTTGCTCAATGATTTCACCCGGTTGCCAAACTTCCTCAAGAATCAGCTTGTCCGGAAGTTGAACTGAAATAAGATCAGTACTGCCTTCTGCTACAGCATATTCAATCAATATTTGATTGTTTTTATCTTTCAGACTATAAAATCCGGGTCCGACTTCTTTTTCAAATAAACCATTTTGATCACTATATACGGTTGATTGTTCTATCTGATCTAAATATGTTTTGCTTAATATCAAGGCTTCCTCTGATCTGGGAACTGCAATTTCTCGAGTAACCGTTTCACCTTTGGTTTGGACCGGCAAAGTAATTGTTTCTTCTTGCCATTTATTAAACAACTCTCCTTGTTTATGCAAAATGAGTTCACCGTATTGTGGTTCATTCTCTGCCTCTACAACAATATACTCATCTAAATCCTGATCTGTTTCAGCGACATGGGCTGCCCCGACTTTAAATTCAAGAGGTTCGGAAATAATTTGATAACCTTCCGGACTGATAACTTCTTCTAAGAAATAAGTTCCGGCTTTTAACTTGAGTGGAGTTACCAAAGTTCCCTCTTCTTCCGTTTCTACATAAAAGGTACCGGATGGAATTTCTCCGCTATTCAGAGCTGTTGTTTTAAACACATCATAGTTTTGAGATCCGACTTTGAACCTTACATAATTTCCCTCACTATCTATTATTTTGAAACCTGCTGAATTTAAAATAATGCTTTCTCCCGTTTGGCTATCTCTTTTTATTATTTTTACAGGATACATAGTCGGTAAATTGTTTACTGTATATTCTGCAAAATCTCCATCACGCTTAACTTCAAATTCGAAAGCCCGTTGTAATAAATCGGTCTCATTTTGTCCTGCAATTTGTTTAATTAGATATTTTCCAAAGGCAAGGTCTCCTGATACAGCATTACCGTTTTGATCAGTTACTAGTCTAGAAAACTCATTGATCCCAAAATCAGTACTGTGTTCCAAGGCAGCTTCAAATGATCCATATTGATCTATATGTTTTTTAGCGATTGCAATGAAAACTGCTCCAGGCTCAGGTTTTACTATTTCCGACTCTGTGCCGTCTGTAATCACTTTTCTCATAGAAAATTTACCTAAAATTGGTTTTTCTTGAACAATAGGAGAATGAAAAGTTTTGACGGTTTCAAAATTACCTTCAGCGGTTACTTTTTGGACAAAAATTTCTGAATTCAGCAAATATCCCTGAGGAGCTTTGATTTCTTGAATAGTAATTGTTCCGAGTGGAAATACAGCGATGCCTTGTGAGTTATAAAATAAAGGATCACTATTTTCACTTACTAAATAATCGGCAGATAATTTTATTTCTCCATTAAGATCTGTTTTGAATAGCCAAGTGGCGTCAGGTTTAATACCCTCACTAGCAGGATCAAAATCAGCTTGATATTCTGAGCCATAATATTTAACTTCAAATTCTGCCTCTGCAAAACTGGCATCAGTTTGTGCCTCAGATAGTCCTGTGTTTTCATCTTGCTTGGATAGCAATAACGAAACAGGGTTAGATTGTGGCAGATCAGAAATTTCAACTTGGGTTAGCTCTCCGGCTTCAACAATTACTTTATGAATCTTTGGATCTAAACTATAACCTTTGGGTGCTTTTAGCTCTTTCAGATAATATGTTCCGGCTTCTATATCTTCTAAAGTATTCGAGATTCCGGTTTGATCTGTAATTAGAATTCCTAACTTTTCCAGATTATTTTTAGCTGCAGCTTCTGATTTATATATACCAAATTCAGCTCCGGATAGACTGTAACAATTATTATTCTCAGTTAGTTTGGGATAAGTTGAAACTTTGATTAATTTAAGTTCACCTTTAGTATCGATTTCAAGATTACCGTTAAAGACGTGAATTACCTGATTGTGAGAAAATAATGCGTCTTGATTTGGTTGTTCAGGGTTGTAATAGATACTTACATTAGGGTCTCTAATTATTACACTGCCTTCATCAATTTTCTCTCTAATAAAATCATAAAAGTTAATAAAAGATTGCCTAACTTCTTTAGAAGAGTAAGGTATTACTTGACCTCCGGTTGCTCTCATGATCTCAGCATCGTATGAATAATACCAACTCCAAAAAACTGCATTTGCCGGATCTTTTAATTGGAAGGTATTCACTACTCCTGAGAGATCCTGACCCGGTTTTTCTGTTTGGAACAGCTTGATTAAGGTTTCAAGGTTATTTTCTGAAACTGATCTGTATAGTATTCCGGCAATAAAAGATCTGAATGCATTATTTCTCACAGTAGTTTCGGAGCCCGAATAATAATCAATTATTCTTTGACGAACTGCCGAATCAGGGTATCTATAAATCATATATTGATCAAAAAATGCTTCACTGTTTTTCTGATTTACTTCAGGAGAAGATAAAACGATTTTATCTGAATATGAAGTCCCGACCATGACAGTAGGATTGGCGCAAATTGCAGGTTGACCATCTACACTTAAGAGATAGGTCATGGGTTTATATAACCCACCTGCTTGATCCGGTAAAAAATCTGCATTAGCTCCATAAATTTTTCTGATTTCCATCATTCCAGCACTTGTAATCTGAATTTGAATCGGTTGAATTAGATCACCATAATACTGGGCTGTATAATTGCCGCTAGAGTGAGTTTTATAAACTTCAGGTGCTGCTGAAACTCCGGTTTTAAATATTGTAGGTATAGCTAAGATAATTATTAACAATGCCATGATTAATGCTATGATTCTTGTTTTGTTTATTTTGAGTTTTCTCATATTTCCCCCTTAAAAATATTGAACATAATCCTTATTCAATAATTTGCTCTTGAATAAATTCTAGGGAGAATAAACTGTTTATTTGGGAAATATATTGGGGAAAAGTAGTAATTTAAAGAAAATAATGATAAAAATAGCACTCAAACTATGAATGTCTGAGTGCTATATAAGCATAATTATCTAATCAGATTTTTAATTAAGCAGATATCAATTATAGTTCAACAATACCTGCATTAAACTCATAGTAGCGTCCTTTAAGATCCATTAATTCATCATGTTCTCCACGCTCAATAATCATCCCGTTTTCCAAAACTAATATTGCATTCGAATGGCGAACGGTAGAAAGTCTATGAGCAATAGCAAAGACTGTACGTTCCTGCATTAACTCGTCCATACCCTGACCAATTAAACTTTCAGTTCTGGTATCAACCGAGCTGGTGGCTTCGTCCAAGATAAGAATTGGCGGATCATCGATCGCTGCTCTGGCAATTGAGATCAATTGTCTCTGGCCTTGTGAAAGATTGAGCCCGTCTGTAGTGAGCATCATGTCATATCCGTCATTAAAATGCATGATCAAATCATGGGCATTGGCTGCTTTTGCTGCAGCGATTATTTCTTCATCGGTTGCATCGAGTCTACCATAGCGGATATTCTCTTTTATCGTATCCTCGAACAGATGAACGTCTTGCAGCACAATTCCCAATTGATGTCGTAAATCGTGCTTATTGATGTCCCTGATATCAATACCATCAAAGTAAATATGTCCGGCATTAATTTCATAAAAACGATTTATCAAATTGATGATTGTAGTTTTACCTGCACCGGTACTGCCGACAAAAGCTAAACGTTGTCCCGGTTTAGCATAGAAAGAAACATCTTTTAAAACTAAATCATGATCTTCAGAATAACCGAAAGAAACATCTACAAAACGTAAATCTCCTCGTAAAGGAACCAAACAACCCGGATATTTTTCTGCAAATTCAGGCGATGGTAAATCTACCTTGCGCATTTCTTCTGTTCTATTAATGATTGCCTGACAATCATAAAGCGTCGTCGGAACATGCCAATAACATTTTCCATCAGGATCTGTAACAACTTCTACCTGACCTTCATCTATTTCAGATTCCTCATCCAGAATGTCAAAAATACGTTCCGCTCCGGCCAAAGCTGCAACTATTAAATTAAACTGATTCGCTATATTGGTTAAAGGCTGAGATATGTTTCTGGTGTAATTCAAATATGAAGCTAAAGTTCCAATATCCATCGCGAACATGCCGTTAATTGTCATGAATGAACCGATCATTGCAATAATGCTGAACACAATATAAGTCAGATTTCCTGTCAAGGGAAACATCAAAGTAGCAAAAGTATCAGCTCTGGTAGCATCTTCAAATAAGTTATCATTATGTACTGAAAAATCTTTAATTGCCGGTTCTTCATGGTTATAGACTTTAATCACTTTTTGACCGCTCATATATTCTTCAATAAAACCGTTTAAATTAGCTAATGTTGTTTGTCTTGATCGAAAAGCTCTTGAGCTACGGGTTGCTACTACTTTAATAGCCAGATAGAGCAAGCCCAGTAAGATTACATTGAATAGAGTAAGCATCGGACTCAATATTAACATGATTAAGATTGTACCGGAAAACATCAAGATTGATCTTACAATGTTAGAAAGCGATTGACCTAATGCTCTTGAAATATTGTCAACATCATTGGTCATGGCAGACATTAAATCTCCATGCTCCCTTTGATCAAAAAAACTAACCGGTAAAGTTTGAATATGCTTAAAAACATCAGCTCTAATATTGGCAGTAGTATTTTCTGCACAATAAACAAATAAACGGCCGGAAATATATTGTCCGATTACAGAAAACAAATAGATAATAGCAGTAATAATGACATATTTAGCCAGTGTTGCCACACCTTCTCCTGCCACAAGCGAGTTAACGATCGGTCTGATCATATAATTTCCCATGATTGCCCCAAGTGCTGACAGAGCAACAACAATAACTGCCGTGATCAAAGAGACCCGGTAATGGCTCATATATCTAAAAAGTCTTTTTGTTGTATTGGAGATACTGCGCGGTTGGGTTCGCTTATTCATCCTGCCACCATTCCTTTCTGCTGAGATTCATAAATTTCTTGATAAATTTTATTATCTTCAAGTAATTCTTCATGTGTACCCGCACCACAGATGTTGCCATCATCCATCACAACAATTTTATCCGCATTTTGAATTGAGGAAATACGTTGAGCAATCACTATTTTAGTTAACTTCGGATTATGTTGATCAAGTCCGGCTCTAATTCTAGCTTCCGTTGTCATATCTACTGCAGATGTTGAATCATCAAAGATAATTATCTTAGGTTCTTTTAATAATGTTCTGGCTATAGATAATCTTTGCTTTTGACCGCCGGAGAAATTTGTGCCTCCTCTTTCAACTCTAGCATCAAGACCTTCGGCTCTATTCAGGACAAAATCTGCTGCTTGGCTTATCTCAAGTGCTTTTATCATCTCTTGATCGGTTGCATCCTTATTTCCCCATTGCATATTTGAACGAATAGTTCCGGAAAAAAGTGTATTCTCCTGTAGGACAATAGCAACCTGATCACGTAAAGTTTTAAGGTTGTAATCCTTAATCGGAATCCCTCCAACTTCAACCTCCCCTTCAGTAGCATCATAAAGTCTGGGAATTAGATGAACTAAGGTTGATTTTGAGGATCCGGTTGAACCGATCACAGCCAAAGTTGACCCTGAATCAATTTCCAGGTTAATATTTTTCAGACTGAAGTGCTGATTACCGGGATATTTGAATGAAACATTTTTAAATTTGATTGAACCGTTTGGAACCTCGGTCAAACCTTGATCAACAGATTCCAAAAATTCCGGCTCTGTTTCCAAGACTTCAAATATTCTTTCGACAGATGCTCTAGCTCTTGAAAAATTCATCATAATCATCGCAACATGCATAACTGCCATCAGTATTTGTCCGACATACATAATGTAGCTGAAAAGATCACCGGCTTGCATACCGCCTTGCAGCATAAAATTTCCACCGAACCAAAGTACAGCTACGATAACTGCATACATGATCAACATCATGAAAGGCATGATCAGAATCATCAAATTCATAGCGTTCAAAGCACTTCTGACAAGTTTTTTGTTCTGAGTTTCAAATTTCTCTATTTCAAAATCTTCTCTGACAAAGGCTTTAACAACTCTTATTGCAGTGAGGTTTTCCTGTGTTCTTCTATTAATACTATCTATCTTAGTTTGATATTTTCTAAATCTGGGCAAACCAAATTTCAAAGTTAAAAAGACACCAAAAGCCATCAATGGCAAAGCAACTATAAAGATCAAAGATAATTGGGTATTTATTCTGACAGCCATAATTGTAGCCATAATAAACAAGAACGGAGCTCGAACCGAAATTCTGAGCGACATTCTTGCTATGTCAGATACAATTTCAATGTCATTGGTCAAACGGGTTATTAAAGAAGAAACCTCAAATTTATCTAAATTTGCAAAAGAAAAAGTTTGTACTCTATTAAAGACTGCTAATCTCAGATTTTTCCCTAAACCTTGCCCGGCTCGGGCTCCAAAGTATGTGCTGATACCTCCAACTAGAAAAGCAAAAATAGCTGCAATTATCATATAGAGGCCGTTTCGATAGACTAAATTAACATTACCTGCCAAAACACCTCCATTTATTGTACTTCTCATCAGCGATGGAATAATCACATCAACAACAACTTCTAAAATCATTAATATAGGAGTAAGAACTGCAAAAAGAACATACCCTTTGAAATATTTGCCAGTTTTTCTTAGCATACGGATAAACCTCTCTGTTTCTTAAATAAACATAATTGTCGTTCTCTTGAATGAAATTAAGATTATAGCATAAGATGAAAATATCTCATATTTTTGTTATAATGGTTTTCGTTAATCGCCACAATTGATCTGCGGCCGATTGTGGGTTCCGTGCAATGTCAGCTCGTGAACTCCGTCAGGTTCGGAAGGAAGCAGCGGTAAGCGAATCCTGGCATGTGCCATGGGTAGATCTGCACCGGTCGCAGATCAAATGTGGCGAATCCTTTTAGGAGGTTTTATGAGTCGAATTGCCCTTTACCGTGAATGGCGTCCTCAGACTTTTTCCGATGTTGTAGCACAAAAACAAGTAGTTTATCCATTAAAACAGTCAATTATTAATGGTGAAATCGGGCATGCGTATTTGTTCAGCGGTACCAGAGGTACCGGTAAGACATCGGTTGCCAAGATTCTGGCAAAAGCGGTCAATTGTTTAAATCCGTCTGAAGGCAATCCCTGCAATCAATGCGAGATTTGTCAGACGATCAATGATGGATCTTTACTAGATGTAATGGAAATAGATGCCGCTTCAAATAATAGCGTCGATAATATTCGAAGAATTACTGACGAAATTGTTTTCATGCCAACCAGGGCAAAGTACAAAGTATATATTATTGATGAGGTTCACATGCTTTCAACGGGTGCTTTCAACGCATTATTGAAGACTCTTGAAGAACCTCCGGAACATGCAATTTTTATTTTAGCAACTACTGAACCCTATCGTATACCGGCAACAGTAACTTCACGTTGCCAACGTTTTGATTTTCGCAGAATACCGCAAGATGCAATCATCCACAAATTGATCGATATAGCAGAAATTGATCAAATTGATATTGATGAATTAGCAATCTTATCGATCGCGCAATTATCTGACGGCGCCCTAAGAGATGCTATCTCTTTGTTAGATCAAGCCAGTTCCGGCATTGAGGCTCCTATCACCAGAGAGAAATTGTTCGATATGGTAGGTATTGTGCAAGATCAATTTATGCTGGTACTCACTTCAGCTCTTTTACAAAACGATCTGCAAAAAATATTAAGTTTAATAGATGAATTAGTAATGTCCGGCCGTGATTTAGAACGCTTTGTAACAGAATTTGCTCAGTTCTTACGCAATCTTTTGGTCACGAAATTGACCGGAACAACTGAAGATTGGTTTGGCTTATCCGATCAGGATTTAGAGCAAATTGTTCGATCAGCCAATCAAATTTCAGAGACGATATTATTAAATTGGATTGAAGAAATTTCTAAATTATCATCTGAATTAAAATTTAGCGGAGATATCAGAATTGCAATTGAAGTCGGTTTAATAAAAATCCTAAACCAGTATCAAGCAACTCTTGGTAATACTTGTTCTGAAGAACAAACAAGAATAAAACAAATAAGCCAGATTGAAAAAACTGTTACTCAATCTATTACTAACGAAGCTATTCAACCTGAAGTACAAGTAGAAAAGATATCCGAGCCTAAGCCGGAAGTTAAACCACAAGTTGAACCTGAACCACAGACAGAAACTGTATCCGCTAAGCAAGAGCAAGTAAAAGATCAGCAATCAGAACTACCATCTGATCAACATCAGCAATGGCAGCAGGTATTGGATTTTTTAGCAAAAGAACATCGTATTGATTTGAAGATGTTACTCTCACCTGCTAATGTTGAATGTAATAACAATCAGTGGCATATTACATATCAAGGTAATTTGCAGAGCCATTGTAAAGCAGTCAGTGAAAAAGAGAATAAACAACTTATTGAAAAAGCTTTACAAAATTCAACAGGCGATCAGGATGTCCGTTTAGATATCTGTTTGGCAGAAAACCAAGCCAGCCCGGAGAACAACTTGAATCCGGATGAACCTACTTGGATGAAAGAAGTCAGACAAATGGCTAAAGATTTAAATATTCCTATGAAAGTGGAGGACTAATATATGGCAAGAAGAAGAGGCGGAGGCGGTTTCCATGGTGGTGGCGCTCCTAATATGAATCATTTAATGCAACAAGCGCAAAAAATGCAACGTGATATAGAAAAAGCTCAAGAAGAAGCAGCCGAGATAACAGGCGAAGCAACTGTCGGTGGCGGAATGATCGAAGTAAAAGTCAATAGCGAACATCAAATAGTCGACCTAAAAATTGACCCGATGGTTATTGATCCGGAAGATCCGGAAATGTTGCAGGATTTATTCATTGCTGCCGTGAATGAAGCAAACCGTACTTTAGATGAAAAAGTTGAAGCACATATGGCTAAAGCTACCGGTGGTGCCGGAAACTTGGGCATGTTCGGTTTATAAACTATGCAACAATTCCCGCTTGCAATTGCAAAACTTATTCAAGAGTTAGGAAAGTTGCCGGGCATCGGTTCAAAGACAGCTCAGCGACTGGCTTTTCATATTTTATCCTTAAATGAGGATTCGGTTAAACAGTTGTCAGACTCTATTATCGTGGCAAAAATGTCTACCACCTTATGTTCTGTCTGTTGCAATTTAACCGAAAAAGATCCCTGCCCTATTTGCAGTTCAGCCAAACGAGACAAAACAATGATTTGTATAGTTGAAGAGCCACGTGATGTTGCTGCTATGGAACGTATGAATGAATACGATGGACTATACCATGTTTTACACGGGGCCATTTCGCCAATTGATAATATCGGTCCTGAAGATATCAAATTACGTGAACTACTGGTGCGCTTGCAACAACATTCTGAAGTTGAAGAAATTATCTTAGCTACAAATCCTACTGTTAACGGTGAGGCAACTGCAGTATATCTGTCACGTTTAATTAAACCGTCCGGAATCAGAGTCAGCAGAATTGCCTCCGGTCTACCTATGGGCGGAGATATTGAATATGCAGATGAAGTTACATTAGCGAAAGCTTTTGAAGGCAGACAGGAACTTTAATTAGTCGTCAATAAAAATATATTCTTCGGAAGTTACCAAACCTAATTCATCTCTGGCAATTCTTTCAATGAATTCATTTGTTCCAATTTTTGTCTTTAATTCTTGAATTTCAGCTTGTTCCATTTCAGCTAAATCAAGCTCAATCTGAAGATCCCGTTCCTTAATTTTTAAACGTTCCATTTCTCGATTTTGATCAACAATAATCGAAAAAGCAATTGCCAAAGAGATGACAAAAATCAGTCCAAGTACAATTTTTCCAATAATATTACGCTCGGTTCTTTTTTTGTATTGGCGTTCTTGTTTTGAATAAGAGAAATATCCGGGAGAACTCATTGCTTAACCTTCCTAGTAAGATGTAGCGTAAAAGATCACTACAGATAATATTCTACCGATTAAGCATTCTATTTACAATAATATCTGGATAGGAAAAGCCGTTTTTTTGGTTAAACTGTCAAATCGTTAATTTAACGTAATCAGTTTGTAATACTATAAGTTTTAAATTCTAAAGTAATGTGTACATCTCCGCAGCTTCTTCTTTGCGTGCAGAATTTGCCAGTTTTTTTACTTCAACTTCAGTTTCTTGTTCACCAAAAGCAAAGCATATTCTGTCACCTATTTGAATTTTAGTACCCGGTTTAGCCACGCGGTCATTTACTTTAACCCGCCCTGCTTCTGCTAAATTATTCGCAACAGTTCTTCTTTTTATTAAACGTGAAACTTTAAGAAATTTATCTAGACGCATCCTGTTCCTCCAATTTGGCATATTCCCAATATTTATCTAATTCGACTAGATTTAAATTCTCGATTTTAAGACTATCTTGCTTGATCATTTGTTCAAGGATTCTGAATCGATTTTGAAATTTCTCAGTCGCACGGTTCAAAGCTATTTCCGGGTCTATTTGTAAGTGTCTTAAATAATTGACCACAGCAAATAAAAGATCACCGGCTTCCAGTTCTAAGTTTAAATCAGACGTTTGTTTTGCTTGTTTAACTTCATTTAGTTCTTCGAAAATCTTGGCAATCGTATCTTCTGCATTATCCCAGTCAAATCCGACCTTTGCTGCCTTTTTTTGAACTTTATAGGCTTTGCTTAGAGCAGGAAAACTTTTAGGAACATCTTCCAATGAATCGGCAATTGTTTTTTGACCTTTTTCTTTAATCTTATTTTTTTGCCAAGTATTCAGAGCATCCTGTTCAGTTTTTGCAGAGTCTTCAGCAAAAATATGGGTGTGACGTCTAATTAATTTTTGAGCTAAATTATTGATTACATCTTGCATCTCAAACTCTTGATCCTCAGCTGATATTTGGGCGTGAAAAATTACTTGCAACAGTACGTCACCCAATTCATCTTTCAATTTCGCCGGATCTTGTTCGTCTATTGCTTCAACCGCTTCATAGGCTTCTTCAATCATATTGGAACGTATACTCTGATGAGTTTGTTTTTGATCCCAGGGACAACCTTGTTCACTGCGTAAAAAATAAAAAATGTCTAATAACTCTTGCCAAGTATAATTATCTTTTAGTTTGAAATCTTGTGCTTGTAATCTTTTCTGTTCCGACATCTTAATCCTTTATTAATTATTAAAAAATTATTGCTGATCTCTACTCGTGGACATCAACTAATTTGATTTGGAATTGAGTAAATTTTACAGGTTCTGAAAACTGTTCAGGAAAAAATATAGTTTGTCTATATTTAGCAAACTCTCTGGTGTTTTTTGAAAACCACATCAGACTGGGCAAGGTTAATTCGTGGCACAACTCAACCAATGCTATATCTAAAGATTTGGTCAGACTGACATTCTCTCTTATTTCTACAGGTTTAACTGCAATTTTGTCAACATGATCTCCGGAAAATATCTTTCCTTCAAGCAGCATAATTTTCACCTTATCCCAAATTTAGTTATTAATAGATTTATTCTACCAATGCAATTCTCAATACATCATCCATTGTCTCAACAGGTGTAATTTTTAGATTGTTGAGCACCGACTCCGGAACATCTTCCAAATCAGGTTCATTCTCTTTCGGGATTAAAATTTCCTTTATTTTTGCTCTATGTGCTGCTACAGATTTTTCTTTTAGACCACCAATACGTAACACACGGCCTCTTAAAGAAATCTCACCAGTCATTGCTAAATCATGGCGCACTTTTTTGCCACTGATTGCCGATGCTAATGCTGTAGCCATGGTAATTCCCGCAGATGGACCATCTTTAGGCACAGCTCCTGCAGGAACATGGATATGGATATCATTTTTGGTGATAAAATCTTCCGCCATATTCAATTCTTCTGAACGACTGCGACAATAGGTAAGGGCCGCTTTGGCACTTTCTTTCATCACATCACCTAATTGTCCGGTTAATTCTAATTTTCCGCTACCCGGCAAAATATTTACTTCAATTGTTAAAGTATCGCCACCTGCATAAGTCCATGCAAGTCCGGTCGCGCTGCCCAGCAGATCTTCTTTTTCCGCCAAATCAAAGAAATACTTACGGTTGCCGAGCAATTCTTCCAAATCTGTTTGCTTGACACGAAAACTCTTAATCTCGTCTTCAGCTATTCTTATGGCAACTCTACGACAAACTCTGGCAAGTTCTCTTTCTAATTGACGTACACCTGCTTCTGCAGTATACCAAGCAATAAGACTCTTCAAAGCTCCGTCAGTTAAGCTGAGTTGTTTTGCTGTTAAACCGTTTGCCTCGATCTGTTTTGGCAAAAGATGGCGTTTGGCAATTTCAACCTTTTCTACTTCGGTATAACCGGACAATTGGATTAGCTCCATCCGATCAAATAAAGGTCCGGGGATTCCTTCTATTGTATTTGCTGTTGTCACAAATAAAACATGAGATAAATCATAAGGTATCTCGACATAGTGATCACGGAAATTATCATTTTGCTCAGGATCCAGAACTTCAAGTAAAGCAGAAGACGGATCACCTCTAAAGTCATGGCCCAACTTATCAATTTCATCCAGCAAAAATAGGGGATTATCGATATCTACATGACTGATTCCTTGCATGATTCGGCCTGCCATCGCACCGACATATGTTCTGCGATGTCCTCGGATTTCAGATTCATCTCTAATTCCGCCTAAAGACATTCTGATATATTTTCTTCCGATAGCTTCGGCTATAGATTTTGCAATTGATGTTTTACCGACACCCGGAGGCCCAACCAAACAGAGGATCGGTCCTCTCATTTTCTTAATGCCTTGCTCGACCTGTAATTTTCTAACAGCTAAGTATTCAATAATCCGCTGTTTAACATCTTTCAGTCCATAATGGTCGCGATCTAAGATCTTACGTGCAGATTTTAAATCAAGTTTTTCAACATCTGTTTTGCCAAAAGGCAAATTCAGCACCAGTTCAAGCCAATTTATCTGTACCGAAGCTTCAGGAAAATTCGCCGGCATTCTAGCTACTCGGTCAATTTCACGTTCAACCTTTTCACGATAATCTTCCGGGATAGAACTTTCAGCAAATAATTCCCTCAAACGGGCTGCTTCTGAGAGCTCACTTTGTTCTCCGGATAATTCATCCTCTATCGTACGCATTTGTTCACGTAAAAAGTAATCTCTTTGTTGTTTATCAATTGATTTTTTTACTTTTCGATTAATTTCTTGACCATATTGAAATAACTTGAGCTCTTGGCTGAGAGATAAGATAATCTGATCTAATCTTTTACTCAAATCTTGTTCTTCCAACAAGGCTTGCTTACGTTCTAATTTAAAATTCACATGAACACTGACCAAATCGATCAATTGATCATAATCTTTAAGAGTTTTGGCAAAAGAAATTGCATCAGGAGGAACCGTACCGGTTTCAACCGCATAGGTTTCAAACAGCTTGATGATCTCACGATGCGCAGCTTCAATTTTTAATTCATCCATCAATTTTGATGTAACATGAAAGGGCGCCCTCGGATATTCCTCATAATCTGCAACATAAAAACCTTTGCCTTTTCTGACCAAACGGTTTACTTTTGCTCTTTCAATACCTTCAGTTAATATTTTAAAATAATCATTTTTAACTTCAAGTACTTGAACTATATCTGCAATCGTACCGACCCGATATAAATCAGCTGCCATCGGATTATCTACTTCCAAGTCTTTTTGAGCAAGCAAAAGTACTTTACGATCCGAGTTCAATGCTTTATCTAAAGCAGCAAGTGTTCCTGTACGTCCGGCATCAAAAGCCAGGGTTAATTTAGGGTAAGCAACAATACCGCGTAGAGGTACTACCGGTATTCGTTTGTTTTTATTATTATTCTTTTTTGTCATTAAGTTTTCCTGTAATTTGGGAGAGTTACTCCATTATGCAATCTAATTTATCTACGCGTCGTCCATGACGTCCGCCTTCGAATTCTGAGTTTAAATAATTCTCAACTATATCAATCGCTAATTCAACTCCCGTTGTGCGACCACCTAAAGTTATTACATTGGCATTGTTATGTTGACGCGCCATTTTAGCAGAAAATCCATCCGCTAACAAGGCAGCTCTAATTCCCTTTACCTTGTTGGCAGCGATTGAAACTCCAATCCCGGTGCCACAGATAATAATTCCTCTGGCATCTTCAGAATCACTATTTAAAACCGCTTCACAAACTTCAACAGCTTTTTCAGGATAATCAATGCTTGTATGGTCATGGATGCCTAAATCTTGAACGTCATAATTATTTTCTTTTAAATGTGCTACTATCTCATTCTTCAAGTCTATTCCACCTTGATCTGCACCAATATATATTTTCATTATTACCACTCCTGTAATTGTATTCTATTTATTATGTCATATTGACTATGTTATTCCAATTGAGCAACTATAAATTAACCAATCAAACCCGATGAAATATCTAAAACAACAACCTGACCATTTTTCAAAAGTTTGGTCGCATTTTCAGCGTCATAGATTAAGGGGATTTGTAAAGCCTGACATACCATTACTGCATGACCTTCGTCATCAGGATCTTCTACAACAACAGCCTTAGATTGTCTGATCAAAGGTAAAAGACTGGGATTGGTACTTTCACAGACTAAAACAGTGGCTTGTTTCAGGCCAAATTCATCAGGTTCATTTAACAATTTCTCTATTTCCTGACTGGTATATAAACCAAGATTTAATACATCGCCGGAGATCTTTTCACTTCCGGCATTAGCAGGATTAAGCCCTTTTCCTCTGGTGAAGGCTGAACCGACTGTTGCTACCTTCATCGTATTAGTTGTGCCACTCATGCCAACAGGAGTTCCACAAGAAATGACAATTGTATCTGCATCCTGAGCATGACCTTTGGATTTTGCCAATTCTTCCGAAATAGCAAACAATTCATCCGTATTACCAAGTTCATCAATTAAATAAGGAATTACTCCCCAAGATAATGCCAAACGGTAAACTGCAGAAGCTGAAACAGTAGGTGCTAAAATGGGACAACCTGGTCTGAAACGAGAAACGAATCTGGCTGTTCTGCCTGAATGAGTAATCGCAACAATTACTTTTGCATCAAGTTCATAAGCTGCAGAACAACAAGCATGACTAACTGCATCGGCTACATTAACTGAAACATCGGTATCAATTTTTTTAAATGCTTCCCAATAATCATATTTTTGTTCGGTATGTGAAGCAATATTTGCCATCGTGCGCAAAGACTGAACAGGGTATTTTCCCATTGCTGTTTCACCCGAAAGCATTATTGCTGAAGTTCCGTCCAAGACGGCATTGGCAACATCACTGACCTCCGCTCTGGTTGGTCTGGGATTTCTAATCATTGAATCAAGCATCTCAGTAGCCGTAATACTTACTTTTCCATTTTGATATGCCAACTGAATCAATTGTTTTTGAATCGTGGGAACCTCATATTCCGGAATTTCAACGCCTAAGTCCCCTCTTGCAACCATCACACCTTCGGATACGTCAATAATTTTTTGGAAATTATTAACACCTTCTTGGTTTTCGATCTTGGCGATGATATCAATTGTTCTGCAATTTTCTCTTTTCAAAACACGCTTTATCTCGCCAACATCCGCAGCCTTTCTCACGAATGAAGCTGCAATAAAGTCAAATTGATTCTCAACGGCAAACTTAATATCCTTTTCATCCTGATCTGTGATCGAAGGTAATTTGAGGGAGACACCGGGCAAATTAATACTCTTATTGTTGGAGAGCACCCCGCCATTGGTAACTTCGCATATTAAATCTCCTCCTTCAAAACTTTTGACCCTGAGAGATATTAAGCCGTCATCAATTAGTATTCTTGAACCTTCAGATAAATCTTTACTTATTTCTTTATAAGTGATGCTGAAACGTTCAGAATTACCCAGGACATCTTCTTGGACAATTCTTACTTCTTCACCGGTTACAAGCTCGATAGCATCATTCTCGAATTTATGCGTGCGAATTTCCGGACCTTTAGTATCCATTAAGAGTCCGACAGCTAAACCCAATTCTTCCCGCAGTTTTTTTATTCTGTTGACAACTTCTAAATGTTCTTCATGTGTACCATGTGAAAAGTTAAGTCTTGCTACATTCATTCCGCTTAGCATCAATTGTCTTAATGTTTCTTCATCAGAACTGGCTGGACCGATCGTACAGATTATTTTTGTTTTTCTCATGTGATACTCTCCTAAGTCAGTTAAATTTTCCATTTGCAGCACGCTAGTATTAAAAAGAAATATTATTTAGCTAATATTATACTACACTTAAACAATCGCATACATTTTCTTAATGAATGATCAATCTTCGATTTTATAATTGTAAAATTGTTCTTGCTATAAGTTTTTTATCTTATTTAAATCATGTAATTACATCATAAGGGCCTAGCCTGTTTTTGAAATCAAAATAGGAAGATTTACGCTTCAATTTATGGTTGCCATCTTTTGCAAGAACAACTAAATCTGGCAAAGGCATCCCATTGAAGGTATTTGTTTTTACGTGAGCATAAAGAGCCATATCACAAAAAACCAATCTGTCTCCTCTTCTAAGCTTGCGAGGGAAACTATAATTACCAATAATATCTCCTGCAAGACAAGTCGGTCCGCCTAAGCGATAAATATTTTTGTTCTTATCCAATAATTGTTCATTCGAAATGATCTCCGCCTCTAGATAGTAATCTCCTTGTACATACGCCTCATCTAAAAGAAAAACTCTTGGGGTATAGGGCATTTCAATAACGTCAGGCATGTGACAGGTCGCTGAAGTATCCAGAATCGCTATTTCTATTTCATTTTCTACTATATCTAAAACTTCGCTAACCAAGAATCCACTATCTAAAGAAATTGCTTCACCCGGCTCTAAATAGATAGTTTGAGTCGGATATCTATTTCTGAAATCTTGAATCAGATCAGTCAATTGACCTACATTATAATCTGCTCTAGTTAGGTGATGACCACCGCCAAAATTAAACCATTGCATTTGTTTCAGATAAGAACCGAATTTTTCTTCAAATGAATTTAATACTTTTGCCAAAGAAGCAGAATTCTCTTGACAAAGAGCATGAAAATGCAAACCTGAGATACCATCCAAGCCATAACTATTGACGCCTTGATGAAAAGCTTCAGCAGTAATCCCCAAACGGGAAAATTTACCAGCCGGATTGTAAATATCATGTTCCGTTTCAGAATATCCCGGATTAATTCGTAAACCAACTTCAATTTTCCTGCCATTATTTTCGACTGCAGAAATTAAAGATTTATATTTTTGCCATTGCTCAAAAGAATTAAAATAAATGAAATCAACAAACTCAAGCAATTCTTCTATTTCATCTTTTTTATAGGCTGCAGAATAAACATGTATTTCACCGGAAAATTCTTCTTTTGCTAATAACGCTTCATGCAGGCCACTTGATGTGCTGCCCCTTAAATAAGAACTGATTAAAGGATAAGTTGAGTAAAATGAATATGATTTTTGAGCAAAAATAATTTTTATTTGTAAACTCTCAGCTAACAACTTCAAATAGTTTAAATTATCTTCCAGCAACTTCAAATCAAACACGTAGGCAGGAGTTTGAATCTGATGAAAAGCGGGCTCAATAATTGAAGTACGAGTTTGCTGAGATAATAACTCTTGTGGATTCGGTATCTTTGACATAAAACCTCATCGATATTTTAAAGGTTACTCTCAATTATCTGGAAAATAATTGAGAGTCCTATTCTATTTAATCCACTAATACCGGTTCAAAATCTTCAATCCAGGGTAAACCGTTCTTGTTCAGATCATGCATAAACGGATCCGGATCCATCTGTTCTACATTAAATACACCCGGTTTTTTCCAGAGACCTTGTAGAATCATTTTAGAACCGATCATAGCGGGAACACCGGTTGTATATGAAACTGCCTGAGCACCGGTTTCTTTATATGCTGTCTGGTGATCACAAATATTATACAATCGATATACTTTTTCTTGGCCGTCTTTTACACCTTGGAAAATGACTCCTATATTGGTTTTACCGACTGTACGCGGGCCAAGGCTGGAAGGATCCGGTAATACCGCTTTCAAAAATTGCAAGGGTACAATTTGCTCACCTTCAAATTCGATTGGTTCAATCGATGTCATTCCTACATTTTCCAAACATTTAAGATGTGTTAAATAGCTTTCACCAAAAGTCATAAAGAAACGAATTCTTTGAATTCCCGGCATAAATTTTGCTAAAGATTCAAGCTCTTCATGGTAGAGCAAATACATATCTCTTTGACCAACTTCTTCAAAATCGTAAATGCGTTTGATTTCCATTGGCTCTGTTTCAATGAATTTGCCATTTTCCCAATATCTGCCTTTAGCAGAAACTTCACGAATATTTATCTCGGGATTAAAATTTGTAGCAAACGGGTAACCGTGGTCACCACCGTTGCAATCTAAAATATCGATATAATTAATTTCATCAAAGTGATGTTTCGCAGCATAAGCAGAAAAAACACCGGTTACTCCCGGATCAAATCCGCTACCTAAAATAGCAGTTATACCTGCATCTTTGAAACGATCATGGTAAGCCCATTGCCACTTATATTCAAACTTGGCTGTATCGCGTGGTTCATAATTAGCAGTGTCGATATAATCTGTTCCGGTTGCCAGACAAGCATCCATAATAGATAAGTTTTGATATGGTAAAGCTAAATGCAACACTAAATCAGGTTTGTAATCATTGATCAATTCCACTAATTGATCAACATCATCTGCATCAACTTGCGCAGTGCTGATATCTGTTCCTTTACCATCCAGCTCGGCTTTTAATTCTTCACATTTTTCGATGGTACGGCTTGCTATGCACATTTCTTGGAATACATCTGAATTCTGCACACATTTGTAAGCAGCAACTCTGGCAACTCCGCCGGCACCAATTAATAATAATCTGGACATAAATCCCCCTTTAAATGTATCTGATAAGAAAAAGTGATACTGAGATCACCGTCTCTTATGTTAACATATTTAGGTTTCTTCGTGAATTTCCAGCGCTTTTCGATATAACTTGTTTTTGTTCATTTGATATTTTTCAGCGATAAAGTTGGCTGCGGATTTGGTATGCATACCGCCCTGAATTAACTTATTCAAGTCATTAATGGCATTTTTTTCTTGAGTTAAAAAGTCTTCAGTTTCCAGTTCAGGATTTCTGAGTTTAAAATCGGACAAACCTTCCAGAATTAAGACAAACTCACCTCTGGGTTTCTCCTCTTGATAATAATCATAAGCACCTTTGACTGTTGTTCTTAAATATGTCTCATATCTTTTGGTCAACTCACGACCAACTGTAAGTTTTCGCTCTCCTAAATCAAGCTCAATTAAATCAGCTAAGGTCTTTAAGATACGGTGGGGTGCTTCATAAATAATAACTGTATGTTCAATTCGAGAAAGGTGAGCAAGCTGATCTGCCCTTGACTTACCTTTAAGCGGTAAAAATCCTAAATAAGTGTATTGATCCGTGTTAAGACCTGAAGCTGCAAGACAGGTTATTGCTGCATTTGCTCCGGGCAAAGCTATTACTTCAAATCCTTCAACAATTAATTTTTCTACTATGATAGATCCCGGATCTGAGATACAAGGCATACCGGCATCCGTAATTAAAGCAACATTCTGATTTGCTTCTAAAATAGATAATACTTTTTCGACGCGACTTTGTTCATTATGTTGATGGTAACTGATTAAGGGAGTATCTATCTCATATTCGGCAAGTAGAATACCCGAAGTACGGGTATCCTCAGCTAAGATTCGGTCAACTTGTTTCAGAACCTCGAGAGCCCGTAAAGTAATATCTTTTAGATTTCCGATCGGAACCGGCACTAAATACAATTTCCCTCTCAACATTTTCCCTCAACTAAATAAATTAAATGTAAAAAGAGAGAATCTCAATTCTCTCTTTTTAACCAAAATATTATAACTTAATAATAAAAATTATTCTTCGTCAATAGCGCCAACCGGGCAAACCGCAGCACAAGCGCCACAGTCAATGCAAAGATCAGCATCAATTTCGTATTGAGAATCTCCTGCTGAAATGCATGATACCGGACATTCATCTACACAAGCACCACACATGATGCAAGCATCTGAAATTACATGAGCCATATAGTTATCCTCCTTACTCTAAACACGATTATATTCTACCAAACAAAATATTCGTGTTCAAGAAAATATCTAAAAATTAGACAAGACTAATTAATTGATCTCTGATGACTAGTTATAGAATTTTTAGTGAAAACCATCCAGTCGTCTGGCTTCTAATTCAGCCGCAACATCATTCCAAGTAATTCCTAAACTTTCAATTGCTACCGTTAAATGATAAAGAATATCTGCAGTTTCATGTATAACTCCTGCTTTATCTTTATCTTTAAGAGCTAAGACCAATTCGATAGTTTCTTCTCCTACTTTTCGAGCAATATAATCATCACCTTTATCCTGCAAATAATTTGTATAAGATGCAACAATAGGGTTATCGCGGCGATCAGCTACCATTTTAAATAAATTTTGTAAAATATTTTCTACCATTTTTTTCTCCATTTTTATCTAATATGTTTGATTGAATTCAATCGATCTTAATCTTGGGTACTCTTTCAGAAATACCACATAGAATTTCATAGGAAATTGTACCTGCCTGTTCTGCTAAATCATCCAGATCTCGATAGTTCCCTTGCTTATCGTTACCAAAGATCAAAACAGGATCCCCCACCTTCACGTCAGGTACATCTGTTAAATCTAGCATCGTGCGATCCATACATACTCTTCCGATTACCGGAACCTCAAGCCCATTGACCAGAAATGTTCCTTGATTAGAGAGATGTCTGTTTATGCCATCTGCATATCCTGCTTCAATTGTTCCAATCACTGTTTCTTTATCTGTTGTATAGGTCATGCCATAACCTACCGGATCATTTGCACTTGTTTTATGCATAGATGAAACTCTAGAAAACATGCTCATAACCGGTTTTAATTTCAGCTTATCTTTTATTTCTGAATTGGGACACCAACCATAGATTGATATACCAAGACGAACAAAATCCAGAGCTAACTCAGGAAAGAAAATAGCCGCTGAACTATTCGAACAATGTTTTATTCTGAAAGTAATGTTTTTTTCTTTAAGCTGTTCAATCATATTAAAAAAACGCTTAAACTGTGTCATAGTAAAATCTTTTTCAGGTTCATCAGCAACGGAAAAATGTGTAAAAATTCCTTCTACATCCCAATTAGGATTATCAAATATTTTAACAATAGAATTAACTGTTGCCACAGAGGTGTCTGCTCTACAGCCAAATCCAATTCGGTTCATCCCTGTATCAATTTTAAGATGAACTTTCAGCAAGTCAGACTCAATTTCATCAGACAGTGATTTGGTCAGCTTAGCAAGATCTTGCGCCAAAATAGCTGCATCATAATCTGAAGCTATGGTTTGAGTGATTTTATGTTCGATTAAATATTTAGCAAAGCCTTGATGATAAGGGCATAACAGCAAGATAGGAGCTGCTATCCTTGCTTGACGTAACTGAATTGCTTCTTCAAGAGTAGCTACAGCCAAATATTTGCAACCGGCAGCCAAGGCTTGCTCTGCTACCCAAGTTGCTCCGTGTCCGTACGCGTTAGCTTTTACAATAGCCATCATCTCTGTTCCATGAGACAATGCTTGATTGATCTGTCTAATGTTATGTTCGAGAGCTGATTGCGAGAGCTCACACCAAGTACGTACGGTATTAATATCCGAATGGTGGTTCTTCATTAAATTAAAACCTTATTCACATATTCAGAAGTAAAGGCTCGATTTAAAGCGGAATAATTTAAAGAAAAATCAACTTGATCTCCAATCTCCAGATCGCGATTATATTTTGTTATATCGAAAACTGAATAATCAAGTGTAGACTCGATATATTCAATACCCTTTTCCTGCGGTTTTATACCGGAAAAATCAATATCTTGGGCTCCAAGTGCTAAAATTATTCTTCTGATCAGTCCATGATCCGTAAATTCTAACTTTTCCCCTTTATAATTTGTTCCTATTTCTCCATCAGGCATTGAAGGTTTGCGCTGATTCTCTATAATCTCTCCACTTAGCTCAAAAATATCTTGGTGTAAATTACCGATTCTATGTCCGTATGAAGTCTCACGACCAAAGAGCCAGGCTTCACTAAGGATTAAATGATTTATCTCTAAAGGAAATTCCTCAGAATCCAATAAACCAATAGTTCCTGAATTTCCTCCGGTAACAAATTCTAATTCAATCCCAAATCTTGCTTCAACATGTTTTATCAGTTCTCTAAATTCCTGAATTTTCTCAAGCGTGGTGATCACTCCGGCAAAAGTATTTAAGCTTATGCTAATACCTACCAATTTAACACCTCGCAAATTTAGAATCTGATGAACCGTAGCTAACAAATCTTCCGGCAAAATTCCTGCCCCTAAGTCTCCTAACTCAACCTGAAGAATTACACCATGCGTTTTATTCTCAACCACGGCTGCATCAGAAAGTGCAAAAATTGTTTCTAACTCAGAATTAAGAGAGATATCTACTTTATTTACAATTCCTCTTGCTTCAGAAATCATCGGCACTCTGGTTAGAAGTGTAGACTCTGCATATGGCTTAACTTTAAGTAAGTTTTTTAAACGTGAATCTGCAAAGTTTCTTACACCGGTCTCGGCCATCAGCTTGATTAAAGGCTCAAAAGCACATATGCCTTGAGTGGCATAATGTGCTTTGAGATTATGTTCAGTTAATAAAGATTGAATTTCTTCAAGATTATATTTTAGTTTTTTACTATCAATTGTGATACACGGTAAAGACCTAATATATCCCTTGCCTAGCATTGTTACCACCTTATTATTGTTGATTGTTTTGATTTGTCTTTTGATTGATATTCTGATCTTGATACATGTCGGAATAAGTCATTTGACCTGGATCAACACCTTCATTACTTGCTATTATACCTTGTTCTTGTTCTTTCTTTAAGCGAGATTTTTTTCGTCTTTTGTAAATAAAAACTATCAAGAGCACAATTAATAAAATAGGTATTATTACCGGCAATGAGACTAAGATAGCGATTGCCAACCATTGAAGGGCGGAAACCATTGAACTCAAGATTGAATTCCAACCACTATTTACCCAATATTTAAAATCATCCCAAGACATTGAGCTGAACTCAACTTCTCTTCTCCCGGATACAGGAGCCTGTTTTTGGAGAAATTCTATTGAAATATATGAATAATCAACTTGTGAATCCCATCTCTTAAGTGAACCTTTGAGCAATTCAATATCTTCAGTTATGCGATCAATTTCTCCTTGAATATGAATCATGTCTTCAATTTTTTTCGCATCGGCTAAGAATTCATAATATTTTTCTAAAGATTTTTCTGATGTTTCAAGACGGATCGTTGCATCGTAATATACATCTGTAATGTCCTCCGCAGAAATATTGACGTAATCAACAGTTTCCGCTTGATTAACCTCTTCGATGAATTGATCTAATTTATCAGCAGGAATCCCAAATTCTGCATAAATATTGAGTCTGGCATCAGTTTCACTGCGATTTAAATTAGTATTGAATCCGGCATGCTTTTCCACAAGTTTAAGCACATTTTCATAGCTGGCTTCTACATCATTGGAACGAATCTCAATGCTTCCATTTTTGATTAATTTTCTTTGCGAGGTTGAAGTCTCATCAGCACTTTTAGTTGTCTCAGTAGAATCATATGCCTCAGAACCATCATAATCATCTGAAGCCGATTCTTCTTTATAATCATATTGATAGTCCACATCACCCGGTGCTTCTACCATATCAGATTTTGAACCGCTACAGCTTGTAGCCATTAATGCAGTAATCAAGATCAGAATCAAGGTAATTGAAAATTTCTTAAATCTATTTCTCTTTGCTCTGGAATTAATTATATTAGGACATTTTTTCATGTCTTCTCCTCCGTTCGCGAATTTCTTTTTCTAAGATTAAATCTTTTACTTTCATCAACCTCGTCGTATTTGCTCTTTCATTTTCTTCCATTTTCATAGTAATTGAGCGGATTGTATCTTCCAAATCCGGTATCATACGATGTTCTAATGAATTTACTCTACGTCGGGTTTTGGCAATTTCTCCAGCCAATAATTGAATAGTCTTTTCAACTGTTGCTAATTCAATCATTACGGGTAAAGCTTTACGCAAAGCAAGAATTGCATGATCCAATTCGCCAGATACGCCGGTAAAACCATACGGAATATAAGTTTGTGAGCGGTCTCTTTCTCTGGCTCGTTCTCTTCGCTCATCTCGATCTTCCATCATTCTTTGATCATAGACAAAAAACTCCGGAACTTGAACACTCATCAGATTTTTTCTTCTGGATTGCAAGATTAAATTATCATATCCGGAAAAGAGAGCTGTTTCGATAACTTGTTCCGGCATTACAGCACGAGCTAAAACCATCTCTTGATTATATTGCTTGAGTAAATTTTCAACTTCTGCTCGTAATTCCTGATTATGTTTAACAGTTGAGATAAATTGCCGCATTAATTCATCGCGTTTATCTTTGAGCAGTTTATGTCCACGTCTGGCCACACTCAACTGCTCCCTCAGTCGCATTAATTCCATTCTATTCGGATTTACTCTCATTACTGCCATAGTAAGCTCCAATTAATAGCTGTTCTTTATATATTATACATAGTTTGTTTACAAATAGTTCATGTTTAACAAAACTTAATTGATATTTTAATGATTCTTAATTAATAAAGAACATTTAATTCATTTCAGTTCTATAACGTTCATAGATTTCATGACGATAGTAACGATCAATATATTTTTCATCTATTCTGGTCAGTTCATTCTTAGGTAAAATAGATAGAAGATCCCAACCTAATTCTAACGTTTCCTCAATACTGCGATTTGTTTCGAAGCTCTGTGAAATGTAGTTATTTTCAAATTCATCAGAAAATCTGGCATAAATTCTATCCATGTCGCTTAGGGCTTCTGCACCTAAAATAATCTCCAGCTCTTTCGCTTCCTTGCCTCTGGAATAAGCAGCAAATAACTGATTCATCGTGTCAGCATGATCTGATCTGGTTCTTCCCTCACCGATTGCTTCATCTTTTAATCTTGATAATGAAGGTAAAACATCAATCGGAGGTTGAATAGCCTTGTTATGCAAATCACGATCCAAAATAATTTGACCCTCTGTGATATAACCGGTTAAATCCGGAATCGGATGTGTTTTGTCATCATCCGGCATGGTCAGAATCGGCATTAAAGTAATTGATCCATTTTTACCTTTCAATCTTCCGGCTCGTTCATATGTCTGAGCCAAGTCGGTATATAAGTATCCCGGATAACCTCTACGACCCGGTACTTCTTTTTTAGCAGCTGAAACTTCACGCAAAGCTTCAGCATAATAAGTAATATCAGTCAGAATAACTAAAACATGCATGTTGAGTTCAAATGCCAGATATTCGGCAGTTGTCAAAGCAACTCTGGGAGTGGCTATTCTTTCAATTGCGGGATCATTAGCCAGATTAATAAACATAACCGATCTGGAGATTGCACCGGTTTCCTGTAAATCCTCGATAAAGAAATTGGCATCTTCAAATGTAATACCCATTGCAGCAAAAACCACGGCAAATTTCTCTGAGTTATCAAGTACTTTAGCTTGTCTGGCTATTTGAGAGGCCAGATTATTGTGAGGCAGTCCGGAACCCGAAAAAATTGGCAACTTCTGTCCGCGAACCAAAGTATTGAGTCCGTCAATCGCTGAGACTCCGGTCTGAATAAATTCATCCGGGTATTCTCTGGCTGCAGGATTCATCGGTAAACCATTAGTATCCATCGTTGCAACAGGAATGATATCAGGACCGCCATCAATCGGAGAACCCAAACCATCAAAAACACGTCCCAACATATCAGGCGAAACCGGTAATTCCATACTATGACCAAGAAAGCGAACTTTGCTTTGCTCAACGTTGATTCCAAGAGAACTCTCAAACAGTTGCACCAAAGCATCACTTCCATTAACTTCCAAAACTTGACAACGCCGTATCTCACCATTAGGCAAGATAATTTCACCCAGTTCATCATATGCAACATTTTCCACATTTTGAACCAACATTAAAGGGCCGGCAATTTCTTCAATTGTGCGATATTCTTTAATCATTATTACTTAAACCTCCCTTGGAACACATGCCGAAATTTCTGTATGTATACGTTCCAAAAAGTCATCATAGCTCTGTTTGACATCATCTTCCGGAATATATTTCATTCTGGCCAGATCATCTCTGATTGGTAATGAAATAAGTCTCTGATAATCTGCATTTCTTGCAATCGCATCAATCGCCTCATAATAATAATTCATCAAACAATTCAGCATGTAGAACTGTTTAGCCAAAGAAGTGTAAGTATCAATATCATGAAATGAATTTTGATGTAAAAAGTCTTCTCGAATCGAACGTGCAGCTTCAAGTTTAAGCCGATCAGTAAAAGATAAAGAATCATGTCCTACCAAACGCACTATTTCTTGCAATTCTGATTCTTCTTGAAGCAGTGCAATTGCGTCTTTACGTAATTTCGACCAATCAGCTGAGATATTCTCATTCATCCACAGATCTATTTTCTCTGAATAAAGAGAATAACTGGATAACCAATTAATAGCAGGAAAATGTCTCTGATAAGCTAAAGCAGAATCTAAACTCCAAAAAACTTGAACAATTCGTAAAGTTGATTGCGCAACCGGATCAGATAAGTCTCCACCGGGAGGCGATACAGCACCTATAGCAGTTAAGACACCTGTTCGATCGTCGCTGCCGAGGCATTTAACCATTCCGGCACGCTCATAGAACTGGGCAAGTCTTGAACCAAGATAAGCTGGATATCCCTCTTCACCCGGCATCTCCTCAAGTCGGCCCGACATTTCTCGCAATGCTTCTGCCCAACGTGAAGTTGAATCAGCCATAATTGATACAGAATAACCCATATCTCTAAAATATTCTGCTATGGTTATACCTGTATAGATAGAAGCTTCTCGTGCTGCAACCGGCATATCGGAGGTATTCGCAATCAGGATTGTTCTTTCCATCAGCGGTCGGCCTGAATTAGGATCATCCAGTTCCGGAAATTCATTCAAAACATCTGTCATTTCATTGCCGCGTTCACCACAACCGATATAAACAACCACATCTGCGGATGCCCACTTTGCTAACTGATGTTGAATTACAGTTTTTCCGCTACCGAAAGGTCCGGGAACTGAAGCTGTGCCACCTTTAGCTACAGGAAAAAACGTATCGATTGAACGTTGTCCGGTAATCAACGGCTCATTCGGTGAGTATTTCGATTGATACGGTCTGCCGATACGAACCGGCCATCTTTGCATCATAGAAATTTCATGGGTATTGCCTTTTTCATCTGTAATCACCGCAATTGGATCTTCAATTGTAAAAAGACCGGATTTTATTTCTTTGATCGTACCGGAAATCTTCGGAGGTACCATAATCAAATGTTTTAAAATTGCTGTTTCCTTAACTTCGCCCAGAATATCGCCTGCAACGACTTGAGTGCCTTCTGCAACTTTAGCCTTAAAGTTCCAAGTCTTGGTTCGATCAAGTGCCTTGACACTAGCACCTCGTTTGATGTTGGATCCTTCAATCCTAACCAATTCTTCTAGCGGTCTTTGAATTCCGTCAAAAATCTGGCCGATTAATCCCGGTCCTAATTCAACAGAAAGAGGTTCATTTTCTGAAAATACCATTTCACCAGGTTTGAGCCCCGCAGTTTCTTCATACACCTGAATTGATGCTTGATCTCCGTGCATTTCAATAATTTCACCAATTAAGTTTTTATCTGAAACACGCACAATATCATACATATTTGCATCACGCATACCTTCGGCCACTACGAGCGGACCGGATATTTTGGTTACTCGACCTTGTTTTTTCGTCATAAATTATTAAACCTCATTTATCTTTATGTTAATTATTCTCCGGATTCAAGAAGTCAATTCCAACAGCCCTTTTGACCAATTCTTGCAAACTTTTCATAGCAAAATCCGTATCACTTCTACTTGAAGGAATTAAGATCACTGCAGGCTGAATCTTTTCAACATAATTTTCAATAATATTTTTATTTTTTTCTGCTAAATCTTCGGTTATAAAAATTACACCATAATTCTTTTTGGCTAGCTCTTCTAGTTTACTAAAAGCCTCAACAGGATTATCAGTAACTATTACATTCATACCCAATCCTCTAAAACCGAGCACGCTGTCTATATCTCCAATAACTGCAACTTTAACTAATTTCATTATTATCTCCCTAGATAGCTAGGTCTGACCATAGAACAATACCTATCCTCAGATATTAAATGCAAAAGACAAGCCCTTGCCAATTTAATATTTGTACGTTCAATTTCTCTGATCAGATAATAGCTTGCAGTCTTTTCAATTCCTGAAGAAAAATACCTGACCTTATGGATCAGGTCAATCAAATGTTGATCCGAGATCTGCGAGAATAATGATGCTCTGCCTTGTTCATGATACGTATTAATAAACTCAACAAATTCACCTAGATTTAGTAATTCAAGTTCTCGAGCCAATTCAGATTCACTCATATTATAGTAAACTAACCATTCTTCAGGTTTGACAGTTCCCTGATTAATAATTGATCGAATAAAGAACTCTGCCGTTAAATGTAAATTCTTACAACGAAACAAAATTTCTAAATTAATAAAATCAGCCTTTAATAGATAATATTCCAGAAGCCATTCGGAATCTATAAGTTTCAGCTGTTCGATCAACTCTTGCCACATTAACTTATCAACCACCAAATCGACCATGCTCATATCATAAGAGTCCAGATATTCTTGTTCACTCTTTTTGATGGCGTTTGACATCCAGTCCGGTAATTCAGTTAAACCGGAGTTGCGTACAGCTTCTAGTATTAATCGGGGTTCCGTCAGATAAGGTCCTAAGAGTAGATGTTCAATAGTTTTTAAGGATATCTTATGATCAGCTGACAAAGTTGAACGTAATACAACTTTCAGATTGTGACCTTCATTAAATAACAAGAAAATTTTCAGTAAATCGTAATCAGGAATTATAGAAAACAATAATTCAATATCCTCATACTTAGAATTAATCAGTGCTTGATCAACACTTTCACCTTGATAATTTGCTTCTCGTATGATGTTTAACAATTGTTCTTCCGAATTTGCCTGAAACAATTGTTGTAATTGATTTGTATCAAAATACTTATTTTCACGGCCGGCTAATAAACCGTATGCATATAACCACGATCCGGTTCCCTGTCGTTCAATATTTAATCTATAAAGCAATTTTTGATTCATCATTATTCTTCAGCGGAGAATAGGATCTCAGACACAATAACCGATAACTCCGGTCTGTTATCCCTAATTATTAAATCAAGACTTAAATTATTTTCAATCCTCTCATGCTCAATTATTATGCCTCCGGAAATATCAACAACTTCACCGGCGCTAAAATCCGTTCCTAATCTAGTGAGAAGCTGTGGCAACAGACTTTGTTCTGATCGGTTAAGACTAATTGTCCCCGCTTTAATATTCCTCTTGTCAATTAGTTTGATATAGAAGTCAACTTTTTCTTGATCGGATAAAGAACCAAATTTTTTCAAAGCTAAATCAATTACTTCTGAAATCAGCTGCTGCCTTTGCACCAATCTTTTCTGTCTGCTTCTTGTTTCAATCAAGCTTTCTGTTTTGATTGCGATAGACTCTTTCTCGGTAGCTATTTCATCTTCTGCTAAAAGCTTGATCTTCTCTATTTGAGCATCATTTTCTGATCTGCTCTGAGCTATTTTCAGATCAGCTTTCATCAGTATTTGGTCAGCTTGATCCTGGGCTTCAGATAAGATGACATCAATTATTTTATTAATCTTATCCATAAGTTCTCCGAATTATCCCAAGCTGAAAATAGCTAATACAGAAGCGAGCAATGCAAAAATTGCATATGTCTCAACAACAACTGCTAAAACAATTACTCTGGCATGTTGATCATTACGTTTTGCTACTAAAGCAATACCTGTTTCACAAACCTTCGCTTGATCCAATGCTGAAAGATAACCCACAATAGCGATTGGCAATGCTGCCGCTACCCATAGTAAGCCCTGAGCCCAACTAATTTCAGCTGTAAAACCCGACTCCATTATTCCGGAACGAGTTAAAATTAAGAAAAATGTCAACAAACCGTAAATACCTTGTGTACCGGGTAGTGCTTGTAAGATCAATGCTCTACCAAAGAGATCCGGTTGTTCGGATAATACACCGTTAACCGCTTGACCCAATCGCGAAACAGCTTTCGCAGAACCTAGTCCGGGTAGAAAAGCGGCAAATGCTGCTCCTAACAATGTAAAAATCGGTCCGAGATTGCTTAAAAATTCCATGATAACCTCCAAATTAATCTTAAATGAATAATTAATTTATTTAAAAAACATTATTTTCTTCTTGCTGATTAATGTTTTCTTTTTTTAATTTAATACGTTTAGTCTGATAACTGAAAGGCTTAAAAAACCTTCCGCCACCTTCAAAGAACTGGCCAAAAAACTCAACATACTGCAAACGGCTCGAATGAACATATGCGGAAAGACCTGATAGTGCAAGATTCAACATATGTCCACCCATCAAGATCAGAATTGCAAAGATCCAACCGATCACTCCACCGGAAACCATTACTGCTAAAAAATTAACAACTGTTGCAATAACACTTGTTGCTAGAACTAATGCCAATACTCTCGTGTAAGATAAGATATCTCCTAAGTAATTGATAACTCCGTAGAGACCTCCCACACCTGAAATAAGTCTGGAAAAAATATTTTTCTTATCTCGACCTGCAAACAATAAGACTATCACGCCTCCTCCGAGGGCAAACCATTTACCTAACTCAGAAACATTGAAGGAAGTAATATTTAATGAAGATCCTCCAACCATCATGCCTAGGCCGATAATAATAAAAAACCAAGGTATGATATCGAAAATTATATTCGATATTCTGCCATACTTAACTTCATTGATCATTCTCATTATCATACCACCGAAGAGATGAATCACACCGAAAATCATACTCCAAATCAACAGTTTTTGTGGTTCATCCATCGGATTAAACCAGAGATAAGGAAAAGATATTCTCTTATCACTTAATAAAGTGAGCATATCTCCAAAAAAGCCACCGAACACAAAGCCCCAAATTGTAGATGAGATACCACTTAAGAAAAGCATTCTAACTAATTTCCCACTTTCCGTAGTTGCATCTATTTTTCTTTTCCACAATAAAAATGCACAAGCTAGAGTTAAGAGTAAACCATATCCCACATCACTTAACATCATACCGAAAAATAAAAATGTGAATGGAGCTAAACCCGGAGTCGGATCGATTTCTTGCGTATTGGGAGCACCGAACATCTCTAGTATAGTTTGATAAGCTCCAGAAAAAGGATTGTTTTTTAACATGATCGGATAGTCATCTTGAGTTGTCAGTTCTTGAATTTCAACTAACGCGGAATAATTCGACTCTATCTGCCTAACAACATCTGCTGATGTCTCTCTCGGCAAAAAGCCTTGCAAACTAAATGTATACAAAGTATTTTGGGGTATTTTATTGGCGGCATAGTAATCTAGGAGAACTGAATAATAATCCGATAATATATAAAAGTCCAACCGATTCTTAGCAATTTCTTTTAGCTCTTGCTCAAGTTCCAAAAAATAGCTGTCAATTCTTTCTAATTGAGCTGTATTTGCTTGATAAATCCGATTGGGCTTACCTTGTCTTTTGATAGGTAAAGCATTAAAGTCATATCGTTTTAATAAATTATCAACCTCTAGTTGATCTTCTTTCAAAGCAATAATTGCCGTCAAGTAATAGCGATCACCTTCAAAAAGATCCAAGATGACAGTTTGAGCTAGGGATAGTTCAACTAATTCATCTTCCAATTGCTTGAGAGCAGATTTTTCTAATTGTCCTAAAAAAATCACTGTACGTTCAGTTGAAGTTTGGGCGAGATTAATATCTACATCGTACCAATCTTGTAGAATATCTTGTTCACGTTGTATCTGCTCACGTTCTGCCGCTAGATCAGATTCTCTGTCTTCGATAACTTGAACCTGTTCCAGTTTTGACAGAATAGCTTTCTCGCGCTTCTTGATTGCTAATAAATCTTGAATAGAAATTCTTAAATCGGCAGGCTCTATTGAAATGTTAGGATATTTATTATCTAATTTGATGATTACAGATTCCAGGTTTGCCTGTTTCTGTCTGATCAACAACTCCTGTTCGGAAATTGTCTGTTGTTCCTTTTCATCAACCAAGAGATATTCCCGGTCCAGTGAAGATTTTGAATTTGGCTCGACGACATCATCCTCTGTTGCTAAGGACGCGGTTAATCCGGTATCGATCAACTCAACAACACCCTCGGCTTGCAGTAACTGCATTATGGATTGTTTGTCGCTCTGCAGTCCCAAAATCTTAATTTTATCCATTTCAAGAATTGCCAAGGAGATCCACTATCCTCTCTAATACTAGATCAGCAGCCTCTTCACGTAGCTGATTACTAATTTCAGGCGGTGTAAGCTCAGCAAGGCTCTTCGCTAAATCTTGTTCAGATTGATCCTCTGCTGCAGATTTTTCGAATCGAATTTTCTGATCATATTCAGTGCGAGCTAATTCAAGCTTGTTATCAAGTTCACGTTTATTGTGTTCGAGTTTACTTTTAGCATTTTTTTCCGCTTGCTCAATTATTTTTTGAGCTTGCAATTCTGCATCTTTTATTTGTTGAACAAAGTCTGTGCTCACATCAACCTCCATAACTTAGAAAGTTTACAAAAATATAATAACACATCAGGAATTTAATTAAAAAAGGTAGAGTAGATTTTTTTCTACTCTACCTTTATAGAACACCTGCTAATTATTTCTAAGCAAGTTATACTTGATCTTTTATTAGTTCAATTCACTGATTACAATTTGGTCATCCTTGGCATCGATCAAAGCAGTTTCACCTTCTTCAACCACTTCATCCAACATAGCTTCAGAGAATTTATCCTCTACTGCAGATTGGATTAACCTACGCAAAGGTCTTGCCCCGTATTGAGGCTCATATCCGTGTTTAACTAACCAGCTTTTAGCTGAATCAGTAACCTCGATTTTAATTCCGATATCGGCAATTCTTTTCTCGAGTTGCCCCAACATGATTTCAACAATTTCCAATAATGCATCTTTGGATAACATTTTGAAGAAAATCATCTCATCAATTCTATTCAAGAATTCCGGAGCAAATGTTTTCTTAACTTCTTCTAAGATTAACTCTTTAGCTTCTTCAAAGCTTCTACCACCATAAAGATTTTGATCAATTTCTTCAAGATTATTCTCAGACTCAGTCGGATGACTAAAACCTATCTTACCTCCACTTGCAGAAGTTAAGATACGAGCTCCAATATTTGAAGTCATGATTATTATCGTATTTTTGAAATCAACGGTTCTGCCTTGGCCATCAGTTAATCTACCATCCTCCAAAACTTGGAGTAAGACATTGAATACATCCGGATGAGCTTTTTCAATTTCATCAAACAAGACAACTGTATACGGTCTTCTTCTGACTTTTTCAGTCAGTTGACCCCCCTCATCGTAACCAACGTATCCCGGAGGGGATCCGATTAATTTTGAGACATCAAATTTTTCCATATATTCTGACATATCAATTCTGACCATGGCATTTTCATCACCATACATTGTTTCTGCTAAAGCCTTCGCTAATTCAGTCTTACCCACACCGGTTGTACCCAAGAAGAGAAATGAACCTGTAGGACGATTTGGATCTTTTAAACCCAATCTGCCTCTGCGAATAGCCTTTGAGACCGCTGTCACAGCTTCATCTTGACCAATCACTCTTTGCTTGAGCTCAGCTTCAAGATTTCTCATTCTTTCTTGATCATCTTCACTGATTTTAGTTACCGGAATACCGGTCCAGGAAGCAACTATTTCTGCAACATTGTTAACTGTGATTTCCGGACGCTCAGCTTCAGAATCTTGATCACTTTCAGCTCTAACTGCTTTAATCTCATCATTTAACTTGTTTTCCTGTTTATGCAAATCCGCTGCTTCTTCAAATCTTTCTTCTGCAACAGCTTTTTCTTTTTGTTCAATGATTTTTACTAATTCTTCTTCTTTTTCTTTTAGCTCATCCGGTTCTGATGAAATACCCATTCTTACTTTTGAAGATGCTTCATCTATTAAGTCAATTGCTTTATCCGGCAAAAATCTGTCAGTGATATAACGACTTGATAATTTTACTGCTTCTTCAATTGCTTCATCAGTAATTTTCACCCTATGATGATCTTCATATTGTTTTCTCAGACCGTTCAAAATTTGAATCGACTCTTCTACACTCGGTTCATCGATCGTTACAGGTTGAAATCTCCTGGCTAAAGCTGCATCTTTTTCTACATTTTTTCTATATTCATCTATTGTAGTTGCACCTATAACCTGCATTTCACCTCTGGCAAGCATTGGTTTTAATATATTTGAAGCGTCCATTGCACCTTCGGAGGCACCTGCTCCAATAATTGTATGTAGTTCATCAATGAACAAAACTACATTGCCTGATTTTGCAGCTTCATCTATCCCATTTTTCAAGCGTTCTTCGAATTCGCCTCTATATTTTGCACCTGCTAACATTCCGGAAAGATCTAAAGAAAATAATCTCTTGCCTTTAAGAATATCGGGTACATCATCAGCAACAATCCTTTGTGCCAAACCTTCAGCAATTGCAGTTTTACCAACACCGGGCTCCCCAATTAATACAGGGTTGTTTTTTGTCCGGCGACAAAGAATCTGCATTGTGCGCATTATCTCTTCGTCGCGTCCGATTATCGGATCGAATGCATTGTTACGAGCCATTTCGGTAAAATCAACACCAAACTGATCTAAGGTAGGAGTATCACTGTCGGAAGCTGCTGCGGATTGTCCAGCAGAAAGTCCGGGATCACCCATATTATCAGACATTTGACCGAAGACATTTTCAGTTCCTGCTCCACCTATGCTTTGAATAATCTCTGCATACAGTTTTTGAATACTAATCCCTGCACTGCGCAAAATTCGAACTGCAACACTGTCGCCCTCTCTGATAATCCCCAACAATAAATGTTCGGGCTCAACATTTTCAGATCTTCTGGCATTTGCTTCCCTTGCAGCAAGGTTTAAGACTTGCTTTGTTCTTGGGGTCATCATTTGAAAGATTTGATCAGCAGTTAAATTGCTATCACCGGTAAAATCTTTAGCTTCCTGATTGTTAAATTGATCTAACACTCCGGTCACGCTTTCCGAATTTAAACCGTATTTGTTAATTACTTTAGCTGCTACGCCATTTTCTTCCAATATTCCCTTTAATATATGTTCAGTTCCGATATATTCATTTCCATATGAACCTGCAGCTTGATATGCCAAGCCAAGTACTTTCCCTGAACGTTCGGATAATCTAATCATCATAATGATTCCTCCTGCTATTATTTATTTCTACAAAATGTTTTTTGATTAAATTTGCTCTTGCTTCGTCTCTTTTTTCTCCGGCCAAAGTTTTACCGGATCTTTTTTGAATTGATCCTCTGCCAATTAAATAGATTAAGGTTAAGATTTCAGGATAATCCGGAAAATCATCAAATCCCAGAGCTCGTCCTAACCGCAAATAACTAAGACAATTAAATGCCTCTTCACTTCCGATTAAACAAGCTTCGGACAGGATTGCTTTAGCACGAAATATTCTGTCTTTGAGCCTGATCGGATCTTCGCTGTACCACTTCTCTCTGGCTTGCCTTTCCTGCTTAATAAATACCGAAAGCATTCTGATAAATTTATTAACCAAATCCTGATCAGTTTCGCCTAAAGTTATCTGATTAGAAACTTGGATCATTTGCCCTTGTTCCGCACTTCCTTCTCCGTAATAACCTCTAACTGTAAAGCCGGACCTGCGCAATGATTCAATGATATATTTAAGTTGTCTTGAATGCTCAAGTCCCGGTACATGTAGTAAAGCAGACACCCTGAGTCCCGTACCAACATTGGTCGGACATGCGGTTAAATATCCAAACTCCGGATCATATGCAATGTCCAAAACGCTTTCTAAAGCGACAGCCAACTTATTAGCTCGGTCAAAAGTTTCCAAAGGTTCAAAACCGGCTGAAATCGCCTGTATTCTCAGATGATCTTCATCAAGAATTAAGACACTCAAGTCCTCCTCTTCATTGATCAACAATGCTTTATTATTTTTAGCATTAATAATCTGAGGGCTGATCAAATGTCTTTCTGCTAAAGTTTGCTTATCAGTTAAATTGAGACTTTCTAATTCAACCAGACGAAAGGATTTAGGATCAATTTTTTCAACACCATCTACTATTTCTTGAATAACCTGATTAGTTTTAGTCTTGTCAAGTAAATGTGGACAAAGATGCCCTTTAATGTTCCTGGCTAAACGAACTCTGGTACTGATAACCACATCCTGATCAGGTCCGTGTTTTTCATACCAACTCATAAATTTCTCCTTTATTCACTCTCATCTACTTGATCCTCTTTTTCTAATTCTTTTATTCTATCTCTTATAATTGCAGCTTGTTCATAATTTTCTTGTTTGATCATTTCCTGCAATTCAGCTTTTAGTTTTTCTTGAGCTGTCTGCTCAGATTTTTCTTGTTTATCTTCTATGATCACAATTGGACTATCTGAAGAATCGCTTTTATCCTGAGTTATGCGTCTGGAGTCACGATGCAAGTGATCACCTTGAACCTGGTCCAACATCTCACGGATCATTCCGCGAAAACTTTCGTAACATTGAGGGCAGCCAAATAATCCGGTCTGTTTAAAATCGCTTAAACTTTGATTGCAATGCGGGCAAGTCATTCTTGTACCGGTTAATGCATCTGAATTACTTTGAGCATGTCCCAATTTTGAATAAGGAAAATTAAATAAGGTTTTTCCTATATTATTTGCCATTGAAAGATTCTCCAAACCGAATCCAGAATGAAATAATCCTTCTTGTTGTGCACACTCAGAACAGAGGTGATGGCTTTCAGTAATCCCGTTGATAATTGTTTGAACGGAAACATTTGCATCTTTTTTTTGACATTTTTCACATAACATTAAACATTACCTCCTGCTGTTTGTTGCTGATATAGTGCTAACAACAAATTTTTTAAAATATCTGAACGAACCTGATCTGCAATCAGATTCGGAACTTTTTGTAAAGCATGATGTGAAACCGCTGCTTTTATTACCTGAGCAAGTCTTTCATCCAGAACTCCCTGTTCACCTAAATTATCTATGATTAAATATGCCTTCTGTTGACTTAAATTTTGAGGAACAGACTGAATTTGAGCTGCCAATTGCTGGTCAGGCGAAGAGAAATCAACTCTGCGGATTGTTATTGAACCACCGCCTCCACGTTTGCTCTCCTTAATATATCCCATACCACTGGTAAATCTAGTCTGTATTACATAAGTTATTTGAGACGGCACACAATTTATTTGTTCTGCCAGATCATTGCGCGTAAATTCGACTATACCTTCATTTTTATCTAACATTTCTTTTAGTAAAGCTTCAATTGCATCACTTAGATTTGACATTGCACCCTCCTTTGACTTTGACTATCTTTGACCTTCGATCTATAGTATAGCAAAAAAGTTAAGCATTTCAAGACTAAATCATGAACAATTGTGAACGAAAATCATGACATATTACAAAAAAGATTTTGATCAGAAAGCAACTAATTACTCTTCGTAAAAGCGGGTCCAATCAAACTCGAGCACTTTGCCGATCTCCATTGCAACCTTTGGAGACGGTGTCCTGTTATTTAGTTCAATTTGTGTATAATAGGCCCGCGAAATACCTGATTTATCGGCGACCTGATCCTGTGTATATGATAATGAACGCCTGAGTTCTTTTAACCAACTTCGCATATTACTCTCCATTTACAATAGATTAATTAATATATGTTACTCATTGTAGCATAATTAAATATTCTTTTCTTACTTTTATTGCAAATATTAGGAAATTAAATTAAATGTATGCTAGAATACAAATGTAGCTATTAGGAACATTTTGTTCAATATTATTTGCCTAATTAATATATGAGGTGTGTATGTCAAAATTTGCAAGAAACATCAAACAATTACGCAAAGATAAAAAACTAACTCAATCACAACTAGCCACAAAACTCGGAATAGCGCGCAGTACAATTTCACTTTATGAAACAGGCAGACGATTCCCTAGTATTCCTATGCTGAGAAAAATAAGTGTGTTTTTTGAAATTAGTTTAGATCAATTGATCGGTAGTGACTTTGAACTTAATTCAGATCAAAAAATTGAGCTGTTGGCAGCGAGTGAAAAAGATTCTGATTATTTGATTGATTAATCTTCATACTTTTCCCACCTTAACAAATAACTTTGAAAAACAATAATCTTAGCTAGATTTAATTAAGCATTATTTTTGCTTATAATCAATTAGTGCTACAATATTTATTGTTGAGAGGCTTAATTTGAAACAAAGATATTGGAAAATACGTAATATAATAAGTCAGATCCTGATTCTTGTGATTTTGGGAATCGCTCTTTTCTGGATTGGGAAAAATATTTATCAATTGAAATCCATCATAGAAATGGGATGGATTAGATTATTATTCGGCACTTGCATTTTATTATATACTATCTTATGTTTCAACAGCATTAATACTATGATCTCTAATCATATTGTTCAGCTTTACAACCCCGCAGATCCTAAAAGTTTGGCAATACTAGCTCAGCAAAAAAAATATAAACTAGATCCTAAAATTGCCAATCAGCTAAAACAAGAAGGAAATCCGGTTCAACTTATCTCGGAATGGCTGACCCATAACGGTTATAAACAAGTTGCCAAGCACAGTTTAGGCCTTATTTATGAGAAAAAAACAAGCTTTATAAATTATAAATTTCAGAACAAATATCACAGAACATTCTTACTTTATCGCCCATTATTAAATGTCTTGATCATTGATAATATTTTATCAGAAACTTCTAATTTTATACTCCGACAAAAAGATGTTAAACCTGTAAGTCAAAATAATCTGATCTTGATCACCGATATGAAAAATGAAGAGGAAGTGCTTTCTACAGGAGTAGGAATTGTCAATTATATTAGTACGGAGCAAACCTCTTATTTAAACCCCATATTTCTTGATTTAAATCATGCCCACCTCTTTTATCCTCAAGATAAATCACTCGTACCCTGGTATTTACAATTATCTCAAAGGATTAAGTTGGACCAGTTATTAACTTGGTTAAAAGAAAAACTTAATCCAAATCTAAAATGAGCCATTCTCCCCTTAAACTCAGTTATCATCCTCAAATAGGATTCAGATTGACTGTAAAGGTTGTCTTTAACCGGCAGGCAATTCAAAAATCAATTAAAGAAAAATCTTATAAGTCTATCATTAGTGAAGGCATCGAGCAAAATTGGTCCGGTACTTATTTAATGATTGAAGAATTAAAATCAGCTTGTGAAGAATTTTTTCTAAAAGAAAACATTACTACCGGATTAAGTAGAAATCATTTTGAAAAAATGCCATTCGTGGTCGAAATAATAGAAGATGAATTATCCGGGAAGCATCACCCACGGAAACTTTATCTGTTGAGATTACTTCAAAGAAAAGTAAGACCTATTCCGATCTTTCTCAAAAAACCGAGAATCCTGCCATCACATGTCGCTAGCGGCATCTTAAGAAGGTTGTGGGGTATTTTTCGAACCGGTCAAATTGAAAGTATTGGCTATAATTGGAGTAGAAGTTTTCCGGGATTTGCAGTAATAACTAAATCCGGAAATGAGCATTATCTGCGTCAGATTTCCGCCCATGAAGCAGGTCACTTATTCGGAGTAGGTGATGCATATGCTGCTTGGTATCGTTTCTTTTATGCAGCTCCGGGAACTGAAAACTATATGATGCATTATAATAAACAGGTCCAACCTACGGAAGTGGCTATGTTAATTAGAGCCTATACCAGAAAGAAAGCCCAATTTTTCCCTCGCAAATTCATTTTGAAAAAATTTGTAATAGGCATGATGGCTGAATTAAAGTACTATTTCAAAAAAGCCATCAGGCTATTTCGGCCCAAGAAAAAAACTTAATCATTTTTTTCTTGTAGCTGGAGTTCAGTGATCAACTTTTCCGGATCAAATTTGTTTTGAAAATCATGCCACAATTGCTTCGCTTTGGTAGGTGAACAATCTTCAGAAAACCATATGGCATGAGAAGCATATGCCTGATAGAAGAGCATGGCCAACCCATTTTGGTATTCCAAATTATTTTGCTCAGCCAAAGAGAGTAATCTGGTACGGAGCGGATTATAAATCACATCAAAAACTTTTGGCTTGGATTCACTTAAAAGATGATTGAGTATCTCAGGTTTTATGGGTAATTGATCAATTTCAGGGTACATGCCACCTGATGTCGTGTTGATCAATAAATCAAATTGTACTTCAGATTCAAAAACATCTTCTTGATCAACAAAAAATGTTATTTTTTGTTCAGAGTCCGGAAACTTAAAACTCCCCGTAGATTCAATCTCGATATTTATTGATTGAATCAAATCATTTTTTAATTTTTGTAAACTTAGAGCATTGCGATGGATCATATATATATTTGGTACAGCCATTTCAATAAATGTATAAAGAGCGGTACGTGAAGTATTGCCTGAACCAATAATCAAAGCCTGTTCCGGTTTATCCCAGTCGGCTAATGCTAATTCCATACCGATACCATCAGTGTTATAGCCCAACTCATTTACTACAGTATTTACAACGCCTAAAATTCTTGCACTGTCAGAAGTTCCTTGCAAATGAGCAACAATCTCTTTTTTGTAAGGAATTGTTACATTCAGATATGGATATTCTCGTAATATATTGGGGATTCTTTCTATGAAATTATCAGGCTGAATTTTTATTGCCCGGTATTCTCCATCTCTTCCCGCCTGCTCAAATAAAAACTCATGGATCATTGGAGAAATAGAATATCCCAAAGGATAGCCCACTAAACCTGCCTTAATTAATTTGCTTTTTTTCTTCATCTGAGCCTCCGATTTAATCAGCTTTTCTGACTGTTTTAGTTCAATCAAATTTCTTTTCATGCTATACTATAATATAGTTTCTGATCATTTCTGAAAAGAGGTATATGTGCCCATAATTACTATTTCCAGAGAGGCGGGAAGTTTTGGAGATGAACTTGCCGAACGTCTATCCGAGAGATGCGGACATCCTCTAATGGATTTTGATCAAATGGTCGATAAGTTTCTCAAGCCAATTGCAACTGAACATGAAAAACAAATGCTTGAAGTTAGTGCCAAGTATTTTTTCGAACCGATCACTACTGACCAACATGTTAATTTCAAAGCTTACTTAGAAGGCTCGATTCAAGAATGGGCGGAAAATAACAGAGCGATATTACTCGGTTGTGGTGGGAATTATCTTTTGAAGGATCATCCAAAAGCCATCCATGTCAGAGTCACAGCGCCTTTAGAAGTACGCGAACAAAGAATTTCCGGTTCACAAGAGCAATATCGAAACTATCTGAAATATCAGGCCCAAGACAAGGATTTTCATTATTCAATTGATCAACTCCATGAATTAAAATTTATGGAAAAATTCATATCAAGTAAAGAAATTTCTACAATATCGGAATCTGATTTAACTTTAAGAATTGACCGCCAATATCGTAGATTTATCAGTACTTTATTCCAAGCTGATGATAGTACTTTTGAACCTTTTCATATTGTATTAAATACAGGTAAGCTATCATTAGATGCTTGTTTGGCAGTCCTAGAATCTTTAATCGAGGATTACCGAATTTCTCTTTATTTGGAATTGCAAGGTCAAAGTGACAGAACTGTGCTGCAAAATAATGACTTACCGGATTTCAAAAATGAATCTGAGAAAGAATTTGCAAAATTGTTGAACTTATATCAAATTGATTGGCGTTATGAACCAAAGTTTTTTCCTGTTGAATGGGATGATGAAAACCGTGTAACTATGGCCTTCAGTCCTGATTTTTATTTGCCAAAATTCGATCTATATCTGGAGCTGACAACTATGAATCAACGTTATGTCAGTGCCAAAAGAAAAAAGCTGGAGAAATTACAGGAATTATATCCCGGAGTTAATGTTAAAATTATTTATCGACGGGATTTTGAGTCTTTAGTTAAACGTTTTGAATAAATAATAAATCAATGAAGGATTTGAGACAAATGAATCAGAATATTCTATTCACAGAACAACAAATAGCAAAACGAATACAGGAAATGGGCAAACAAATCACTGAAGACTACCGTGAATCGTCGCGTCCTCTAAGAGTAGTTTCAATGCTCAAGGGTTCAGTGTATTTTCTTTCAGATCTAACAAGAGCGATTGATTTGCCTCTTAAATTTGACATGATGGGAATCAGCCAAGTAAAATCAGGAACCAATATTGTTGAAGTTACCAGAGACATCGGAATCGATTTAAAAGGAAATAATGTATTAGTAGTTGAAGAGATTGTCAGATCAGGCTTGACCACTCACTACATGATAGAGCATGTTGAAAAATTTGAACCGCTGAGCATAGCCTTAGCTGCGATGTTAGTTAATCCTGAACAATTAATGATAAATTTACCACTAAAATACACCGGTTTTGAAATAGATTATACCAGAGTCGTAGGTTATGGTCTTGACTATAAAGAAGATCACCGCAATTTACCTTATATCAAAAAACTGGCGGAATAATAATCCAACAAATTATAAAAAACAAAAAAATCGGGAGCTGGTTTTCCCGATTTTTTAAGCATATAAAAAGCTTCAGCGAACCTGCTAAATCATTGATCGTAACTCTTTCATTAACGGAACTCTTTTTATCTTACGCTTGAACTTTTAACACTCTAGGTTATTTTTACATTTTACCAACAGTACGTTCGACGTGTTTGTTACACATTCTAGTTTCTGTTGAACCCTATGTCTTATTTCAATTGTTCGACTTGCAGTTTCTTTAACTTCACATTTTCGTTTTTGCAACTTAACATTCCTTTTTATTACTTATTTAATGATAGTTGTTTCAGCTAGCAATTCTATCACTTAATCGTCGTTTGTTTCTGATCAATTTATGATCTCTTTATGAATAATATTGATCTTCTATTCACAAGGGTGCTAAGTAGAGTTTGAAATTAATGGTATCTGATTAATTAATCTTTATTTATACCATTTAACCTCTTGTGAAGATCAGTCTTACCTTGTAGGTATTCAGATTCTTCTTGCCAGCTCAATGTTTAGTTATCAAATTACTGCCATCCCGATCCATTTTCATGGTGTTGGGTTTTCGATCAAGGCATTCTTTAGAATTCCCTGAAGCTTACCTAAAGTATATGTAGAGTATTATTTCAGGTCAAGGGATTTTTTCGCTTTTTTTCAATTTCGGAATAATGTTTAATTTTATCAATTCATCATTATGCAGAGCGCACAATAAAATCACTTAATCCAGAATTAGCTAGGCTATTTCACTCAAGAATTTCACAATTTTTTGATAATCACCTATCAGAGGACCTTGAATCGAGCTTGCATTTCCGCCACCTTTAAAATCAAATGTTTTTTTAAGTTCCGGTATCTTTGCTCGAAGATCCACAGTTTCAGAATACATAAATATCATGTATTTTTCGGCAGATATTTCGGTCAACAAGCAAACGAACTTCTCTACTTTTTCAAATAGATAACGACAAACATAAAGCCATTCATTTTTATTAAATATTTGATTTTTGATAATAATCTGTTGCGTGTTAGGAGAAATATTTTTTTTGTAAAGTTCAAGCCAAGCATTGTTTCTCTTATTAATTTCTTGTTTGAGTTCTAATATTTCAGTTTGATTGTATTTGACCAGCTCGACTAAGTTATCAAGATTTGCTGAAAGCAATTCACCGGTTTCTTGTATTACTTCGTGCAATTTTTGAAAATATTTCAGTGCTCTCAGACCGCATAATGCTGTCAAGCGAACACCGCCCTTGTAGGATTCGCGTTTGATTATTTTTATTTGCCCTATTTCACCTGTCGTCTTGAGATGAGTGCCGGCACATGCACATGTATCATAATTTGGTACTACTACCACTCTGACATTTTCACCGAGCTCTAACTTACTGCGATAAGTCCAACTTTGTTGTTGTTCAGGAGTTAAATAATGAATTTCAATCGGAATATTCTTAAAAACAGCCTGATTAGCTTCATCTTCTATTTCAAGAATCTGTTCCCAGGTCAGGTCGCCATTGAAATCAAAGGTCATCTCTTCATTATTGATATTAAAACCCACATTATCATAGCCGTATTTTCGATTAACAATGCCGGATACTATATGTTCAGCACTATGTTGTTGCATTAAATCATAGCGATTATTAAAATCGATCTCCCCTTGTACTTCTGTACCTTCAGGAATTAGATCAGAAACCTGATGCCAGATAATATCATCTTTGAGAATTGTGTGCAGAACTTTGATTACTTGCTTGTCTTGATTATTGTCAACTGAATCTAATGAGCTGACAAATATTTCACCTTGATCACCTGGTTGCCCTCCACCTTCAGGATAAAAACAGGTCTGAGTCAAAGCAAGCCAATATTTTCCATCTGATGATTTTTGGTCTGTTACTTTTGCTGAAAAAACTGTTTGATAAGAGTCGGCATAAAATAATTGATCAAAGTCACTAACCATATCTGACACCCCTAAAAATTAATATTAAAGTATTATTTTACATTACCTTCAAGAACAACCACACCACCCGGTAAAATTGAAAAAACTGTTTTGCTGAGCTTCATTACTGATTGTTCTAAAAGTTCACCGTTTGCATCATAAAAGGATTGCTGAAATCCTTTCAAATCAATATTTAAAATCTGACAAGATGCAGAACTATCTGATAAATTGGCAATAATGATCGTTCTTTTATTTTCTGAACCATATGCAAAGGCAATAATGTTCTCTTGTTCATAATTGGAACTTAAAACATAGGGACTCATACCGGCGATTGATCTTCCAATTTGGGCATAACATTCAACAAATGAGTTTTCTGGAATATCTGATGTCAGATCAAAATTCAGCAAAGCTGCTTCAACTTCATCACCTAACATGCTCAAACTGACTGAGATAAGGTCAGCCAATCTTATATCAGGATTTAGTAATTCAGTTCTACGCACTAAATCAAAACCGCTTGTTGACATCCTTCCGGGATTTCTGGGAATCATTTCTGAAAAGTTTTCAATGTGTTGATTTAACTGATCTATATTAGAGATATCGTCCTGTAAAGTAAAATCGGAAGCATGATAATCCGCATCTGATGATATGATATTCTCTTTATATTCCATACCATCAATAAAGACCAAACGATTCTTTATCTGTGTGTATTCCGGTGTTTCACTCAAGATTTGAATTACCCGGTTGACGTATGATTTTTTCTGCCAGTCGTTTACAAAGAGCTTGTTTTGATCATTGATTTCTAGATAAAATCGATTAAAAGTTTCACTATATCTTCCTAGAGCACCATGTTGGTCACGTAATTCTCCTAATGGCGTATTTTGTTGACCGAATAGATATTGCATAAAATGCCTCAACTCAAGATCTGAAGCTTGAGAATTAATTGTGAGCCAAGGATTAATATTATATTTACGACAAGCTTCCAAACATGTAACAAGATTGGGTTGAGAAATTATTTTTAAATTACCTTCATCCTGATAATAAAAACTATACGATTTTTCAGACGAAAGCCAACTTTCAGAAGGATAAGCTTGATCACCTAACGGAACTAATTCTAAGCGCATAATAGGTACATTTGCTAAATCGTCAGCCAGATCGGCAAATAAATCCTGCTCAAAGTGATCTGCAACTTTAATCCTGATGTTGTCTAGAAAGATTGTCCCGGATCCATGGAACTCAATTTGCAACCAAACCAGACTATCGTCTTGCACCGAATTTTTCGGAACAACAAAAACACCTTGATATTTTTTCCAATCTCCATGAATTTCTTTACTAAATTGTTCCGATTCCAGATTTAAACCTTTGATAGACAAACTTAACTCTATTGGATCCGGCGAATTTGATTTAGCCCAGAATTCAAAATCGAAGATTGCATTATTTTTCAACTTGTCGATCTCCGGCTCACTGATGTTTTGTTGCAAAATATAATCAGCAGTTAAAGAGGTTTCTAAATCTAATTCCTGGTCACTATAAATTCCAAAAAGTTGGTCAATAGGATTTATAGATTCTGTCAAATCAATTCTTAATGAGGATTTCCCACCTTCAGGAGAATTTTCTCTAAATTGAACATCTGCAACTTGGGGATCACTGACAAACCATTCACCCGGTAGAATTTCATCTTTTTCAAGCAAAGGTTTGATGTTCGGCTTAGTTGCCAGTTGCTCTAATCTCAGCAAATCTCCGTCTTCGTATTTACCCTGTTCGAGTTTACTATCCAGTTTTATCGTCAGTCCCATCGCGGCATATTCAACTCCGCTGTCAAAACCTGCCCTTACTAACCTGCCTGACGACAAACGTTGAATTAAGTTATATCTGTTCCCCTGCCGTTCATTAAGCGAACTCCAATTTTTACCCAGATCTTGTGAAAAATATAGCAGTCCTCGTGAATCAAGCATGACAAATTGTTCATTGCCCAAAATGCTACATGACACAAAACTCGGATTAAAAACTATTTGTTCAAGACTGCTCTGATCGTTTTGTTCAGAAAATTGAAGTGATATCCCTGTAATGGAGTCACTACTAATATTTTCAAACTGACTTCCATCATTACTGAAAACAACTTCGCCCTGATCACCGCCGAGCAGAATCTGATTTCCTCTTGAAGCAATAGTCTGCCAATTTGCTTGAAGCGGGATATCTAAGATTTGAAAAACTTCTCCATTGGCTGAGTAAAATGCGGAAGAATTATCACCGACTAAATAAAATCCGTTCGCATTAGCAGTGACCGAATTAATATTTTGCTTGGTGTTAATCCTGCCAACATAGTAGTTCTCAAGATCTCCGTAAATTAAGTATCCTTCTTCACCTACTGCCATAAAGATAGTTTTGCCCTGTTCATCAACATATGAACTCAGATCGTGCCAATTAATTGTATCTTGTTCTGAACTTTCGTTTTGGGCGCCAGAGTCTTGTTCTGAAGCTTTATTGAGTAAGAATTTTTGATCAGCGGAAAAAACACGTTGCCAATTGAGAGCATCGGTAGATTTATAAAATACTCCTTTTTGATCGACAGCTAAAAAATTATTATCAAAAACACAGATACCAACTATGTCATTAGTTGTAGGCAATTTAAGGAGATGAGTTTCTGTAAATGCATCTATATATAATATATAACCCTTACTTCCACCCAAAACAACTTTCTGTTCCAATTCTGCGACTGTAGACCATCTAATTTCCTGTGGAAGATCAGGAGGAAGTTGTAGAGATTGAAAATCATCTATCTGATCAGAAAGAATTTCTTCAACAATTCCCGTCTTTTTTAATACAGGATTTCCTTCAGGATCGTTAGTCAACACCTCAGCTTTTGCGCCTATAAAAAAATCGTCCTCATAAGAACCTGCTTCCAGATCATCCGGCATGACAATCTTAAGTGTTTCTTCATCCCCTGAATCAACATTGAAATTTTGTTTATACACCAGTGGTTCAAAAGAATTATTTTTCAGTAAATTCTCATCATGATATGAAATGAGATTGTAGCCTAGTCCCTGAACAGATTGACGCGAAGCTCTTTCATTGAGCGAAAAATGTGCAATATTGCTTGATTTTACTTGTTTGGTAGTAGTAATAAACAAGAAAAAAACTGGCAAAATAACAGCTAGCAAACAAATTGCTAAAACTGCAAAAGTACGTTTTTTGATTCTGCCAAATCTTTTAATAAACATTATTTTAAGGAGTATACTGCCATTTTAATTTATGATCACTATCCGGCTTTGCTTTAACAAAGAATAAAACTACTACTACAATTGCAAATATGCCTATCACTAACTCAACATAGCTGAGCCATTGCATGATTGTCTCTGAAAAAATAACATTGAAGACCCCGCCAACTAAATTGAAAATCATATGCATAACGATGGGTATAATCAAATTTCCGGTATAATAATATGCAATACCCAGCAATAATCCGGGAATAAAAGTATACAATGATTGAATCGGATTCATATGAAAAATACCGAATAATAAAGCTTGGATTAATACTGCAACTCTGGGCGTAAAACGTAAATTTAATTCGCCTTGAATTATCCCTCTGAATAACAATTCTTCCGCAATCGGAACCAAAATAACCGTAGCTATTATTTGTAGTAATAGATTGCCTTCTTCCGAGACGATCATTTCAGTAAGATTAATATAATCCTGAAGCCATTTGGCTATGAATCCTACATGATTACTCAAAAATTCCAACAAAGAAAGAAGACCTGTGACCATACCTAAAGAACCAAAGGCCACAACTATCATACTAATTGCCGGACCCGGCTTTACCTTCTTAAGTGCAACACTTCCCTGAAATTTTTTATTTCTCTTATTCAGAAAAACAATATAGATCGGAGTACAGATGAAAAACATCACGATACATGCCCAATTTTGCAAGTCAGAACCCAAGAATAAATTCATGATCTCTTCCTGTGTAGTTGCCATCGATGAAAACCACATGATGACTCCGACCAGAATTGCAGCTCCATTTAGGACCACAATATGCAAGGCTGCAAAAGCGATTGAAATTAACCATATACGCCAAAGAGGAACTTTGGTATCCGGTAATAAATTCAAGTTTTGGCTATGTGTGAATTGCTGTTCCTGATATGGTTGATCATGATAATATATTTGCTGTTGTTGAACCGGTATATTTTGTTGAGGCTGCTGCTCATAATAATTACCTGTCCACTGATATTGCTGGCTCTGTTCTTGCTCAGGTTGACCATTATCGAACATACTAAACTCTTTTCTTGATAATAATTATTTCTTCTGCAAAGTTACTTTATATTTTTTCAGGCTTTCAATCGGCAAGTAGGATTCTTTCGAAATACGCATGCCTTCATCACCCATATCTTCTTCACGGTTAATCAATTCAGTTTCCTCAAATGCATTTAATACTGAAAATTGATTGATTACAGCATATAAGCCTTCATAATTGGGATGAGCTTTCTCAAAATGAATTACACCTTCTTTGCCTTGATTGATGATTGAGCCCATTGAAAATGCAATTAAATCTTCATTATAATAAATAGCACCACCAGAAATATTCAATTGTTCCCAATAACTGAAAAGAGTATTAATCGGACTACAATCACTTACTAAAGGATCCTTACAGTCAACTTCTTTATCTTGGCACCAAGTTCTAACAAGCTCAACAGCTTTCTCCTGATCAGATTTCTCTAAAGGTTTGTAAGTGAAATCCGGATAATCTCTGATGAAGCGATTAACATGATTACGTTTTGCACGATATCCCTTGCCCTTTAAATTGGCCAAATCGGCGGTATTGTAAATATAGTCGGAATAAGCAGAGTCAAATTCAAGATTAATTTCATAACCTTCAAGTTCATTAAATAAATCTGTATATTCCTCATCTATAAACATTCCTGTTAACTGCCAGTTGTTTTGCTTAAATATTTTCTCCAGTTGATTAATAATATTGCTCAGTTTTGCTGCAGTTAATTCTCCTAAAGGCAATGAAAAATGCGGTTCAGTAAAAATTCCACCATCTGAAACTAAACAAAAACAATCTTCCAGAATCAGATATCGATAATTATAACCGATGTTCCATGCAAATCTGCTGTTAGGACAGGCATCTGCTATTCGAGTATTACTTTGCGAAAAATATTTAGTGTATAAATCAGCCTGTTCAATGGTGAATGGCTGAAGTGAATGGAAATCCATGAATCCTCCAGTTAAACCGATTGTTGAAAGCGATCATAAAAAATATCAAAAACTTTATCCAACTCTTCTTGATTGCGTATAGAAGTAAAATATTGCTTATCCTGATCCCTATAGGAACGCATAATTAAAATCTCAGGAACCCCGATATTACCGTCTTCTATACGATAATTGTACATAACGGCATATTCTCGACTCTTGTAGGTAAAGTTGTCAATCAGGGAAATATAATAAGTTTGCCCACTCCGTTGATCAACAATAATGCCCAGCATCTCGTCAGGATAATCTTCAACCTGTCTTTGTTGGTTTTTTGCTTTGTTTGTACGAGATTTCTGCTTTGGAGAAGGTCTTTGTTTCATTCTTCCGGAGCCTAAATTAGACTTTGCCGGACTTCGATCCGTAAAGTTTGACCTTTTATTATCAACTTGTGCTTCAACACCTTTTAAAGGCTTATTCCTCATCTTCAAAAGCTTCTTCTAGTATTTTATCGTATACATCATATAATTCATCATTTTCCTCATCGGTTAATGTTTCAATATATGACTCACCATCCTGTTCAATTACCCTGGCTATGACATAGACAGGATCATCTTCTATGGTGACCAATACATAATAAAACTGACCTTCATAATCAAATTCATCACCCAGATAAAACTGATAAACCTCATCTGTATCAGGATCAACTATCTCAATAATAGCGTCACCAGACTCCTGATCATGATCATGATCTAAATCACCATGTCCTGAATCAGCATGGGCTAGCAAAAATATATCTAACAACATAAAACCTCCACTATGAAAAACTATCTGTATTTACAGATTATAATATTAATTACAGATTATTTCCGAGCTACTTTATCTAAATAATTTTGAAGCAATATCTCAGCAGCGACCTGATCAACTATTTCCCTTTTACGATTAGGCTTAACTCCTGTTTTGTTCATAATCTGTTGAGCAATCACAGTTGTATAACGTTCATCATATAAAATCGGATCTAAACCGGTTATTTCTTTTAAGATTTCGGCAAATTCTCTAACCTGTAGCTCTTTTTCTCCGACCTTACCATCAGTTCTTTTGGGTAAACCCAAGACTAAATCGGTAATATTCTCCTTGATCACCACTTCATTAATTTCAGAAGCTAGATCAGTCATCGTTTTGGCTTTGTGATTCAAGGTTTTTATTCCTGTCGCTATTACACCTAAAGGATCACTAACTGCTAAGCCAACACGTACCGTACCATAATCGATTGCCAAAAATCTCTGCATTTTAATTAACTCAGAAATTAACTAATTCCCGAGTTGCTCCAAATATTCAGCAAGGATTACTTCCAGCAATTCATCTCTTTCCATTTTTCTGATAATTGCTCTGGCCCCTTGATGATTTGTTATATATGTAGGATCACCCGAAATAAAGTAACCTACCAATTGATTTTTGGGGTTATAGCCTTTTTCTTCGAGGGCTGCCATTACTTGTTTCATTATTTTTGCAGCTTCCGCTTTGCGATTAATACTCATCACAAATCTTGCTGTTTCTTGATCTGCCATCATAATACCTCATTTCAATTCTAAGAACTGTAACTAATATATTATCACACTATCTTGCCAAATAAATCGTCTTTTCTTACATCGGTTATTAAAACATTTTTAATTTCACCGCTTTGATAATTATTATTAACAATGTATGTGCGTACATAATGTTTTGTGTAGCCTCTAATATAGTCTTCAAATTCATCTTCCAATAAGACTTCAACCCGCCTGCCGACAAACTGTTTAGCATATTTGACTGACAAATCTTCAGCTAACTCAAGCATTGCTTTAGCTCTTTGTTTAGTTATTTGTCCAGGTACTTGCTTCATTTTTGCTGCTAATGTATCTTGCCTGACAGAATACGGGAAAACATGGATTTTACTAAAATTAATCCGCCTGACAAACTCCAGACTTTCTAAAAACTCTTGTTCCGTTTCTTCAGGAAAACCTACCATGACATCTGTCGTAATAGAAGGGTCTTTATATATTTGCCTTAACATACGCACCCGTTCTTGATACTGAACTGTATTGTAACTCCTGCGCATTCTTTGCAAAACTGTATCGCTTCCGGATTGCAAAGAGAGATGAAAATGGGGACAAACTTTGTCAGCTCCTTTTAAAATCTGCAAAAACTGTTCTGTGACCGATAAGGGTTCTAAAGATCCTAGACGAATCCTTTCCAATGCGGTAATGCGGTTTAATTCTAAACAAAGCTCAGCTAAAGCATCACTATTTCGCCCCTTTTCTTTTTCAAAAGAGCAAATATGTATACCTGTCAAGACAACTTCTTTATGCCCTTCATTTACTAGTGCTTCAACTTCTCGCAAAATATTTTCTCTTGATCTACTCCGAATTCTACCTCTGGCTAAAGGAATTGTACAATAGGAGCAAAATTCATTACAGCCATCTTGGATTTTGATTTGAGCCCTGGTATCTTTTTGAATCGATACTATACCGAGTTCTTCATAATCAGTCTCTTGACTGATCTTGCCCAAAGGTCTCAAATCTTGACTGGTGATTTCACTCGTTTCAGCTAGTCTTAATTTTTGTAAGATCAATTTCGGAATTAGATTTCTTTGACTTGTACCTACAGCAATATCACAATCAGCTGAAACATCGGATAATTGAGCGTAACAGCCCATTGCGACAATCAATGCTTCAGGATTTTGTTTTTTCATCCTGCGCAACATTTGTCTGGATTTCCTTCCTGCTTCCGCAGTAACGGTACAGGTATTAAGAATTCCTACATCAGCATCTTGCATCTTATCAACTAAATCAAAACCTTGATCAATTAATTGTTGTGTTAAAGCCAAGTTTTCATATTGATTTGTTTTGCAACCTAATGCATGTAAAAATAGCTTGGGCAATTATTTTCTCCTTCTACCTTTACGTCTTCTTTTGACTTTATTGCGACTCGATCTTCTTTTATGAGGTTGCTGATGTTTTGCTGAACTGTCTGTTTTATGTGATTTATTATTCCGATTTCTGTTTCTAGATCGATCTTTATTTTTGTTGTTTTTCTTGTTATGGTTTTTCTTATTTTTTGAATTACCATTAGCTTTTGCGGTTTCATGTTCAATTAAAGCAAAATCAATGAAACGTCGATTAATATCTACCGCAGCAACTTGAACTTTAACCTTTTGCCCTAAAGACAAAAGATCTCCCGTATCTCTATTTACAGCAATAAACTGTTCAGGATCGTATTCATAATAACCGGCCAGAGTGCGAAAGAAAATAGCTCCCTCTACCATCGTGTCTACTAATTGAACAAACATACTGGCAGGTGCAAACCCGGAAATTTTACCGGGAAAAATCTCCCCTATTCTTTCAGCGTAATACTCAGCAGCTTTTTGATCTACCGTATCACGTTCTGCATCAATTGCTATTCGTTCAGTTTCTGAAACATGATCTCCAACTTGATGTGCCAGTTTAAATATTTTCTTGCCACCTTTGCTTTGCTCTTGTAACCATATTTTCAGGCTGCGATGGGTAAATGTATCAGAATACCTTCTGATCGGTGCAGTAAAGTGACAATAATTTTTCGATGCTAAACCAAAATGCCCTAAATTTTTCTCAGAATAACGTGCCTTGGCAAGTGAGCGCAATAGCATCGTGGAAAGTGTTTCACCAAAGGGCTCATCTTTCATTTCTTCCAATGCTTTGGCAAGCTCTTTGGGTTCGGGATTTTCCTGGTCAATAACTACTCGAATATTAAAATGCTTAGCTAAAGCTGCAAATATATTTAACTTTTCTTGATCCGGTAATTCATGAACCCTGTAGATCACAGGTATCTTATGTTTTTCTGCTAAGTCTCCTACAAATTCATTGGCAGCAATCATAAATGATTCAATCATATGGTTAGTAAACAGATCCGGTTCCGGATATATTTTTATTGGATTTCCTTCCGGATCAAGATCAACTTTTATTTCCGGAAATTCAAATTCCAAAGCTCCTCGACGTTGGCGCATATTCTGCAATATTTCTGTTAGATCCTGCATCAGAAAAATCTGATCCGCAAACCATTCCGGTCTATCGTCACTAACCGGTTCACCATCTAAAATAGCTTGCGTCTCAAGATAAGATGTTCTAACCTTACTGTTGATTATTGAGGGATATATCTTTCCTCGAACAATTTTACCTTGCTGATCAATTTCCATTTCTACAGTGAAGGCAAAACGATCTTGACCCGGATTAAGACTGCAAATTCCATTGGACAATTTCGGAGGGTACATCGGAATAACACGGTCAACCAGATAAACGCTGTTGCCTCGTTTAGCTGCTTCCTGATCGAGTTCTGTTCCGGCTTTTACATAATGTGACACATCTGCAATATGAACATATAAAAGGTAATTGCCATTGGTCAGTTTTTTAATATCGATTGCATCATCAAGATCTTTAGCATCCTCACCGTCAATCGTAAGCGTCTGCAAATGACGCAAATCAATACGCCCCTTAGCAAGTTCTTTTTTAATCTCTTTATCTGTTATTGTATTGCTAAAAGATTCTGCTTGTTGCAACACTTTTTTAGGAAAATGCAAAGGAAGATTGTAATACTTAATAATACCCAATATCGCAGTATCCGGATTACCTTCTTCGCCTAACACTTCTACTACAGAGCCCCAAGGCTCACCGTTAGAATCTGTACCCTTATAGTCACAGACCACTTTCATATTAAATGGTGCACCATATAAAAACTTGCGAGGTATATTTATTCTGGGACCCAGTTCACTATCTTTACGATCCAATTCGACAATACCGTGTTTGCCATTTTGACGTAATACTCCAACTAAAGCTGCCATTAATTTCTCCTTATTCGAAAACATAATTATTACAATTATGTTAAATGCTATTCAACTACTTTATCTTAAGCAGGTTTTATTTTAACATATTGATATTCATTAGATGTATAATATATTTATAAATTAATAAATGGGATAAAAATCATCGAAAAATAAATAAATTATCTATAACAAAGTAACTTAAGGTGACATCATGCCCGATCTGAATAAAAAGTCAAATAAAGTCGTTATTATTGCAACAATAGTTACAGGGTTATTATTATTTGCTACTATTTTTGCCTATTTACTTGCTAATCAAACAAATCATGGCATCAAATTAAAAGCTCAGAAATCAACAGATAATACATCTGAACAGAAGTTAGTTGCTGCTACAATAAGTCTAGCCGGATCTGATAAAAAGCAACAGTCTAATCAGAATTCGACAGAGCCTTCTCAAATTGAGCTGAGTGCGGTACTTGAAAAGTCAGAAAAAACTATTATTCAAGAAGCCTCTACCAACGATACAATAGAAACTAAATCCATAAAATCCACATCTGAAGAAACTACTTCTAGCGAGACTGAACAAAATAGTCCTCAAAACGATGACTATAAATACATTGCTTTAACTTTTGATGACGGTCCTTATCATGACATTGATCTTAAGGTCTTGGATTTGTTAACCGAACATGATGGTCATGCAACATTTTTTGTCCTTGGGAGTAGAATCGATGGCGATTTCGAAACTATTAAAGCCGTGATAGAACAAGGCTCTGAACTTGGCAATCATTCATTCTCTCATGCAGATTTGGCAAAATTAAATTACGATCAAATTATGGCAGAAATCAATCTAACTAATGCAAAAATTCAAGAATATACCGGGGTTGTGCCCACTCTGATCAGACCACCCTACGGATCTTATAATGAACAGGTGTTAGCAGCTTTGCCGTATCCGATTATGATCTGGGATCATGATACAATCGACTGGCTTACTCAAGATGCTGAACAGATAAGTGAAAGACTAGAAGAAACTTTACCTGGTTCGGTCGTGCTGATGCATTCCATGTATCCCGAAACTCTCGCTGCTTTGGAACAAACTCTTCCTAAACTGTATGAACAGGGTTATCGATTTGTCACAGTTAGTGAACTCTATCATATTTACGGAGTTGACCTTGTGCCACACGGTCGTCACTCTTCACCAGCCGATGAATTGGGGCGTTGATTCAGATTGTTATTATAATCACAAAATTAAAAAAGCACTGAAACCCTTTAGTATCAGTGCTTTTCTAATGGTGGGAGTTACAGGACTTGAACCTGTGACCCCCTGCTTGTAAGGCAGGTGCTCTCCCAGCTGAGCTAAACTCCCATACTGGTGCCTGGTGTCGGAATCGAACCAACGACACGGGGATTTTCAGTCCCCTGCTCTACCGACTGAGCTAACCAGGCTTAAAATATAAACCGGTCATTCATAAAAATGACCGGATATATTATGGCGACGCAGAAGGGACTCGAACCCTCGACCTCCAGCGTGACAGGCTGGCATTCTAACCAACTGAACTACTGCGCCAAATCAAACATTCATTTTGAATGCTTGAACATAGTAGCAGAGGCAAATATTATTGTCAAATCTTTTTTGCTATTATTCATTTGAATTTTCCCTTCAATTAATAATTGAAAAACTAACAAAAAAGCTTAAGACTTTTTGAATAAAATAATATTATTTACTATAGATTACAGTTCTTTATAATAATCAAAATTAATATATGTTAGAATGAACTTAATCTTATTTATATTAATCACGATAGGTCTATAGGAAGTCGAAAATCCCGTTTTCCTATATATTGGATAGGACTCTTAAGGAGGTACAGTTCCGCTTTAAACATTAAAGTATTTATGTGAGAAATTATTAGAATATTATTCAATCATGGAAATTTGTAGGAGGATTAACATGAAAAAATTTATTAATGATGTTGAAAAAGTCGAAGATGAAATGGTCGAAGGTCTGATAAAAGCTTATCCACAATATCTAAGAAAAGTAGACGATAGTCACGTATTGGTTCGTAAAGAAGCCAAAGAAGGAAAAGTTGCATTAGTCAGTGGTGGAGGTAGCGGACATGAACCCGCTCATGCCGGTTTTGTCGGATACGGTATGCTTGATGCCGCTGTGCCGGGCGCAGTTTTCACTTCACCTACTCCGGATGCTGTATATGAAGCAATCAAAGAAGTCGCAACAGATGAAGGCGTATTATTAGTTATCAAGAATTATACAGGCGATGTGATGAACTTTGAAATGGCTAGTGACATGGCCCAAGGCGAAGGCATTAATGTAAAACAAGTAATAGTTGAAGATGATGTCGCAGTTGAAGACAGTACATGGACTGTCGGCAGACGTGGAATAGCAGGTACAGTTTTTGTACATAAGATTGCCGGTGCTATGGCTGAAACCGGTGCTTCTCTTGATAAAGTACAAAGAGTAGGTCAAAAGGTTTGCGATCAAGTTCGCTCCATGGGCGTTGCTATAACTCCCTGTACAGTACCAGCAAATGGTAAACCGGGTTTCGAATTAGCAGATGATGAAATGGAAATCGGTATTGGAATTCATGGCGAGCCGGGTACACATCGTGAGAAAATAAAACCTGTAAATGAGATCGTGGACCATTTATTAGAGAAAATATTAGCTGACCTTGATTATACCGGTAGCGAAGTTGCTGTAATGATTAATGGTTCAGGAGCCACTCCATTAATGGAACTTTACATAATAATGAACCATGTGGCAGATGTATTAGAAGCTAAAGATATAAAGATTTATGAAAATTATGTCGGAGAATATATGACTTCAATTGAGATGGCAGGTTTTTCGATCACCCTTCTCAAATTGGATGATGAGCTAAAAGAATTATTGGATGCTAAAGCGGACACTCCGGGTTTAAAAGTTCTCTAATGTTATTAGCTAACAAATAAGTATTGTTCTCTATCGATCAAAACGTTCGGTAGAGAACATAAAGATAATCAAATATAGGAAATAATAATAAGGAAATAAGTATGAGCGTTAATAATGAAACATTACTGAGCATAATTGAAAATATGCAAAAGAATATCGGTGAAAATCGATCATATTTGTCTGATCTTGATCGTGAAATAGGAGACGGTGATCATGGTATCAACATGGACCGTGGATTTCAGGAAGTTATGAAAAAGATGGACGAAATGAAAGAACAAGATATCTCGGGAATCTTGAGGACAACGGGTATGACTCTGGCTTTCAAAGTTGGCGGAGCTTCAGGTCCTTTATACGGCACTGCTTTTATGAAAGCAAGTGATACACTTAAAGGAAAAGAAGAGATTGTGTTGACTGATTTACCCGGTTTATTAGATGCAGCGATCGGCGGAATTCAACTAAGAGGTAAAGCTGTTCAAGGTGAAAAAACCATACTTGATACTTTATTTCCGGCCAAAGAAGCGTTAGAGAATGCAATTGTCGAAGGTAAAAATTCTGAACAAGCAATTGATGCAATGTTAAAAGCCGGCGAGGAAGGTGCCGAGTATACAAAAACAATCAAAGCTACTAAAGGCCGAGCAAGTTATATCGGTGAACGTAGTATCGGACATATGGATCCGGGTGCAGCCTCTGCTTTAATCTTGTTACGTTCAATCGCTGAAATTGTTAATTAAGAATAAGATTGGAATAAATGATGGTTGGTATATTACTTGTTTCACATGTCCAAAGTCTAGCTGATGGAGTAAAAGATCTTGCCGGATTAGTTGCGCCTTCAGTACCTATAGTTGCAGTTGGCGGTTTATCAGATGGTAGTGCCGGTACAGATGTCGAAAGAATATATACATCTTTGAAAGAAGCTGATCAAGGAGACGGTGTATTAATTTTTATGGATCTCGGTAGTGCTGTAATGAGTACAGAAATGGCATTGGAGATTGATCCCAATGATAATTATATTATGATGAATTCTCCCATGGTAGAAGGTGCAATTGTAGCAGCTTCAGCAATCGAAGCCGGCAGTACATTAGAAGAAGCACACAATTTGGTAGAAAGCCAAAAAGGTGTAGACAAATTTTAGGTTTTACTTGCATCGATTGATAATTATCCTTATAATACTTTGATGTGACTAAAAAATTTCTTTTGTTGTGATTAGACTAAAAAGAAATTAGAAGAATAAATTTTAATCGTAACATATATTATTATACATTTAGGAGTTTTCAATGGGTGTGCTCACAATAATAATTGCTGTAGTTGATATGATCATAGCTTTGGCTTTAGTAGTATTGGTAATTTCACAAGAAGGTAGTTCCCAGGGTATGGGAAGCTCCATCGAAGGTGGATCAGATACTTTTTTCGGAAGCGGTCAGGCAAGATCTAAAGAACATTTTCAAAAGAGATTGACTGCAATTTTCGCTATTCTTTTTGCTATTTTGACTGTAGTTCTTTATTTATTGACAAAATAATTAATTTTTGTAACTTAATTAGCTAAACAAAAAAACGCCATTTGGCGTTTTTTTATTGATTATTAATTAATTATCAGTCTATGTTACTCATCAGACGGCTTTTCAACAAACTTTATATATGCAACATAACCTTGTTCTTCCATTTCTTTTAAAGGAATAAAACGTAAAGCAGCACTGTTGATACAGTATCTAAGTCCCCCCGTTTCAAGTGGGCCATCTTCAAAGACATGACCTAAATGCGAATCTGCATGCTCACTTCGCACTTCTACCCTATGCCTATTAAAACTATAATCATCCCGATAGGAGATATTTTCTTTAACAATAGGTTTAGAAAAAGCTGGCCAACCGCAACCGGAATCATATTTAGCAGCAGAGCTGAATAATGGCTCCCCACTCACTATGTCTACATAAATTCCGGGTTCAAAATGTTGGTCGAATTCATTGTTAAAAGGACGTTCTGTCCCGGATAATTGAGTGACCGTGTATTGCTCTTCAGTTAGTCTGGCTTTCAGTTCGGCCTGATCAGGCTTTACATAGTTTATCTCTATCTCTTTAGTGCTAGTATCAGAGTTTAAATTTGGCAGCTCCGCATCAGCTAAAGGCTTTTCAGCTAAACTAAGATCAATATGGCAATAGCCACCCGGATTGTTCAATAAATAATCTTGATGTTCCGCTTCTGCTTGATAAAAATTGCTCAACGGTAATACCTCAATTACAATACCTTGAGCATAGTCTTTTCTTCTGGCATCAATGTAGTCACAGACAAGTTCGAAATCTTCTTGATTTTCATAATAAATACCGGGTCTATATTGTGTTCCGACATCATTGCCTTGACGATTTCTTGAAGTTGGATCTACAATTCTAAAATAATGGGCAAGAATCTCAGATAAACTAATTTTTGTAATATCATAAGTGATGCGGCATGCTTCTACTGCACCGGTATCTCCACTACAGACCATGCGATAAGATGGGTTATTTATTTGACTATTAGCATAACCGACTTTTGTATCAACAATACCTGCAATTTTTTGAAAGTATGCTTCAACTCCCCAAAAACAACCTGCAGCAAGATAGATATCTTTGTTATTCATCTATTATTACCTCGATTTATTTACAATTTCGAGACTTGTTATTTATCATAGTTGTTGCCATTGTTATCACTAACATTGGAGATAGAACCACGCATTGCTTCAAACAAATCCTGATCTTTAAGTGATACGCTAATCGAATTGGTAAATTGTTCATTATTTTTTGTTTTGAGTAATAAACTGATCATCGTTTCGGTAACTGCTGCAGTCTCCAAGGAAGAGAATGCTTTGCGCATTGCCCAAACCGTATTCAGTTCTTGAGTTCTCATCAACAATTCTTCTCTTCTGGTACTTGAACGGTTGAGATCTATTGCAGGGAAAATTCGTTTTTCGGCTAATTTACGGTCTAGATAAACTTCCATATTACCCGTGCCCTTAAATTCCTCAAAAATTACTTCATCCATTCTAGAGCCTGTCTCAACCAGTGCTGTAGCGATAATCGTGAGGCTTCCGCCATTTTCTATATTCCTGGCAGCCCCGAAAAATCTTTTGGGACCATATAATGCACCGGGATCCAATCCACCGGACAGTGTTCTGCCGGTTGGGTTGATCGTCAAGTTATAGGCTCTGGACATGCGGGTAATACTATCGAGTAAAATTACAACATCTTCTCCCATTTCCACCAAACGCATTGCTCGTTCTAAAACGAGTTCCGTAACTTTAACATGATTTTCCGGCGTCTTATCAAATGTTGAATAGACAACTTCACCGTCAATCGACCTTTGCATATCCGTAACTTCTTCCGGACGTTCATCAATTAAAAGTACAAATAATTTGGTTTGCGGATTGTTGATGCTGATTGCATTCGCTATCTTTTGTAACAGAATAGTTTTTCCTGCTTTAGGAGGAGACACGATCATGCCTCTTTGACCCTTTCCAATTGGAGAAACCAGATCGATCATTCTGGTTGAAAGTTCTTTACTTAAAGTCTCCAAAGTATATCTTTCATCAGGATAGATCGGAGTTAAGCGATCAAAAGACGGACGTTTAATAATCTGATCAGGAGATAAATCATTGACTGAATCAATATAAGTTAATGCCCGATATCGATCAGCATCACGCTGTACTTTTGCAGGTCCTTTAATTTTATCACCGTTTCTTAAATGAAAGCGTCTGATAAATTGAGGCGGGACATAAATATCTTGATTGCTTTGCAAATAGTTCTCTACTCTTAAAAAACCATAATTATCAGGCATTATTTCAAGAATACCGGAAACTACTTCTAATTCTTCTTTTTCTTTTTTGTCTTTTGATTTTCCCTTAGTAGATTCGGGTTTTGAATTATCTGTATCTGGATCAGATTCAGTTTCAGACGGATCAGCGGTTAATTGAATAACTTTTTTCTCGGTCGCTTTAGTTTTGCGAGCTCTGGTCCGCTTTTTAGTCTGAGATTTTGTTTCCTTATCAGTTTTCTGATCTTCAGACTCGGCTTGTTCAAGCTCCTTCTCATTATCAGATTTTGAATCAGGTTCAGGTGGAAGTTCAATTTCAAGTTCTTCAGATTCTGAATAATCGTCCGCATCAGATGACTCTTGATCCTCTTCTGTTTGACTATCCTCTATTTCATTTTCTTCCTCAACTTGTTGTAAAAAATCCAGTATTTGCGCTTTAGTCATGCGCCTAGTTTCTGTCGGTGTGAGCAAGCCTGAAATATGAGCAATTTCTACTAAATCTCTCTTGGTCTTACCCTTGAGTTTGGATGACGACATAAAATTCTCCTCTTGTCGATTATTATTTCTTTTTTAAATATATATGTGATAAAAATTGTATAAAAAATTATGATTTAATATATGTAAGAGAAAGCTTAAGAACAAAGTAGATAGTATAACATTTTTTCAGATTGGTCAAGAAATATTGCCTCTGAAAATAGCAATTTAAGATTTTCAGATTGCTAAAAATGTTAAATAGCAATCTGAACAACAATCCTATTAAAATTAACCACTTAAAGCATCAAATTTGTCCATGATATTAAGTGCTAATCCGGTACCTACAGCAACACATGAGATGGGATCTTCCGCAATCAGAATTTCAACACCTACTTTAGCCTCTAACATCCGGTCAATTCCGTAAAGTAATGTGCCGCCACCGGTCATCATAATTCCTCTTTGAGAAATATCTGCCATTAATTCAGGCGGTGTTCTCTCCAAGACACTATGAACTCCTTCAAAGATTTGATTGACAGGCTCCTCTAAAGCTTCAAGCATTTCTGTAGAAGTCAAAGTTAAGGTAGCGGGCATACCTGTAATCAGATTTCTGCCACGAACTTCCATACTGAGCTCTGCGTCACGCGGATAGGCACAGCCTATGTTGATCTTCAAATCCTCCGCTGTTTGTTCTCCAATTAATATATTATGTTTACGTCTGACATATTTAATGATCGCTTGATCAAACGCATCACCGGCAACCTTTAAGGACTCTTCCACCACAGGTTGACACATTGAGATAACCGCAATGTCAGTTGTTCCTCCTCCAATATCTAAAATCATTGAACCATTTGCTTGTGTTATATCAATACCCGCACCGATAGCTGCGGCAATCGGTTCACGTATTAAATAAACGTCTTTCGCGCCTGCACGTCTGCAAGCATCTTCCACTGCTTTTTGCTCAACTTGAGTAATCACAGTCGGGACACAAACAACTATTGTCGGTTTAAAATATCTTGCTAAAAAACCGGTTGATACTCTGCTAATAAAAGCCTTAAGCATTACCTCGGTCACTTTAAAATCTGAAATTACGCCATCTTTTAGAGGTCGGACAGCTTCGACCATTTCGGGTGTGCGCCCGAGCATTAAGCTTGCACTTTCGCCAACTGCTAAAACTTTGCCTGTACGTGAATTGATGGCAACTACGGATGGTTCACGGAGAACTATACCCTTTCCGCGAACATAAATAAGGACACTGGAAGTACCTAAATCAATGCCCATGTTCATTCCTAAACCCATGGATGTTTACCTCGAAAATCTATGTAAAAAACGAATTTGTCTAAATCAAACACTATCTAAAATAAAACAACTATATATCGAAGGAATTATTTCAAATAGTTGGTTGTTAAATAATACATTATATATGCGGTTAGCGCAAATAAATATCGGCTTCGAGTCTTAAGGTTTGTTAAACAATTTGTGACTAATTCATTGCAAAAAGTTCGTCTTTATTTGTCAAAGATAAAATCTGACTCAAAAGCCTAATAAACAGACATGTTTCATTTAAGAATTAAACTAAAATTTTCCTCTGGAACCTCCATGAGATCTGCCGGATGATGAACTATGGGTGCGCGAACCACCGGATCTGGAACCTCCTCCGGAAGAACTGCTTTCAGTCGGTCTGGCAGTTCTGCTTACATGACTGTATAAATAAAGATCGCGTCGATCGTTCAGCCTGAAGCTTTCATGTCTGACATAGTCATCAGCTGCCGCTTGACGTTTTACGGTCTTTAGTTTGCTTTTCATGCCGGATACAATCATATATGAAATTAACATTCCACCAACTAAGGTAATCGGTAAAAAGTACCATGCCAGCGGTTTTTTGGGCATGTTTCCTACGTCATAGGGTTTACCGGTAGCCGCTTGTTTGAGAAACTTTTCGACTAAATCAAGATATTTGTTAAGGCCTTGAGCATATTTTGCATCACTAATATCTGAAATAAACTCATCTACAATATATTCCAGACCGGCATCGGTAAATGTCTGGATCCCTGATCCGGTGGTAGAAATTGCCCAATCTCGCTCTTCCATACTCAAGAGAAAGAGAATACCGTCAGCATTTTCTCCGAAACCATAACCGTTATAGTCAAAAAAATCATCAGCATATGCGGTCGATGTTTTCCCCTCCAAAGAATAATTGGTCACTATAACAACATCTGTTTGATATTTTTCACTGATCTCATCTAAACGTTCCAGAAGTTTTGCTTCTTCAGAATCGGTCAGTAAGTCTGCACCGTCAATCAATCTCGGTAATAATCTCTCTTCCGGAATTTGTCCGGCAGATATATTTTCGGGCAACAATAAGACAATTGAAACTAAACATATTAATAAAAGTGCTATTTTTGATATAAATATTTTTTTCATATGTGCCTCTCTTTTCTTAACAAT
>JAAYKK010000054.1 GCA_012522435.1 Clostridiaceae bacterium | reverse complement strand
TCATCTTTGCTGTTATTTGTAACTATGCCGGTGAATTTATCTGAATAGCCGGCAAACATATAAAGATTGGCAGAATAGAATTTCGAGCTGTCGAAAACAATGTATTGCTTTCGCGATGCTTTAATCAATTGTCGTTTAAAATCATATTGTAAAGGTGAAGAGGTGGTAAATCCTCTATTGGCACGTACTCCTGTAGCCCCAATAAAGCCAATATCAACTTCAATTTTTTCGATGAACATATTAGCATCTCTACCCAAAAAACAAAGATGCCTGTTCTCCATAATTCCTCCGGTACAAATAACTTTTATATCTGTTGGGACCAAAGCTGAACAGATCTCAATTGAGTTTGTTACCACCGTAATTTCTTTATCTTTTATTGCCACAGCAATAGCTAAGCAGGTAGATCCTGAATCTAAGATTACGGTCATGCCGGATTCTACCAATTCACTCGCTTTTTTGGCTATTTGTTCTTTTTCATGAGAAGCGATGATCGTTCTGGTTTTTAAAGGTAAGATCGGGCTATTTTCTTCGACATTATGCACATATCCATGAGAACGTAGGATCAGTCCTTCATCGGACAAAGAGGCAATATCCCTACGAATAGTTGCCGGAGATGCCGGAATTAATTCAATTAACTCATTAACTGATAATTCTTCTCTCTCTTGAACGTATTTCAAGATCTCTTCTTGTCTTTTTCTGATGTTAATTTTGAACTCTCCTCTCAGCTATGCAGAATAAGATAAATTACAGTATATATGTTTTATTTCATATTACCCAGTATAACAAAGAATAGATTTATTAGATAATAGATCTATTAATATATGAAAGAAAAAATGTTTTAAGTAAATTAAGATTACTTGATTAAAAAATCATAAACAATGATTGACTGTGATTATTTAAAAAGTTAAAATATGAATTGTGTACATAATTTTGGACAATCAATAAGTGATTTCATATAATGTACATATTATCAGAAATAATCTAGTAAATAAGTTGATCAAAATTCAAATTTGGTTGATATTGAGTTAAAAGTTAACAATTTTATTCTAAAGTAGATCTAAAAATCAAGAAAGGGATAATTATGACAAAAATCAAAGTAGGCGTTTCAGGTTATGGAGTAATCGGACAAAGGTTAGCAGATGGAGTTGCTCGTCAGAAAGATATGGAGTTAGTTGGTATTGCTGATATAGCTCCTACACTATCTGTCAGAGCGTTAAAAGAAAGAGGCATGCCTTACGACTTGTATCTTGTCGACGGTGCAGACAAAGACAAGTTTGAGGAGTTGGATATTCCAGTGTCAGGTACATTCGAAGATTTAGTAAACAAAGTAGATATTATGTTAGACTCCTCTCCTGGCGGAGTTGGTATAGCAAATAAAAAGATCTACGAAGCAAATAACACAAAAGCCATCTTCCAAGGTGGAGAATCTAATGAAGTAGCAGATGTTTTCTTTCATGGATATGCTAACTTTGAAGAAGGCGTTGATAAAGACTATTTAAAATTAACATCCTGTAATACAACCGGAGTTATTCGTGCAGTTGATTGTTTAGATAGAGAATTCGGCATTGATAAAGTTGCCTTAACTATCATTCGTAGAGTAGCTGATCCGGGCGACTATCATCGTGGATTGACTAATGCCTTACAGATGGAAAAAGCTCCAAGCCATCAGGCAGTTGATTTAATGACAATTATGCCTCACATTGAAGCAACCGGCATATTGGTACATACACCTGTAACTCATGGTCATATTATTACGATCGTTGCTTCAGGCAAAGAGAAGATTACAAAAGAACAGGCACTAGAAGCTTTCAAAGCTCATCCGAGAATTCGTGTGGTAAGAATTGATGACGGTTTTAAAGGTAATGCTTCTTTATTCCGTTATGCAAGAGATCTTGGTAATCCAAGAGGTGATATGTATGAAATCGCTGTTTGGGAAGACAGTATTGTCGAATCAGGCGATGATATCATGTTCGCGATTAATATACCGCAAGAAGCTGTGACTATTCCTGAAACAATGGATGCAATCAGAGCGGCAACCGGAATGCAGAAAACACGTGCGGACGGTACGGATGCAACTAATGAAAATTTAGGAATAGGAAAATGGAAATAAACATTCATTCTTATCAAGAAATATCTTATGAGGACAAAACTGTCCTCATAAGATTAGATATTAATTCACCGCTTGACCCTGA
>JAAYKK010000053.1 GCA_012522435.1 Clostridiaceae bacterium | reverse complement strand
CGCTTGTCTACATCTTGGTTTTTTACACTGGATACACCTATTAGCTTCTTCTAAAATATTTAACATACACTACCCCTCAAAAATATCAAAAAAATAAATAAAATAACTTATTAATTTTACTAGGATCCATAATAACATAATTGTTTCAAATCACTTAAAGTATTTATTAATTTGTTTATCTGACTACTTACGTGATGAATGTAATTCGTAAACAAGATCTATTAAATCCTGAATAATTAAGTTTATTTTGTGTATATTGGTGGTATGTAATACTATCTAACATTCTCAGGTATTCTAATAATTCCATAATAAAAAAACCACTGTATCAAAAATTATTGAAATAGTGGTTTATAGTAATTATATAATTAATAATTAGCTTTAAATGAAAGTATTACTTCCCACGCCAGGTAATTCTACCTTTAGTCAGATCATAGGGTGTTAATTCTAAAGTTACCTGATCGCCTTGCAAAATCTTAATATAATGTTGACGCAGTTTTCCGGAAAGATGCGCAGTCACTTCATGACCATTCTCCAGTCTGACTCTGAATAATGTATTTGGTAAAACTTCAATAACTTCACCCTTAGTTTCAATTAGATCTTCTTTTGGCATTAATTATACTCCTTTATTATCTAAGATTATTTAATATATCATATAATATTTATCTTATAGTTTGCTGAAAAACATTGCAAGTACAGTAATTTTCAATATCTTTATGCCCAACCCTGATTCTCAATTTGCTGTAAACGTTCAGCATATTGTTCGCGCTCAGTTGCAGTTAAAGTTAAAATCTCAACACCCGTTTCGGTAATTGAAAAGACATTTTCATAATGAGCTGCAGCTTTTCCGTCTTCAGTGACCAATGTCCATTGATCAGGCATTAATCTTATCTGAAAGCTTTCTTCTGTTATCATAGGTTCAAGACACATTACCATTCCGGGTTCGAGACGTAAGCCCCTACCCGGTCTGCCATAATTCAGCAGATTAGGACCCTCGTGTAAGCTGGTCCCTATACCGTGTCCAGTTAAATCTCTGATCACACCGAATCCAAATTGCTCGCAATATGATTGCACCGCATGTCCAATATCTCCTAAACGATTACCTTTTTTTACCTGTGCAATACCTTGCCAGAAAGATTCTTCTGTTACTTCTACCAATTTCTTCCAGGCAGGTTTTACATCACCTACTAAAAATGTTCGGCAGGCATCTCCATAATATCCATTGTAGAGTGCTCCTACATCAATTGAGACAATATCTCCTTCTTGCAGAATACGTTTCCGGCTCGGAACACCATGTACAATTTCTTCATTAATTGAAATACAGGCAGAACCCGGAAATGGAGGATCACCATAATTAAGGAAAGCGGGAATTGCATTTTGTGATTTTATTGTTTGATAAACAATCTCATCCAATTCAAATGTTGAAACACCCGCTTTAATTTCAGATTTGACTACATCAAAGATAGAAGCCGTAATTGCACAAGCTTCTTTAATTGAATCAATTTCTTGTTTTGTTTTTAGGATGATCATCAATCATCATTCCCTTACTAATAAATCTTGCCACAAATTATCCAATTCCGTTAAAATGCCGCGATCACAGTTAACCTCAATTAATAGACCTTTATCTTGATAATAATTAACCAAAGGCTCAGTCTCCTGACGATAGGTTTCAAATCTGTGATTTATTGTGTCTTCATTATCATCAGCTCTTTTGACCAGTTTACCACCACATTTATCACATACATCTTCAACTTTTGGCGGTGCCATGATCAGGTTATAAGGTGCACCACAATCCAGACAACTACGTCTATTGACCAGGCGTTCAATCACAATATCCGGATCAATATCCAGATGCACACATGCAGTTAATTTGATATCAAATTTTTTCATGATTCGATCGAGTTCTTCAGCTTGTGAGATATTACGTGGAAAACCATCTAACACAAAATCAGATCTTATTATCTCCAATTCATGTTCAATCAAATCATCAGTTATTTCATCCGGGACTAACAATCCTTGGTCTATATATCTTACTGCAAGCTTTCCCAAATCCGTTTGTTGCTTGATATGTTTACGAAATAGATCACCAGTAGAGATATGTGTCAATTTTTTATACTGTTGAATGTTTTTAGCCAATGTGCCTTTACCTGCACCCGGAGCTCCTAATATTATAAGTTGCATACGGTTCCCCTTTGAAAAGAAATAGACGGTTGTTTAGGCAACCGTCTCGAGAATTCTGAGTTTAATCGAGAAAACCTTTGTAATGTCGCATCATGAGTTGTGATTCCAATTGAGTAATCATATCCATAGCAACACCTACTACGATTAGTACTGAAGTTCCTCCAAACCAGATGTTTTGAGTTGACTTGGTAATCAAACTTAACAAGCTTGGAAATAAAACAATAAATACTAAAAACAAAGCTTCAAACCATAAAAGCCGTTTCGAGGTTTTACCGATAAAGGTAGAGGTCGGTCTGCCGGGTCTGATTCCCGGTACAAAACCGCCATTCTTCTGTAAGTTGTTGGCCATTTCTATCGGATTAAATGAAATCGACGAATAGAAAAAGGTAAAAGCAACAATAAATAAAGAATATAACGCATAATATAAAGGATTACTTGAGAAATTCAAAAACCATTGCGCTACTTTACCTTGAAAGCCAAACAAAGAGATAATTGTTGACGGTAACATCAAGACTGATACTGCGAAAATAACAGGCAAGACACCACTTTGGTTAACCTTAATCGGTAGATAAGTGCTCTGTCCGCCGTACATTTTACGTCCGATTACTTTCTTTGCATATTGCACAGGGATCCTGCGCTCTGCAGATTGAATATAAACAACCAGAGTAATAATTGCTACAAAAACAACTATTACAAAAATCACACCAATTACAGCTAGTAAAATGTTACGTTGACTCCATTGCATGAAGCTCATATAAATTGACATAACATTCATTGGGAAACGGCTGACTATACCGGTAAAAATGATCATTGAGATACCGTTACCAATACCGCGTTCATTAATCTGTTCACCGAGCCACATGATAAATGCGGAACCGGCAGTAAAGCTGAAGATAACTACTAGAGCATTGATTGCAGGCGGCAATACAGTAGCTTCAGCGGTTCTGCTAGATGACCAATATGCTATGGACATCACCAAGGCTAACCCGACTGTAACAAATCTGGTAATTCGTTGAATTTTTTTACGTCCTGCTTCACCTTCTTGAGATAATCTTTCAAGAGCCGGTATAGCGGCGGTCATTAATTGCATAATAATTGATGCATTAATATACGGCTGTATTCCTAGAATAAAGATAGGGATCGCCCTAACCGTTTCGCCGGTTAAGGTGATTCCTGTAATAGTCTCCATGAAACCTGCATATTGACCTAGCCGGTTAAAAAATTCAGTAAATGCCTGAACACTGATTCCGGGTACAGGAATAGCCGTACCCAAACGATAAATCAGCATTGCAAACAATGTAAAAATTATGCGCTTACGCAAATCTTTAATTTTAAAAGCATTACGGAGTGTTTCTAACATGCTACCCATGTATTAGACCTCCTCTACCGTTCCACCAGCATTCTCAATTTTTTCTTTTGCTGAAGCAGTAAAAGCATTAGCACGTACAGTTAATTTCTTTGTTAATTCTCCACGTCCTAAAATTTTAATGCCGTCATTCACTTTTGGAATTGTCAATACACCGGAATCATGAATCATCTTTTCATCAACTACAGTGCCATCTTCAAATTTATTTAAAGATTCAACATTAATTTCATGATAATGTTTTGCAAATCTCTTATTATTAAATCCGCGTTTTGGTACACGCCTATATAAAGGCATCTGTCCACCTTCAAATTGAGGTCTGACACCTCCGCCTGAACGGGAGTTTTGTCCTTTATGACCGCGACCTGAAGTTTTGCCGCTGCCACTTCCATGCCCACGACCTACACGTGAACGTTTCTTAGTAGCGCCCGGGGCTGATTTTAATTCGTTTAATTTCATTTTTGCCTCCCTACGCCTGCTCTACTTCAACAAGATGCCTCACAACGTGAATCATCCCTTTAGTAGAAGCATTGTCTTCTTTTTCAACTGTTTGGCCAATTTTTGACAAACCTAAAGCTTGCAAAGTAGCACGTTGTTTCTGATTGCAACCTGCCTGACCTCTTATTAAAGTAATTTTCAACTTGCTCATTAGAAGCCTCCAAACTATATTTCGTCAATAGAAATACCGCGTTTTTTCGCAACCATCTGGGGAGACAATAAAGATTCTAAACCATTCATTGCTGCATTTACCACGTTATTCGGGTTATTTGAGCCTAATGATTTAGTTTTAATATCTTGTATGCCTGCCAATTCGCATATTGCACGAACCGGTCCACCTGCGATAACTCCGGTACCTTCTGCTGCCGGTTTCAAGATTACTTTTCCGGCACCATATTCGCCTACAATTTCATGAGGAATAGTATGTTCAGCTAAAGGTATTTTCTTCATGCTTCGTTTAGCTTCATCTCTACCTTTACGAATTGCATCAGGTATTTCAGCAGCTTTACCCATTCCTTTACCAACTCTTCCTTCACCATCACCGACGATTACAATTGCGGTAAATCTTATATTTCGTCCACCTTTTACCGTTTTTGCAACACGTCCGATATGAATTACTCTATCTTTTAAACCGTCATCTTCCCGACGAGGTCTGTTGCGTCGTCCTCTACGCTCTCTACGTTCTCTACGCTCACCGTCACGAGGATTGTTGCTCATTCTATTTTTATTTCGCTCATTAGCATTACTCATATTCATACCCCTCTATCAGAACTTAAGCCCTGCTTCTCTAGCACCTTCAGCTAAAGCAGCAACTCTACCGTGGAAAATATATCCGCTACGATCAAATACTACGTTTTCGATATCTTTTTCCAATGATCTCTTAGCGATAAGTTCACCAACTAATTTTGCTGCTTCACGATTACTTGTATTATTAGTCTGTTCTTTAATTTCAGAATCTAAGCTGGAAGCTGCAACCAGAGTTGTACCTGTTATATCGTCAATAACCTGAGCATAAATATGTGAAAGGCTTCTATACACACTAAGTCTAGGGCGTTCACCAGTACCGCTAATATGCTCACGAACCCTTGCATGTTTGCGTTGACGAATTTTATTTTTCTGTGTTTTCTTAATCATCGTCTACATTCCTTTCCTATTTAAGCACCAGTCTTGCCTTCTTTGAGACGCAAGATTTCATAATCGTATTTGATTCCTTTACCTTTATAAGCATCAGGAATACGTGTGGCACGAATTTTAGCAGCTGTCTCACCAACTAACTGTTTATCAGCACCTTTAACCGTGATTTTGTTTTGATTTTCGACTTCAATGGTTATACCTTCCGGTTGTTCAATATCTACTTGATGGGATAATCCTACGTTGAGTACGAGTTTATTTCCTTCCATCTGAGCACGATATCCTATACCCGATATCTCGAGAACCTTTTGAAAATTCTCTTTGACACCGATCACCATATTGTTAATTAATGAACGAGTTAAACCATGTAATGAACGACTATGTTTTGTATCATCATGTCGTTTGACCAAAACCTGTCCATCTTCTATTTCAACAGAAATATCCGGATTAATTACCTGTTCCAGGACTGTGTTACCGTTTTTAACTGTAACTAAGTTCTCATTGACCGAAACCTCAACACCTTCAGGTATTGCTATCGGCATATTGCCTATTCTAGACATTTATATTTTCCTCCTGCTCTTAAGATTACAGCATTGAATTTATGCAATGCCTTTTCAGAGTTGATTACCAAACAAATGCCATGACTTCGCCACCAACACCGGCTTCACGCGCTTTTTTATCTGTCATTAAGCCTTTTGATGTTGATACTAATGCGATTCCAAGTCCGCCTAAAACGCTCGGAAGTTCATCTACATTAGCATAAACTCTCAAGCCCGGCTTAGAGATTCTCTTCATACCGGCAATAACGGGTTGATTATCATGATATTTAATAATTATTGTTAGAATACCTTGTTTATTATCTTCTGCAAATTCAACACCGTTTATGTATCCTTCATCTAATAGGATATCAGCGATATTGCGTTTCAGTTTTGAAGACGGTATTTGACATGATTCATGTCCTGCTCTACCAGCATTACGAATCCTGGTCAGCATGTCCGCAATTGGATCTGTTATTTGCATATTTTTCTCCTTTACAGTTTACCAGCTGGCTTTGCGTACGCCCGGAATTTGACCTTTATAAGCTAATTCGCGGAAGCATAAACGGCAAACACCATATTTACGCATATATGAACGCGGACGACCGCATAATTGACAGCGATTATGTTGACGGGTTGAAAATTTTGCAGGCTTTCTCGCTCTTACTCTCATCGATTTTTTGGCCATTATACCCTCCTCTATTTCCTATATGGCATGCCAAGCCCTGATAACAATGCTTTGGCCTCTTCATCTGTTTCAGCGGTAGTGACAATTACGATATCCATACCGCGAATTTTGTCGATTGAGTCATAACTAACTTCAGGGAAAATCAATTGTTCTTTTGTCCCCATAGAGAAGTTACCTCTACCATCAAATGAGTTGGGATTAATACCACGGAAGTCACGAGTACGAGGTAAAGCAATGCTAATTAATTTATCAAAAAATTCATACATTCTTTCACCGCGTAATGTAACTTTGCAACCGACTTCCATTCCTTCTCTTAATTTAAAGTTTGCAATTGACTTGCGAGCTTTGGTTACAACCGGTTTTTGTCCGGAAATTGCTGCCATATCTTCAACGGCATTATCCATTGCTTTAGCATCTTCTTTTGCATCGTCAACACCCATATTGAGAACTATCTTTTCCAATTTAGGGATTTGCATGACAGATGAATAATTAAATTGCTCCTTCAAGGCAGGGGCAACTTCAGTTTTATATTTTTCAAATAATCTGTTAGCCATTTATTTTGCCTCCTTACCCTTTTAATACTGAATTGATTGTTTTGCCGGAAGCTTTGCTATAACGAACTTTTTCACCGTTTTCAAATCTGTAGCCTGTTTTAGTAGGTCTTTTAGTTTCCGGACAAACCAACATAACATTAGAACTGTGGATCTTACCTTCTTGTTCAATAATTCCACCGGCTTCTAAATGTGTTCTGGCTCTTTTATGTTTTGTTTGCATATTAACGCCTTCGACGATTACTTGAGATGTCTTAGGATAAACAGCTAAAACTTTTCCCGTTTTACCGGCATCTTTACCTGTTAAGACATAGACTGTATCGTCTACTTTTACATGTAATTTTCCCATTTAACTGCCCTCCTTATAGTACTTCCGGTGCCAAGGAAAGAATTCTTGTATAATTCTTTTCACGTAATTCTCTGGCAATAGGACCAAAAATACGTGTTCCTTGAGGATTTCCGTCATCATCTAAGATAACTGCCGCGTTCTCATCGAAACGGATAATTGTACCATCCGCACGTCTGACGCCTTTTTTAGTTCTTACAATAACCGCTTTTACTACATCACCTTTTTTAACAACTCCACCGGGAATTGCTTCTTTTACAGAACAAACGATGACATCACCGATATTTGCATATCTGCGATTGGTACCTCCCAAAACTCTAATACATAGAAGTTTGCGAGCACCGGTATTATCCGCGGATTTTAGAGTAGATTCTTGTTGTATCATTTTCTTTTCCTCCTGTGAAATCAGCGGAATTATTTCGCTTTCTCAATAATTTTGACTAAACGCCAACTTTTATTCTTGCTGAGAGGTCGAGTTTCCATTATTCGTACTCTATCTCCAATGCCGCATTGATTTTCTTCATCATGAGCTGTCAGCTTTTTTGTTTTTCTAATATATTTCTTATACAAGGGATGACGAACATGCTCTTCAACAGCAACTGTAATCGTCTTGTCCATTTTGTCGGATACTACAACACCGACTCTTTGTTTTCGATTATTTCTTTCGCTCATACTCTATCCTCTTGCTTCTTTTCTTCAGTTATTTCAATTTCACGTAAAACTGTTTTCACACGTGCTAAATCACGTCTTACAGTTTTGAGCTCCATCGGATTATCAAGCTGATTGGTTGCATGTTGAAATCTCAATCTGAATAATTGTTCTTTCAGTTCAACCAATTCTTGATTCAATTCTGCAGTAGTCATCTCACGTAACTCAGTTGCTTTCATCGTCAACCTCCTCAGCTGTTGTATCCTCTGCGGAGTCTTCATCTGTTTCTTCGATCTCAACATCGGCATCTACAGCAGCTTCTGCAGCTTCTTCAGCGGCCATTTCAGCTTCTTCTTCAAGTTGTTCAACAACATCTGCTTGAACTTCTGAATATCTAGCCAATTCTTCTTCAGTTAGTTCAACATCACCAATTACAAAACGGGTATCAATCGGCAATTTATGTGTAGCGAGACGGAATGCTTCACGAGCTATCCTCTCAGGAACACCGGCCAATTCAAACATAATTCTACCCGGTTTGACCACAGCCACCCAGTATTCAGGTGCACCTTTACCGGAACCCATCCTGGTCTCGGCAGGCTTAGCTGTAACCGATTTGTCCGGGAAAATTTTAACCCATACTTTACCACCACGACGCAAATAACGATTGATTGCAATACGCGCAGCTTCTATCTGATTACTGGTGATCCAGCTTGGTTCCAATGCTTGTAAACCATATTCACCATAAGAAACTTTGTTGCCGCGGGTAGCTTTGCCTTTCATGCGTCCACGGTGTTGTTTTCTGTATTTAACACGCTTTGGCATTAACATTATTGCTCGCCTCCTTCAGTTTCAGACTGATCGCTTGAATCTGTTTTTGGTAAAGGAATAATTTCACCTTTATAGATCCAAACTTTGGTCCCGATTTTTCCGTAGGTTGTATCGGCTTCTGCAAAACCATAATCAATGTCTGCACGCAAGGTATGCAAAGGAATAGTACCTTCATGATATTGCTCACTACGAGCTATCTCCGCACCGCCTAGACGTCCGGAACACATAGCTTTAATACCTTTAGCACCTTGTTTCATGGTTCTGGTGATTGCTTGCTTCATAGCTCTACGGTAAGAAACACGTTCTTCCAATTGTTTAGCAATCGCTTCCGCAACCAACTGAGCATCCATATCGGCATTTTTAATTTCTTTAACATTGATAAAGAATGCTCTTTTGAATTTTTTGGTCAATTTTTTCTTTAAAGCTTCAATTTCTGAGCCTTGTCGACCAATGATGATACCCGGCTTTGCAGTTGAAATAGTAATGATAGTTCTTTCATCACCTTCACGTTCGACCTCAATTCGAGACACACCGGCTCTGCCGGTTTCTTTTTTAACAAATTCTCGAATTTTTGTATCCTCAACCAAATAGCGGGCGAAATCTCTTTTATCGGCATACCAACGGGTATCCCAATCTTTAATTACTCCAACACGAAATCCATGTGGATTTACTTTTTGACCCATTTAGTTAGCCTCCTCTGTCTTTTCTTTTACTGTCAATGTAATGTTGCTGGTTCGTTTGAGTATTCTACCTGCAGCACCTTTACCCCGAGGTTTAAATCTTCTGAGAGTTGAACCGGGTCCTATCTGACAGTCAACTACATGTAAATCTTCACGATTTAAATTGTTATTATTTACCGCATTAGATACAGCTTGTTCGATCAATTTTGCCAAGATCGGAGCAGCAGCGCGCGGTGTATATTGTAATATTGCAAGCGCTTCATCAACCTGTTTATTCATAACATTACGAACTACGACGCTGGCCTTTGACGGGCTAACTCTAACATGATTGATTCTGGCGATTCCGCGATCTTTGCCTATTCCTAAAACCTTACGTTCTTTCTTAGTCAAAGTACGCTTTTTAGCTGAACGCGGAGTTTTTGCATAATGATCTTGAATGATTTGCTCTCTATTTTCTTGCAATTCATTTCTGGTATATGTTTTTGACATTTTTTCCTCCCTTCAATTCAGCTAATTATCTTATTGTGGTGGCAGATTCAGATTTAGAGTGGCCACGGAAAATTCTCGTTGGAGCAAATTCACCTAATTTATGACCAACCATTTCTTCTGTAATGTATACAGGAACATGTTTTCTGCCATCATGCACAGCAATTGTATGACCAACCATCTCCGGGAAGATCGTAGAATCGCGTGACCAAGTTCTGATTACTTTATGTTCATTTTTTTCATTCATCTCTTCGATGCGACGCATCAAGGCTTCTTCAACGTAGAAACCTTTTTTCATTGAACGACTCATATGTCACCTCTCTATTTCTTACGTCTTCTTACGATGTATCGATCTGATTCTTTACGTTTCTTACGGGTTTTCTTACCCATAGTAGGCTTACCCCACGGAGTACGCGGACTGGGCAAACCGATTGAGGTTGCACCTTCACCGCCACCATGCGGGTGATCAACCGGATTCATTGCAAGTCCTCTTGTACCGGGTCTGACACCACGGTGACGATTACGACCTGCTTTACCAATTTTGATATTCTCATGCTCTATGTTGCCTACTGAACCCACTGTAGCTCTACAATTGAGCGGAATCATTCTATATTCTCCGGAAGGCATACGTAACTGAGCGTATTTATTTTCTTTAGCCATTAAGTTAGCTGAAGCACCGGCCGAACGAACTAACTGAGCTCCGCGACCGGGATACATCTCAACATTATGAATAATTGTACCAATCGGAATATTTTGCAAAGGTAAAGTATTACCAATATTAATATCTACGTCAGGTCCGGAAATTACTTCCATGCCTTCTTTCAATCCTTGCGGCGCCAAAATATATGCTTTTTGGCCATCAACATATTGAATTAAAGCAATGTACGCAGTGCGATTAGGATCGTATTCAATAGATTTTACCGTCGCAGGTATTCCATCTCTTTGACGCTTCCAATCAATGATTCTTATTTTCTGACGATTACCGCCACCTTTGTGTCTTACAGTAATACGTCCATAATTATTTCTACCACTTGTTTTTTTCTTCTTTGCTAAAAGACTTTTTTCGGGCTTTTTATCTGTCAGTTCAGAATAATCTGCCACTGTCATGTGTCTTTTCGCAGGAGAAGTAGGACGAAAGCTTTTTACTGCCATATTATTTCACTCCTTCTTCGATCCGGCCTTACAGCCCGAACCCAAATTCTTCGATTGAAGTTTTGTATTTTCTTGAAGTCTTCTTCTCTTGACCACCCTCAGCAAAATATGTGCTCTCTTGCGGATCAAGATCGATCGTTACAATCGCTTTTTTCCAATCTGCCGTTTTGCCTGTGTGCATATTAACCCGTTTCATTTTTCCTGAAATGTTTTGAGTATTAACTTTTACCACACGTACATCAAACAATTTTTCAACAGCTTGGCGAACTTCAGTTTTAGTTGCTCTTTTATCTACTGCAAAGGTATATTTACCTTCCATGCTATCCATGGTACTGCGTTCAGTGATCACCGGTTTGATGATAATATCATATGGGCTTCTCATTATACGTAGACCTCCTGGACTTTATTAACAGCTTCATTTGTGAAAACAATATTGTTGTATTTAACTAAATCAAATACATTCATGGTGTTAACCCAAATTGTTTTTACATCTTTAATGTTTGCTGTTGATTTTTCTATATTAGAATCCGGTTCTGCAATTACAAAAAGGGCAGATCCGTCAAGTTTTAGATTATTGATTGTATTGACCATATCTTTAGTCTTGATTTGTTCAAGTTCCAATTTGTCCAATACCTTAATTCTATCGGAGCTTAACGCTTGTGACAGAATCGATTTCATCGCTAACCTGCGCATTTTCTTATTTGTTTTATATGAAAAATCTCGTGGAGTAGGTCCAAAAATAACTCCGCCACCAACATGATTCCCGGCTCGAATTGAACCTTGACGGGCTCTGCCAGTTCCTTTTTGGCGATGAGGTTTTCTTCCGCCACCACGAACTTCACTACGGTTTTTTACCTTTGAAGTACCTTGACGTCTATTTGCAAGTTGATTCTTAACGATACGATGGACAACATCTTCATTTGGTTCAATACCGAAGATGGCATCTTCCAATTCAATGTCGCCAACTATTTCTCCTTGCATATTATACAAATTAGTCTTTGCCATTTATTTCTCCTCCCAGCCTAACGTGCTTTGACGGAAGTTTTGATTTCTAACAAACCGCCTTTTGGTCCCGGCACAGCACCTTTAACGACCAGAATATTACGTTCACCGTCTACTTGAACAACTTCCAAATTTTGGACAGTAGTCCGTTTATTTCCTAATTGTCCCGGTAATTTTTTACCCTTTTGAACCCTGGCAGGTGTAGCCGAGGAGCCCATTGAACCGGGGCCGCGATGGTATTTAGAACCATGAGACATCGGTCCTTTACTAAAACCATGTCTTCTAATTGAACCTTGGAAACCCTTACCTTTTGAAGTTCCAGAAATATCTACTTTATCTCCCGCTTCAAACATTTCATCAACTTTGATTGTTTGACCTGTTTCATACTGTTCGGTGTCTCTAAACTCACGTAAAATGCGCATTGGTTCTACATTTACTTTCGTAAATTGGCCAATCGCAGGTTTATTGTGTTTCTTGTATTGATCAAATCCTACTTTTACTGCCTGATAGCCTTCAATTTCTTCTGTTTTGTTCTGAACTACAGTTAATGGACCGCAATCAATTACTGTAACCGGAATCATTAAACCATGTTCATCAAACAGTTGAGTCATACCGGCTTTTCTACCTAGCATAAATCTGTTCATTTTTTCCTCCTTGGTTATTGGTTCGCTCTGCGAACATTACCCGGGCTAGCTTATAACTTAATTTCTATATTAACTCCAGCCGGCATTTCTAATCTCATTAGAGATTCCATTGTCTTATTGTTCGGCGCCAAAATGTCGATCAAACGCTTATGTGTTCTAGCTTCAAATTGTTCTCTTGAATCTTTGTTGACATGTGGCGAACGTAGAATTGTTATTATTTCTTTTTCCGTTGGTAAAGGAATAGGACCTGAGACACTGGCTCCTGTACGATTTGCAGTCTCAACAATTCTTGATGCGCTTTCGTCTAAAATTTGATGATCGAAAGCCTTGAGGCGTATTCTGATTTTTTGATTAACAGCCATTTCTTAAAACCTCCTAAATGCTGCTATCACTATCTAGTTTTCACAACTCTTCCGGGCGTTTAATTTCTTTTCAATATAAAACCCAGACACTTCGTAAGTAACGCATGTGCTGGGCAAACCTTCCCGGCTATGCTGCGAAACAGATGTGACGTTCGACTCTATGTTCGAACTGCTCCGTTTAAGTTACCTGCATCTACCGCAGCGGCATATACAGCAATCTCAAACTTCTACGCTTTGCGCCTTAAATAATTGATTAACAATTTTTGACGCGAATAAAAGTATATCTCATCTGAATTCCAGATGCAAGTCCTTTTTGTGATTGTTAGAAATTAGTCATATCTGATAGCAACAGCTTAAAACTATTAAAAATATTGTTGCATTTTTACTAGCTTGACTCGTTTCCGATTTTTAGACTAAGTTCATCATGTTGTTATTTATCTTAAATCAATTAAGCAGACAATTGACAACATTCTTCTATCTATAATTAATACATATCTTGATAGTCAATACCCAGAACTGATTTTAATTTTGCCAAATTTTCTTGAGCTACAATTCTGGCTTTTTTGCTTGATTCAAGCAACATTTCCATTATTTGATTAGCCTTACCTTCATACTCGGCTCTTCTTTCTCGAATAGGATCCAACTCTGCTTGTAGAATTTTCTCCAAACGACGCTTAACTTTTACGTCTCCGAGGCCGCCTCTACGATAGTGATCTTTCCACTCTTCAAGTTCAGACTTATCCGGATCAAAAGCATCCAAGTACGTAAATACCGGATTCCCTTCAACTGTACCCGGATCTTCAACTCGGAGATGGTTCGGATCAGTATACATACTCATCACTTTTTTTGAAACTGTTTCCCTATCATCTGACAAGTAAATACAATTATTCAAAGACTTACTCATTTTGGCATTACCATCAATCCCCGGTAATCTTGTTACTTGAGATAGAATCGGTTTGCACTCTTTTAAGATATTGGTCTCAAAATGAAAGTTAATATGACGCACAATTTCATTTGTTTGTTCAAGCATTGGTAATTGGTCATCACCTACCGGCACCAGTGTTGCATTAAATGCAGTTATATCTGCAGCTTGGCTCACAGGATAATTTAGAAAACCTATAGGTACTGTATTACCGAAATCTCTTAATTGCATTTCACTTTTTACCGTTGGATTGCGCATTAATCTGGCCAAAGTTACATAGTTCATATAAATTACTGTAAATTCGGTTAATTCAGGAATTAATGATTGAATGAAGATTGTTGTTTTTTCAGGATCGATACCACAACCTAAATAATCGTAGGTTACTTCAAGTACACTCTCTCGTATTTTTTCAACATCATGCGCATTGTCGGTCAAAGCTTGCATATCGGCAATCATTAAATAATTCGTTTGATATTCAGCTTGAGATATCAGACGTTGTTTAATAGAACCTACGTAATGACCTATATGTAGCTTTCCTGTAGGACGATCTCCGGTTAACACGATTTCAGGTTTTAATGGTTTCATAAATTCTCCTAATGTTTGTCGATATATCTACTGCTAATCAAAATCCATGAGATTGATATCAGGTTTATTAAAGTCTTTCTCGGCAGTTTTTACAGCATTATATAAATCTTGGATTTCAGACTGCTGATACTGATATTTATTGGAACAATAATGGCATTGTAATTCAATCCCTTCAGGATCTGCTGCCATTTCTTTCAACTCGGCAGCTCCAAGTAATGCCAGATTACTTGTCATACGATCACGATTGCACGGACAGTAATAAGTTACCGGATATTCTTTTAAATATTCAATATCAGCCTCGCCGAGCAATAGGTCTATTAATTGATGAGGACTTATTCCTTGCTCAATCAATTCCGATAAATCTGGAAAACCGACAGCTCTGTTTTCCAGCCAGGTTAATATTTCTTCATCCGCACCGGGTAATACCTGAACTAACATACCGCCGGCAGAAACTACACCTTCTTGATCAAGACGTACTCCCAAAAATAGAACTGTCGGAATTTGTTCTGAATAAAAATAATAAGAAGCTAAATCTTCTGCTATCTCACCGCTGACTAATTCTACATTACCTATGTAGGGATCTTTTAAACCTAAATCTTTGATCACGGTCAGATTACCTTTACCTACTGATTTAGCAATATCAAGTTTTCCCGGTTCATGATAGTAAGAAGGAGCCTGAGGTTGGTTGCCATATCCGCGGACTTTACCATCTAAAGTAGCAATCGCTGATAAATTTGAAATATCTCCATCAGATTTTGTTATCAAAGTTATTTGATCTTGATCGCTTTTTAAATCAGCTGCCATGAGTAATGCACCACTCATCAAGCGACCTAAAGCGACAGTTGTCGCCGGGGATAAGTCATGAGTTTCCCTAGCATAATCAACTAATTTCGTAGTACGTACTGCCAGGCAACGCAAAAGTCCTTGTTTAGCAGTAGCTTGTACAAGATAGTCATCCTTACGATGATCAATATTATTATTTGTCATTAAATTTCCTTATATATTTAAGTAGTAATTATTCTTCTAACTTTTAATAAGAATTTTATTATCAAAAGTATTCTTATTTTTCTAAAATCTCGATTGCTTTTTGTAATTGAGTATCTTGCTCAGGGTCAATCCGAGATATAATCATATTTCTAACATCTTCCGGCAACTCAACTTCATATGTTGGCTCAAGGCCTTCACCATCTACATTTTCACCGGAAGGTAAATTGTAATAGAAATTTGTAATCTGAAGAGCCGAACCGTCTTCTAAATATTGAGTTATTGTACCGACACCTTTGCCAAAAGATTTCTCACCTACTAATTCGGCTTTTTGCCAATCTCTTAAGCAGCCGCTAAATAATTCACTGGCTGAAGCCGAGTTCTTATTGATAATGCAGATAAATTTCATATCTTCCGGAACTCCGGTTGTCTCTCCGGATGATTCAGATATTTCAAATGCTTCACCATCTCTTCTACCCTGTTCAGTAATCAATTCACCTTCCGGCAAAAGGTAGTCTAGCATTCTCAAAACTTCATTGACATAGCCTCCACCATTATTTCTTAAATCAAAGACTATATTCTTGGCACCTTGATCTTGTAGTTCTTCCATAGCAGTAATGAAATTATCACTAACACCTTCATTAAACTCTACAATTCTGACATAACCGATTTTATCAGTTAACATCCGGGATCTGATATTAGCATTTTTAATACTTGCTCTGGTTATCTCAAATTCATATTCTTTACTTTCTGAGGGACGGTAAACAGTGATTTTTACTTTCGTACCTTCTTCTCCTCTAATATTCATAGCAAGCATTGTAACATCTTCAAATTCTTCCGCGTTTTCGTCGTCCACAGCAACAAATACATCATTAATCATCAAACCGATTTTTTCAGCAGGAGAATCTTCAATGATGTCACTTATTTGAAATGTTGTACCAACTTTTTCGACAATTGCACCTATACCGCTATATTCACCGGACATTGATTCTTCAACTTCTTCAACATATTCCGGAGTCATATAATATGTATATGGACTTTCCAAACCGTCAACCATACCTGTCGCCATGGCATTTATCAAATCACTATCAGACAATTCATGATAATAATTATCCTGAACTAAATTAAATATTGATTCCAACTTAGACAAAGCAGCTTTATTTTCAGGCGTGTTTTCAAATGTCAGAGAAAGTCCGTCTTCTGCACCGGTTTCTGAATCCGTCGAAGAGAAAATATTTGTCTTGCTTTTTTCAACAAATGATAGGGTATCAGCTGTGGAAAATAGATTTCCACCTACACTTAAGACTACTCCCAAAATAATCCCTGCAGTCAAAAAGATAGAGATTGTTGAAGTTAAAAAATATCCCCAAAAATTACTTTTAGTTTTTTTATCTTTTATCTGATCTGCTTGATAGTAATTATCTTGCTGATAATTATTATGCTGATTGTTAAAATTTGTATTGTGCTGATATTGTTGCATCACAAAACTCCTTGTATAAATTCAAATTTATGATTATATCAATTCATAACAAGGACTATTATATAGTAAATTTAAGATTATTAGTTATGAATTTATTAATAGTAAGACATCGGGTCTACAGATGAGCCATTGATTCTGATTTCAAAATGCAAATGAGGCCCGGTGGAAAATCCTGTTGAACCAATATAAGCAATTGTTTGACCCGTGCTAACTTGCTGACCTACTCCGCATGCATAACCACTCAAGTGGCAATACATGGTCGACATACCATTACCATGACTGATGATTACGGTTTGGCCACCTACATTCATCCAACCTGCATAACTTACAGTTCCCGGAGCAGGAGCAACTACAGGTGTTCCCGTAGGGGCTCCAATGTCGGTTCCGGTGTGAAAATCGGAATAACCGCCAAATGATCTGTAACCGTAATGAGATGTTATTCTATATGAACTCGGTACCGGCCAAGCAAGACCTCCACCTTCGTATACCGGTGGTGGTGCAGGAGGCGCAGGTGTAGTAGTCTCAGGAACAGTTGGTGCAGGTTGTTCGACCGGAGGCGGTTCTTCGCCTCTCGCTATAGCTTCTGCGGCAGCAGCTTCTTGGGCAGCAATCCTTTCAGCTTCCGCTTGGGCTGCGGCTTCTGCCTGAGCAGCCGCTTCAGCTGCGGCAGCCGCGGCTGCTTCTTCAGCTGCTATTCTTTCTGCCTCAATTTGTGCTTCAATAGCTGCTATATTCGCTTCTGCTTGTGCAAGAGCAGCCTGAATTTCTCCTTCACTTGCTTCAAAGGTATCAATTTGATCAACCACTTCATCTATAGAAGTATTCAAGACGGTCAATTCACTAACTTCGTAATTAATGTCCGCTTCAATATCTTCCAAAATATTATTAATCTCAGCTAATTCAACATTGTTTTCATCAATCAGAAGCTTTGTTTCTTCTGTCAACTGAACCAACTTTTCCTGTTCTTCTTCTAATTCTGCCAAAGCAGCCTCATCATCGTCAGTAATAATTCGCATGAACTTTACTGAAGTGAAAAAGTGTTCCAGACTGTCCGATTCCAAAAACAACTCCAACACAGATTTCTGATGTATTCCGAACATAGTTTCAACTCGTTCACCATATTGCTCGACTTTATCTGCAAAGTTTTTACGTGCAACTTCCAAGTTTTCTAAATAGGATGCTTGGATTGCCAGTATAGAATCTTGTTTGATTTTTAATTCTGAATAAGCAGATTGTTGTTCTTCACTACGCTCATTCAACCAATTCAGATTAGCTTCCGTACCGGATTTCAAATTTTCCAATTCAGATAATTCAGCTTCAGATTGTGATTTCAAAGCTGCAATATTCTCTTTTTCCGCAAGTAAACTATCCATTTGTTGTTCAATTTCGGCAATCTCTTGCGCATGAACAATCGGCTTGCTGTTGATTCCTGTAATAACTAAACCTAACAGCAAGATTAAAGATAAAATGTAGGAAATAGTTTTTCTTCTATTATTCATATTGCTACCAACACTTTCTTTATACATCTACGTGCTTTCTTACGGCAAGACCGCTGAAAATACCACCAATCATAATTCCAATTGCAACACATGCCAATATTACAATAGGCAATATCTGATTCGAAGAAAGCAATGCAAAATCTGCCCGATTCAGGATATCTTGACCAAAATGCTTGTAAATTGCATTGTAGCCGAATCCGAAAGCAACTGATGATAAAATAGCTCCAATCAATCCTACTAACATACCCTGAATAATAAACGGTATTCTGATATAAGCATTTGTTGCACCGATATATTTCATTATGTTTATTTCATATGCCCTGGCAAGGGCAGCAATCCTGATCATATTAGAGATAATAAATACGGTTATCAAACCGAAAACAACAATTACAATGATACTAACCGTAGTTACTCCTTGCATAAGCTGATTCAGCAAATGCATCAGTTCATCTTCCATGTAAACTTCTTTAATATTTATATTCTCTAGACTTTTATTTCTAAATTCTTCACCGGTTGCCGGATCTGCCAAACGGACGTTTATTGTATATGGGATCCTTTCCTGATAGTTAAAATCATCAAACAATTCCTGTTTCCCTAAACTACTAACAAATATTTCATAGTTTTCTTCAGGAGTATTTAAATTATGAAAAACAACATTAGGATCTTCTTCCAATAAATTGTCAAAATTCTCAGCATCAGCTGCTAAAGTTCCGGTTTTAAACATTATTTCTATCGGCGGTTTTTGTCCGGCAATTCCTACTAAATGTCTCAAGTTAATAGCAAATGCAGAAAATATGCTTCCGACGAGCAATAATAACATCATTGTTGTAATAGAAGCGATTAAAACCAAAGGATGTCGTTTCAAATTAACAAAACCATCTCTGATTGCATATAAAAATCTTCTACTTTTCATAAAAATCGCCCTTTCTTATCTTAATTAGGATATGAGGATTTCGCTTAATTTCTTTTCTCATAATCATCAAGATCAATATCTTCAGCAAGCATTCTCATTTTAGCAATACGCTCGGCCAAAGAAAGACGATTTCTTCTTTTGCGTCTATCTTCATCAATCATGGACTTAATCTCTGCTGATTGTTTTTCTCTTCTTGCCAGACGCTTTCTCTCTTCATAGCGAAGATTATCAAAAATAGCCTCATCCAATTCTGCTATGTCGATATCCGATCGTTCAAAATTTAATTCTCTTTCAACAATACAATCCGAATATACGCCGCACTCTTCATCGCGAACCAAAACCCCTCGGTCTAATTCAAGCACTCTTTTTTGCATTAAATCAACCAGGCTTACATCGTGAGTACAGCAGATAACAGTCGTGCCGGCCTGATTAATTTCTTCAAGCAAAGCTAAAATTGCTTCTCCATTTATCGGATCTAAGTTACCCGTAGGTTCATCTGCTAAAATTAAACCCGGATTATTGATCATAGCACGTGCTACACCGACTCTTTGAGCTTCGCCTCCTGATAACTCAGAAGGGTAGCTATCCGCTTTGTTGCGTAAACCTACAACACTCAAAACCATCGGTACTCGCCGTTTGATTTGCGCTTTTGAAGATCCAACTATTTCCATAGCGAAAGCAACGTTCTCATAAACTGTTTTGGAGTCAATTAAACGGAAATCCTGAAAAATCATGCCGATTTTTCTTCTTAAAGTAGGAATGAGTCGTTTTTGCAAACGACTCAACTCGAAATTATCAAGAATTACCGTACCTTTGGTCGGCTTTTCTTCACAGGTTATCAACCTGATTAAAGTGGACTTTCCTGCCCCACTTTCACCGATACAGAATACGAATTCTCCCGATTCTATTTTAAAATTAACATCTTTTAATGCTTTTGCACCGTTTGGATAAACCTTTTCGGTATTCCTAAATTCAATCAAAAGATTCTACCTCTATCTTTACCATTTGTTACCGGTAGGATTAAAGGTGCCGTCTGATTGCAAAGATTCAAGATATTTCCTAACCATTGAAGCAAGTTTAAATAATACAGCATCATCAAAAGATCTAAGATCTAAATTTGTAATTTTTTCAACTTTGTCTAACCGATATACCAACGTATTACGGTGAACAAACAGTTGTCTTGATGTTTCTGAACCGTTTAAACTATTATCAAAGAATTTATCGATCGTTAATAATGTTTCCGGATCCAATTGTTCATATGTTCCGGATTCAAATACTTCTGAGAGAAACATTTGACATAATGTCGGCGGCAATTGATAAATTAAACGTCCTAAGCCTAATTTATTGTAACGCATGATTTTCTTATCGCTTTCGAAAATCTTACCTACAGTCAAGGCCAATGATGCTTCTCGATAAGATCTTGATATATCTTTCAATGTCTCAGTCGGCATTCCTACACCTATGTGTAACTCTAACTTTTCAATACTTTCATTCAGCGCATCATATATTTTATTGGGGAAGTCTTCAATTTCATCCATTTGTTCTTGGCACTTTTTTTCATCCAAAGCAACATCGCTGCTCTGTTCGAAAAGTGCGGAATGTTTGCCCAAATCCAATAAGATGACTAAGTTTTTTTCATCCATCGGTAAAACATGATGCTCTTGCTCTGATTCCAAGATGCTGTTTAAAGCAGACTTCACTTGTAAATCAAAATTTTCCTTAAAATTAATCAACAAGGCTTGTCTTGGATGTGTATAAGGAATTCTATACTCGCGAGCTTTTAATGGAATATCCCCCGGTAATTCATTTTCCAAGAGAACATTCTTCAGAAAGCCTTCACTTTCTTCTTCCGTATTCTTTTCTTTAAGGGCGGATCCTATCCAACCTGCAAGCAATTCCAAATAGTTAGCTGAAACTACATCAGTTCCTTTAATAAAAGCAACTGCAACCAACTTTTGATCATGATTCAATTTGATATAGGTATTGCCCCCCGCAACAGTTTTATTATCAGAAGACATGACAAAAGCTTTCACCGAACTATCTTGATTACCTACCAAAGATTCGTCAGTGGCAGCAAAAATCAAACCTTCTCTATTCGTAGCGCCCATTGTCGCATCTAAAAAATGCGAAACCTCTTCTATACATTTTTTAATCTCTTCCATGATCTACCTTCCTGATTAACATCAATTTTACCTTATTAAGGCTCTATCTTTATGACCATCTGTATCATCGGATTAACAAGTTTATAGCAATTATATTACATTTGTAGAGTATGCACAAACATTTTCAAAATCTTATTGCTATTCTTCACATTTATTCACATTAAGCCAGTGATGATTCCTTGAGCATCAATATCAATATTTTCTGCGACCGGAATTTTCGGTAAGCCTGGCATGGTCATGATTGTACCGGTCAGTGCGACTATAAAACCGGCACCGGCAGACACTCTGATGTCACGAACAGTGATTTTAAAATTATCAGGAGCAGCGATTAATTCCGGATTGTCGGAAAAAGAATATTGTGTTTTCGCCATACAGATAGGAAGATTTCCATACCCACTCTGTTCAGCATTAGAGATTTTTTCCTTTGCAATTTTCGTAAAATCAACGCCATCTGCTTTGTAGACATTTTTTGCTAACTCACTTATTTTTTCTTTAATACCTTGTCTTAAACTGTATGCGAAACTCAAATTTGATTGTGTTTCAGATAATTTAATTACCTGATCTGCTAACTCCAAACCGCCCTGACCGCCTCTTGCCCAAACTTCACAGATGCAAGCATTAATCCCAACTTCTTGGCAAGCTTGTTTGATCAAATCAAGTTCTGCTTCAGTATCGGTAGGAAAGCGGTTTACAGCGACTACAACATTAGTATTAAAAACATCACTCAATACAGAAATATGACGTAACAGATTCGGCATACCCTGCTGCAAAGCAGAAATGTTTTCTTGATTTAATTGTTCATTTTTAAGGCCACCGTGTTTTTTTAAGGCGCGAACCGTTGCAACTAAAACTACTGCATTTGGTATTAAATCATTATTCCGACATTTAATGTCCAAAAATTTTTCTGCTCCTAAATCAGAACCGAATCCTGCTTCGGTAACTGTATAATCATGATGCGATAATGCCATTTTAGTGGCTAAGATACTATTACATCCGTGAGCAATATTGGCAAAAGGCCCCCCATGGATATATGCCGGAGTGCCTTCAATAGTTTGAACTAAATTAGGTTTTAGGGCATCTTTCAAAAGAACTGCCATCGCTCCTTCGGCTTTCAAATCACTTGCTAAAACCGGCTTTCCTTGATAGTTGTATGCAACAATCATTTTACCTAAACGTTCTTTTAGATCCGTTACGGAATTAGCTAGACAAAATACAGCCATAATTTCAGAAGCAACAGTAATATCAAAACCATCTTGGCGTGGAACTCCATCAACCCTGTTACCTAAGCCGTCAACGATTTTTCGCAATTGACGATCATTCATATCCACACAACGTTTCCAAACAATACGTCTGGGATCAATATTTAAGCTATTACCATGATGAATATGATTATCCAACATGGCTGCTAACAGATTATTAGCAGCCCCTATTGCATGAAAATCACCTGTAAAATGAAGATTTAAATCATCCATCGGCAAAACTTGAGCATAGCCGCCGCCGGCTGCGCCACCCTTTACACCAAAAACAGGTCCTAAAGAAGGCTCGCGCAAAGCAATTGCGGAATTTTTATTCCTCATTCTCAAAGCATCTCCTAAACCGACAGAAACTGTTGTTTTTCCTTCGCCTGCAGATGTTGGAGAAATGGCAGTGACTAAAATTAGTTTTTTATCGGGGAAATTTGATTTTAAGGCTGAGAGATTTACTTTTGCTTTATATTTACCATACAGCTCTAAATCTTCTGTTGGAATTCCGGCTTTTTGGGCAATCTCTTGAATTGGTTGTAAGTTTGCTTTCTGTGCAATTTCAATATCCGATAGTTGAGTCATCATTGTCCTCCTAAATCATAGTGGGACAATAAACTACCTTTTCGTCTAGGAAGCATAATCACCCACAATACCGCTTTCAAGTCCTTCTAAATCACATAACCAGATCACCCTACCGCTAACTCTGACCAATCCGTCTTTTTCCATTGCAATAAGTTCACGCGAAAAAGATGGTCGCGGCATTGCTAATAATCTTGAAACCACTTCTTTTGAAGCCGGTAATTCGACTGCATGTGTAGAAACAATTTGCGAAGCTTCAGATAAGGTTTTATTCTCAGCAATTAATTGTAAATCCAGTAATTCTAATAAATAGGCAGAGATTTTTTGCCTTAAGGTTCTTTGAGATAAGGTATAAATTCTTTTGTTTTGATCTTGAATATGATCGGAAAGTAAGCCTAATAGATTGCTTAACATTTGAGGTGAGCGATTGATCATCTCAAACAGATCTTCACGTCTTACATATACAACTTTAACTGAAGAAACTGCTTCCAGACTGAAATCAAATTTATTATCTTCGGAGAAAATCAAATCTTCACCGAAGGTATGTCCTACTTCCAGCAAATCCAAAGTTGCTGAATCTCCATCAGGAGAATATTTTTGCTTCGCAACTTGACCTTCAACAATAATCCCGACACCGGAAGAAACATCACCCTCGCGTGCTATAAACTCACCTTTCCAGTAAATGTGGATATTGGTTTGTTCACAATAGTCACCGTAAACATTATGATTAAGACCGTCAAATAATTTGGTCATTGCTAAAAAATCACAAAGTTTTCGCATTGTTTCTCCTTAAAAGGCTCTAGATACAGATTGTTAAAAATGGTGCGGATGACAGGACTCGAACCTGCATGCTTTCGCACTGGAACCTAAATCCAGCGTGTCTGCCAATTTCACCACATCCGCATCTAAAATCTTATCATTTTCGCCAAAGATTATACTAAAAAGCAACAATATAGTAAAGCTGATTCATCATCGTTAAATAAACAGATATTTATTCATCTAACTTAAGCACGCTCATGAATGCTTCTTGAGGAATTTCTACACTACCGACTTGGCGCATTCTCTTCTTACCCTCTTTTTGTTTTTCAAGCAATTTTCGTTTCCGCGAAATATCACCACCATAACATTTTGCTGTTACATCTTTGCGATAAGCCCTAATTGTTTCACGAGCTATAATTTTTCCGCCAATTGCTGCTTGTAGAGGAATTTCAAATTGTTGACGAGGAATTTCTTCTCTTAGTTTTTCTACCATCCGGCGACCCCTTGGATATGCCTTGTCTCTATGTATGATAAAGGAAAGCGCATCCACAACTTCACCGTTAATTAAGATATCTAATTTAACCAATTCTGAGCTTTGATAACCTTTCAACTCATAATCTAAAGATGCATAACCTCTACTTCTAGATTTGAGTGCATCGAAAAAGTCATAGATTATCTCATTTAGGGGCATTTCATAATGCAAATTAACTCTGGTCGTCTCCAAATATTCCATTGTTTGATATATCCCACGCCGTTCTTGACACAGTTCCATAATATTTCCAATATATTCATCCGGTACTACTATTGAGACATCAACAATCGGTTCTTCAATAAATTCAATCTCTTCTGTCTCGGGCATATTGGTCGGATTATCTAACTTAATAACTGTCTCATCAGTTAAATGTAATTTGTAGACAACAGATGGAGCTGTGGAAATAATATCCAGCTCAAATTCTCGTTCAATTCTTTCTTGGATAATTTCATAATGCAATAAACCGAGAAAACCGCAACGAAAGCCAAAACCTAATGCTGCGGAAGTTTCAGGTTCAAAAGAGAGAGCAGCATCATTTAGTTGAACCTTTTCCAAAGCTTCACGCAGATTATTATAGTCGGCACCGTCAATTGGATATAAACCACAAAATACCATTTGTTGAACCGGCTTATATCCCCGTAATGGTTCTGCAGCAGGCTTATCTTTTTGAGTAATGGTATCTCCTACCCGAGTATCCTGAACGTTTTTAATACTGGCAACCAAAAATCCTACATCACCCGTGTGTAATTCATTTACCGAAGCATCGCCATTTGCTCCGAAGTAACCCAATTCCGTAATTTCAAATGATTTATTTGTATTCATCATCGTAATCTCGTCACCAACTTTTGCCGAACCTTGTTTGACATTAATGTGAGCGATTACGCCTTTATACGTATCATATTCAGAATCAAAAATTAAAGCTTGCAATGGCTCATCCGGATCGCCTTTGGGTGCCGGAAGACGTTCAATTATTTGATCAAGAACAGCTTGAATGTTCACTTGATTCTTGGCTGAGATTTGAGGTGCACTATGTGCCTCAATGCCTATTACATCTTCAATCTCTTGGGCTATTTCCTCAGGTCTCGCGGAAGGTAAATCAATTTTATTGATCACCGGCATGATCTCCAAATCTGCATCAAGCGCCAAATAGACATTTGCTAATGTCTGAGCCTCTATACCTTGAGCGGCATCAACAACCAAAATAGCTCCATCACATGCTTCTAAGGTTCTTGATACTTCATAGTTAAAGTCAACATGGCCCGGAGTATCAATTAAATTCAAAATATAAGTTTCTCCATCACTGTGTTGATACTCCATCCTGATTGCCTGAGCTTTAATAGTTATACCACGCTCTTTTTCCAAGTCCATATTATCCAGGATTTGATCTTGCATTTCACGCGTTGAAATAGCTCCGGTAGCTTCAATCAAACAATCTGCTAAAGTAGATTTCCCATGATCTATATGAGCAATAATGCAAAAATTTCTAACATTTTCTTGTCTTATTTGCGACATGATACCTCCGTCGAAAAATTATAAAAATTAAATAACTAATCAGGTTTACCAATACTGTCGAAAGGATAAAATCTGACCAAAAGTTTACCTATAATTTGATCTTTATGGACAGGACCGAGTCTTCGACTGTCTTTGCTCACAGATCGATTATCACCCAACACAAAATATTCATCCTCGCCCAAAATTTCAGAAGTATGTTCCATTTCAGGATTGGCAGTGGTAACTACTCCGTTCGGCAAGTATTCTTCAATCAATTCCTGATCATTAATGTAAACAACTCCGTCATTTATTTCGATCTTTTCACCCGGTAAACCAATCACACGTTTAATTAATAAATTGTGAGGATGATCATCCTCCGCTTCATCAATTGTCACGATATCTCCTCGCTCTATCTTGAAATACTTGCTGATTTTTTCAACAAAAATCTGATCATTGTTCTGCAAGGTTGGCTCCATCGAAGGTCCGGAAATCGTATTGCGTTGAATAACAAACAACGAAATAAATAAACCGATTAAGATGATAAATAGAAAAGTTCTCAGCCAATCCAAAAATTGTAGCAATTTGTCCGAAGCTGAACTCTTGTTCCCAGAATCGTCGTCGATCTGTTGGTGCTTTCTTTGTTCTATATCTGCAATCAAGTCATAATAATCATCATGTGAATTTTTGCTCACTGTCGGTTGCTCCTTTGATCACAACAATTAAATCTGCTTAGAAAATATTATTTGTCTTTTGTAATAATATTGATATTCAATTCTTTTAATTGATCTTGAGAGACTTTACTCGGTGCTTTACTCATCAAGCAAGAAGAATTCTGTACTTTAGGGAAAGCAATAACATCGCGAATACTGTCACTTTGAGTCAATAGCATGACTAGACGATCCAAGCCGAATGCTAAGCCTCCATGAGGCGGGACTCCATATTCAAAAGCTTCTAGGAGGAATCCGAAGCGATCTTCACTTTCTTCTTTACTGAAGCCGAGCAAGCTGAATATCTCGCTCTGCAGTTCTTGATCATGGATTCTAATACTTCCTCCACCAATTTCATTTCCATTGAGTACAATGTCATATGCTTTGGCTCTGCATTGTCCGGGATCAGTTTTTAGTAAATCTAAATCTTCATCCATCGGCGATGTAAAAGGATGATGAACCGCAACATAGCGCTCAGCTTCTTCATCATATTCAAACATCGGGAATTCGGTAATCCAGACAAAATTCCATAAGGATTGATCAATTAGGTCAAGCCGTTGTGCAACTTCTTCTCTCAGATGACCTAAAGCATCATATACTACATCAGTTTGGTCTGCAACAAATAACAACAAATCACCGGTTTCAGCTTCAACTCTTTGTTTGACTCGCTCTATCCATTCAGATTCGACAAATTTTAGAAATGAGCCTCGCGGTTCATTTTCAAGAGCGATCCAGGCTAAACCTTTCGCCCGATATTCTTTAACATAATCTGTTAAACTATCAATTTCTCTTCTCGTCATCTTGGAACCTTGAGGTACGACAATTAATTGAACTGAACCACCTGATTCAATCGCACCCGTAAACACTCTGAAATCAGTCTCAGATGCTAAATCAGAAATATCTTTCAATTCCATGCCAAAACGTGTGTCAGGATTATCAAGACCATATTTTTTTAAAGCTTGTGTATAAGTCAATCTGGGGATCGGAAGTTTAACTTGATAGTCTTCGCTTTTTTCCCATAAGTAAGCTAAAAAGTGCTCGACCAGATCCATCACCTCAGTTGCTTTTACAAATGACATCTCAAGATCAATTTGGGTAAACTCCGGCTGTCTGTCAGCTCTCAAATCTTCATCTCTGAAGCACTTTGCAATCTGCATATAACGATCAAATCCACTCAACATTAACAATTGTTTATATAATTGAGGCGATTGCGGTAAAGCAAAAAACTCTCCCGGAAAAACCCTGGAAGGTACCAGATAGTCTCTAGCTCCTTCCGGTGTACTTTTGATTAACATCGGAGTTTCAATTTCGAAAAAACCTTCCTGTTCAAAAAAGTCTCTGGTCCATTTTGTTATCTGATGTCTTTTAATAATTTTTCTTTGCAGATCCGGCCTACGTAAATCTAAGTAACGATGTTCAAGACGTAAGGCTTCTCCCGTATCGACATTTTCTTCAATATAGAAAGGAGGAGTTTTTGCTTTGGACAAAATTCTCAATTCAGTAATATGTAATTCCCATTCTCCGGTCGGCATATCGGGATTAACATCTTGTCTTTTTCGCAAGATACCGCGACAGGCTAAAACATATTCACTTCGTACCTGACGTGCAGCGGCCAACGCTTCCGGCGGGCTTTGATCATCTATTACAAGTTGTAACTCTCCGCTACGATCACGCAAAGTAATAAACACCAAATTCCCGATATCTCTTTGACGGTGACACCAACCCATTAATGTCAATTCGGAACCTTGTTGTTCCGGTGTAAAATCAGCAACTAAACAGCTACGCTGCATATCTTCCAAATTATTCATAATCATCCTCAATTAATTATTCTTT
>JAAYKK010000140.1 GCA_012522435.1 Clostridiaceae bacterium | reverse complement strand
TTGTTCAAGAACATTCTACCAGAGGCTTTTCAGATCTCTTTTTAATTTTTAACTTAACAGAACAGTCATAAAAGAATGGAGAGTTAATATGATAATAAAATTAGAAAAACATTTTTTCACTTCAAAAGAAAAATTAATTTTAGAAACTGATCAGTTAAAAGCATCTTTGTTTAAATACGACAGTGACATTGAAGCAATTAGATTAGAAAATGAAGCTGGCTATATTGTAGTTTTACCTTATAAAGGTCAGATGATTTGGGACGCTGTTTTTTATAACAATTCGATAAAAATGAATACTCCATTTCCCGAACCGGTAAAAAGTAATAATTTTGGTGAAACTTATGGTTGCTATCTGATGCATTGCGGCATGACGGCAATGGGTGTACCAAAAGAATCGGATAATCATCCACCTCATGGAGTAATTCCTTATGCAGACTATAAAGATGCTAAAATTATTGTTGGTTCTGATAACAACGGTAATTTTATAGCTGTTACAGGGACCTATGAACATAATGTGGCTTTTGATGAACATTATCTGGCACAACCAATGGTAAAAATGTATGAAAGTTCAGGTATGTTAGATGTTACAATGCAAACAAAAAACTTATCACGCAAAGAAATGAGCCTCATGTATTTATGCCATGTGAATAATAAACTGGTACCGAACGCTAATATTTATCAAAGCTTGGCTTGGGATGCCGATCATATGGCAATTCAAGAAGTAGATCAATCAGCATCTGATTCAAATTTAGTAGAGTTATTTAATAGGGTTAAAGCAGATCCTTCTACTTCTAATCCAATTCCTGAACAAGAGTACTATGATCCGGAAATAGTTTTTTTCTTAAGAGATATGAAAATTGATGAAGATGACCATGCACATTTTCTTTATGAATTGCCTGATGGTTCAGCATATTACACATATTTTGACACTAAAGAATTAGGACACGGAGTTCGCTGGATTGCTTATCATGAAGATTGTGAGGCTATGGGAATGGTTCTTCCGGCAACTGCAGAATCAGAAGGTTATACTGCAGAAATGGATAAAGGAAATGTTTTCACAATTGCCCCGGGAGAGACTTTCTCTGCAACAGTTAATTGTGGTGCTATTACCCAAGACGAAAAAGAAAAGATTAAAGAGAAGATTGAAAAAATAAACCGGAATTAGTTAGGGTATTATATACCATTTCGCTAGAGAGAAAGCTGGTTTTATTTTAGAAACCAGCTTTGGCGATGAGGATTTCAAAAAATAAGAATTTTTCATCTCAACGGAACCATAAATGAAATCATCTTCGGTCTCTATACTTGATGTCTTTTTGACGCAGTTTCCACCGAAATGAAAAACAAAAAACGAAAGTCTACTATTTAGGCAATATCTTTCGGACTATATTTATCAAAAATGTTCATTATTTTTCTATAGCTATGCCCTTTTTTTAGTTTGTCATTTATCATAATTCCAGCTTTAGCGCCTACATCAAATCTAAAAAATACAAAATCACTATGATGATTCTGTGTAACTCCTTTAATATGCTCACCGATTGTTGAAAGATTTATATCGTTTTGACAATAACAGGACAAGTGAAGCTTTCTTCTAAATATAACGTTCCCTACTCCATACCGTATTCCCTGCAGCATATGAAATAGCACCAGTCTTTTCATCAAATAAACCAACATTTCCAACCACTAAAACAGCAACTTCATCTTTATTAATGTTGTTAGCTTTCAACATTTTTTCAACAATTTGTGTTAAGTGTTTAAAAATGATATTGCACTTTTTCAGGCTCTACACTTTCATTTTTTATGTCTACAAAATCACCTAAAAGGTTAGAAATATCTACAAACATATTTTACTGCTCTAGATCAACAGTAACTATATAATTGTAAGATGCATTCAAACAATACTTTGCCGGTTTCCTGCCTCTTGTCGTAAGAATATAACCACATTCTTCGGCTAAACCAATATCAATTAACTGATCTATTATTGTGATAATAGTTGATGCTGTTAACTCTAGTTTATCAGTAAATTCTTTAACTGTAACTGTATCTCTTTTTTAGATATACCTCAAAACCCTTTTCTGATCTCTTATTCTAATTAATTCTTGATTTTGACTAGTGTATATTTTTTAGTTTTCAAGGAACTTTTCACAACCCTACAATCTAATTAATATTGACGTAATAAATAATCTTAGCTTTTCGAAAATCAAAATTAGAAATAAACAAATAATAATTCCATAATTTTTTTAAAATTTGAGAAAATATATTTATGCTAATAATTAATAATTAAAAAAGTAAGCGAAAAAACACAAGATATATTAAGTAAGTATATTTAAGACATAAAGTTCGCCGACTGCAATTTGAAATGAACGCTTGTTTGGCGGTAGAGATTGTACCAAAGGTAATTTACTTGGTTTATCACCTAAGCGAGAAATATTATATGTTGGTTTGACTGAGTGTAAGCCCTCTTTTAGAGTGTTATATGCAATAGTATCAGAAACTATTCCACCACTCAGAACCCGCTCAGTTCCCATTTCAGGAATGATCATTTTTACTTGATCTATTGTGGCAGCTAAAGCATGTCCCATTTGTAAAAGAGCCCTTCTTACACTTTTATTTCCTTTATGTAACATCTCGTCCGTAAGGAAGTATGTTAGCTTACTACGCATATCTTCTGGATCAGTAACTACACGCAACTCATTACCTCGATATTCAATAAACCCCTCCGTGATAAGCTGTTGAAAAGAATTAGGATCGTTTTCAAGCATATCAGTAATAGATAAACGAAATAAACCCATCTGGGTAACATATTTTTGAACTGTGCCTGAAATTTCGCTATTCGTATTGTTTATACTACGAATGTCACTTGGAACATATTTAGAATAATTTTGCATGCCTAAATCAATAACATATTGATAGCACTCTAAAGGAATTTTTTGAACTATAGGGATTGAAGACAAAAAACCGGTACCCATCTCGGTTCCTATGGTATGAACCATAGTCAAGAAATCTTTACCATATTCATCTGGTAAAAGAATCCTTTCAATTGTCTCAATTAGAGCTGCTACATTGCCGTCATTTAAAATAATCAACTTCCCATCATTTTTTAGATATTTTTGTAATAGCTCATCTAAACTATAGAGCTTGCGGTATTCTTGCTCATAATTATTGCAATATTTTGTTCTAATTCCAAGATGCTTATATGTTTCACCACCTATTATCTTGTTGTCGATAATAATATCTGGATAGCCTATTATCATTGCATCAACTTTTTTTGATAAATCATTTTCAAAACCAATTTCTTTTAACAAAAAACGTATTACATTCTCAATCCCACCATTGAATTCATCCGCTTCAGTCATTCGAGCAGGAAACCATGAATAATCCTTCATGGATAAAATATTACCGTTTTGATATAAAACTCCTTTAATAGAATTTCCGCCTACATCTAAAGAAATCCAGATTTGATTATTAGGAAGATCAGTTATTTCACTATTACTAATTTTTATGGAGGGAGCTTCTAATTCTCGTATTGAAAATTTTTCGTTTTCTTTCAAAGAAATCTTCTCATCAAAATGGTAATAAGAAAACTTAAAATTAGGTTTGTTGAAATGTCTGTTTATTCTATCCGAATAATTAATAAAAGAACCATAAGATGTTCTAGTAGATTCTGAAATTTGAAAGACATTGTCCAAATTAAGAAATAAATTATTTTGATCTGCACAGGACTTGTCATAATAAATTTGTAAATCTAGACCACCAAAAGTAGAGATAATATTATTAACTAATGCAACTAAATATCTTTCAAATAAGTTAGTATTCAGTTTAAGCAAATCTGATTTTGGAAAAGGATAGCAAATATCCCAGATTTTTTCATTAGGAAAAATCACACGAAAAGTTACAAAATATATATCATCTGGTTTCTTTAATAAAAACAACTGAAAGTCAGACAAGAATAGTGGTTTAGTTTCTATATCAAACGGTATCAAAATAAACTCTTCCTAGGATACACCTTTTGAGGATATATCACTCTATCTCTATAGTTTTCGGATACTCATTACAGAGTAATCTATATGGTTCTTCATCTTCTTCAATTTCCGGAAAGCGACCCAAAGGTTGATAAAAGCGATTATCAGTATTGTCGTCATTACACATAGAAACTTCCCCTATTAATACAGTTCCTGTTCCTTTTTCAACTGAAAAATCATGGTATAGTTCTTGATATATCGTAATACTCTCACCAGGCATTAATCGAACTTGTGTACCTGCAGGAACGAAATATTCTCTTCCATCTGATATAACTTTTACATCAGTATCAGAAAATTCTCCGGCAAGGCTACTATTGTATAGCCTGATCAATAAGTTACCACCACCTCTATTAATAATATCTTCCATCTTTGACCAATGATAATGCATAGGAGAATATTGACCTTCTTTAAGCATAATCAATTTTTCTGCATAAGGTTTTGCATATTTTTCACTCATTTGATAGTTTCCATTTCTTAAAGTGATTAATGTAAAACCTAATTCATTAAATTTATTTTTTCCATAATCGGTCACATCCCAGCCTAACATATTATCTCGAATTTCGTTATATTCAGAGCCTTTTGTTCTCCACTCTTTGGGTGTCCAATTGCAGAAAGGAGGTAAAGAAAAACTATATTTTTCTAACAACTTCTCCATATCTTGAATTGCTTCATTAATTTGTGAGCGTTTCATTTATACCCTCTTTTCACTAGCTTTTCTCACTATTAATTTCGCTTAAATTATTATTGTTTTGAGAATATCTTACATAATTAAAGGTGGCTTTTAATTCAAGAAATATACATCCAAATCAAAAGCCACTTCGTTTCTTGTTCTAAATTATTAAATAATGTCCATTCTCAATAATAAACACTTTGAGATAGCATTCAATTATTCAGATGCTTTCACAACAGAAACACCGGTATCAACTTCGGTTTCACCAACATCTTCACCTTTAAGAGCTTTAATGGCAGCTTCGACACCCATTTTGCCCATAACATCAGGATTCTGTTGCATTGCACAAAGTAAATTGCCTTCATTGATCAACTCTTGAACTACATCCGAAGGATCGAAGCCAACACCAACTACAGTATCTTTTGCATTTGCACCTTTGATAGCATTACCAACACCAATCGCACAGTTTTCATTAGCTCCGAAAATACCTACACAACCTTGAGTAATAAATCCTTCTGCATAGTCTTGTGCACGTTTAGCATCACCGTCAGCAAATTGTGTTTCAAGTAATTCGAAGTCTGTTCCTTCGAAAGCTGCTCGGAATCCATTATCTCTACTCACCGTTGAATCTGTAGCAGCATTAACACTTACTACTCCGATTTTACCTGATGTTACTCCTCTATTTTCAAGTTCAGCTAACATTTCTTCACCTGCTGTTGTACCGGCTTGAGTGTTATTGGTTGAAAATGTTGCAACTGCATCAAAATTCGCAGGGGAGTCAACATAAACAATTTTTACGCCTGCATCAGATGCTTCCTTTAGTGCTGCAGTAATAGCATCGGGTCCGTTTGCGGCAATTAAGATTGCATCAGCACCTGCAGCTACGGCATTGTTAACACGCTCTATTTGTTGTTGATCATCTTTTTGATCGGGAGCCATCCACTGGTACTTAACTCCTTGAGCCTCTGCTTCTGCTTGTGCTGCTTCGTCCATCCCTACCCAGTATTGGTTGATGCTATCCATTGTAACTAGCACAATTAACGTATCTGCATCGACGCCGGTTGATGCCTCGTCAACTTCTTCTGAGTCTTCTGCTTTTTCTGTTTCTTCATCAGCACCTTCTGTAGATTCTACTTTTTCTTCTTTTTGTTCTTCTTTTTTGTCTGTACCCGAGTTACAAGCTGCAGACATTAACAAGGCCATAACCACAAACATGCTAACTAACACTTTTAAAATATTCTTTTTCATTTTTTCCTCCAAAATAACTGTATTTAGAACGGTATTACACCGTCATAACTAAAATAATAAATTGCTTTTGTTCTCTTCATCCAATGCTTCTGGATTGTTATTTATTCGTTGCCCAATCTGCTATATTTTTCCAGATTATTCGATATTCTGGAGAATCTAGAAAGGATTGAGGCGCCCAATGCGGAGCACAATCAGATGTGAAAACAACAACTTTTCCTTTATTTATCTCACTAACAGCAATAAAAGGATCACCATTAATTGTTGCTAATACTTCTCCTTTTGTAATATTTTCAATTGTTTTATTGTAGCCGATAAAATATGATTTCCAGTTAGAAGACATGTTTTTAAAAATCGGATGATCTATATTCTTTATCATTGGCACAATACCACTCGATATCTCAACTCTATCATCATAGGTTAGTAAATCTACGGGTAAAATATCCGCTATAGGTGTCATTCCATATCTAGCCTTTCCTTCGATACCTGTAAAAGACATGAATCCACCAACCAAAACTAATGAACCTCCATGCTCAACATATTCTTTTATGGCATTACAACGATCAGGTGTCGGTAGGCTTTCTTGAAAAGAACGATCTGGCATCATCAAAGTATTAGCGCCAACATCAGATAAAATAATAAGATCGTACTCAGAAAGTCCTTCTACAGTCGAGGGCATTCCATTGACAACTTCATGATTAGGTAAGTATGAAACTTCATAACCACTGTTAATTAAGGCATCTTTTAACCAACCTACCTGCTCATGATAGCCAGTGGTTTCCATGGTGTCTGCACCTTTAATATGAATTGTGTAGCCAAAATATGATTCCCCACAAATCAGAACTTTTTTCATTAACAATCCCCTTACTCATTATTGGTGTTTTTTAGTGTTTTACTTATAATCATAGAAGTAACTTATTGTATTTGTTTTTCTTCTTTCTGGATAGTCACTTTTTTACTCATCCTGAACACAACATCTAGTAAAACAGAAATAATAACTATCACCCCAACTACAATATTTCGCCATGCTAATGGCGCTCCTGCAAACTGTAACCCATTTTGTAAAACACCCCATATTGAAGCGCCTACAACTGTTCCAGATAAAATTCCAGTTCCTCCTAATGTGCTAACTCCTCCGATAACAGATGCAGCAACTGCATACATTTCGTATGATGTTCCAGAATCCATTGTTCCTGCTCCACTAGTGGCACAATTGACCAATCCCACAATCATCGAACAAAAGGCACTCACCAAATAAGCTGTCATAATAGTTGAAAATGTACTCACACCAGAAAATCTAGCTGCTTCCTCATTACTACCAACCGCATAAAGATGCCTACCCGACTTAGTACTACTCAGAACAAAATTGAAGATCAACCAAAGAATCAAAGCTATCCAGACGGGATTATAAATACCTACTGTTTTTCCATAATAAAAAATATCACGAAAAGTATTTGCATTTTCACCAATAGAATCGGTATTGTAGTTATTATTAACAAGCTGAGCAATACCCCTAGCAATTGTCATAGAGCCTAGAGTTGCAATAAATGGTGGCATTTTAAATCTCGCAACCAAAAAACCATTCATCAAACCAATACCCATACAGGCAACAAAAGTAATCAATGAAGATATCAGAGGTGATACTCCTCTCGTCATCAGAGTTGCAGACATCATGCAACTCATACCTACAACGGAACCTATTGAAAGATCAATGTTTCCTGTAATAAGGACATATGATTGGCCAATTCCTATAATCAAGATGGGGGCAATTTGTCTTAATAAGTTACTAATATTATTCCATGAACCAAATATAGGATTAATAATTGCAAATACTGCACTGATTATTATTAGCCCTATACCTGCTGTCAAAACTTGCCCAACACCTCTTCGTGAAACAATCTTTTTCAGAAAACCCTTACTATTCTTACTCATCATCATCTTCTTCCTCAATTGAAATTATTAGTCTTTTTTATCTTCAAACTGTGTTGCATAATGTAAGATTTGCTCTTGAGTAACCTGTTCATTTTTAATATCTGCGGTAATTTTACCGTCACACATCACCAAAATACGGTCACTTATTCCTAAAACTTCCGGTAATTCCGATGAAACAAACAATACAGCAACCCCTTGTTCCTTTAATTGATTCATCAAGTTATATATTTCAACTTTTGCAGCAACATCAATGCCTCTTGTGGGTTCGTCAAAAATAACTACTCTAGAGTCTCGAGCTAACCATTTACCAACAACTACTTTTTGTTGATTGCCACCAGATAAACTTGCCGCAGGTACTTCTACATTAGGTAATCTAATTTTTAAATTTTCGACTGCTTCTGCATTCATCTTTTTTTCTTTTGATCTATTTATAGTACCAAATATCCCACCCAGAATATCTAAATTAGGTAGTGCAACATTTTCTCTAACACTTAGTTTGGTAGCCAAGCCTTGATGTCTCCTATCTTCTGGGGCCAATACAAGTCCTGCTTTTATTGCATCAATAGGTTTATCTATGGTTACTTGCTTGGAATCAATATAAATTTCACCTGTAACCTTTGGATCTACCCCGAAAATCGCACGAACCGTCTCAGTTCGTCCTGCCCCCATCAAACCTGCTATACCTACTATCTCTCCTGCAAACAATTCAAAATTAATATCTCTAACAAGTCTTCCAGCATTCAAATTTTTTACTTCGAAGATCTTTTCACCAATTTTACATTCTACTTGAGGGAACTTTTCTTTAATCTCTCTACCAACCATGTGGGAGATTATTTCATCTAAATTCGTATCCTGATATAGCATATCAGTAATATAGTGACCATCTCTTAAAATAATTACTCTATCAGCAATTCGATCAATCTCTTCCATTCTATGTGAAATATAGACAATACCCACACCATCATCTCTAAACTGTTTAATAATTCTGAAAAGTTCGCGTATTTCTGCAGCTGATAAAGCTGAAGTTGGTTCATCCATGATCAAAATTTTCGCATCTAAAGATATTGCTTTCGCTATTTCGACCATTTGTTGTTTAGAAACTGAAAGATCTCCGATTAAAGTAGTAGGGTCTAGCTCAATACCAAGAGAATCAAGTGTTTTTCTGGCTTCTTGATTCATAGTTTTATTATCTAATTTAATACCATTGACCAGTTCCCGTCCTAAAAAAATATTTTCCGCCACAGTAAGATGATGACACATGTTTAATTCTTGATGGATTATCGCTATCCCTAATTCCCGCGCCCGATTCGCAGTCATGTCTTCAACAACTTCCCCATATACCTTTATCGTGCCTGAATCTTTAGAATATATACCTGTCAAGATTTTCATTAATGTTGACTTGCCTGCACCATTTTCTCCTAAGCATGCTAAAACCTCACCTGATTTCAAATTGAATTTAACATCAGCCAACGCTTTAACACCCGGAAAATATTTTGTTATATTATCCATTTCAACAAAATAATTTGACATATTTATTAGGCTCCAGTCATTTAATCGTTTAACATATAATAGAGCAAACCTGTTCCATATACAACTGATAATACATTAAATTATTTTCATCCTTTTTTGTATGAATTCACTAATTAATCCACAACTATAATATTCGATAATGTTTTCTTAATTTGATTAAAGTAAACGATTTAATGCCTTAGTCGGATAAAAACTTGTTTTAGAAATTTAGCATGTGCTTCTATAAAAAACCAAAATAACATATTTACAATGAACACCATATTCTCAAAATTAAATTACGATGACAAAATTTATTATATCTTAACCAGATTCCTTATTCCGCTTTCAAGAGCTAAATTTTGGAAATAAAGCATCTCTTCGTTGGTGTAAGCCGTAGGATTCATATCCGAGAAACAATAAGTTAGATTTGTAAAAGGATATTTGCTTATTGCCAACGGATTATAATTCAATAATTCGTATTTAACTTCTGGATAAATCTTGGAAATATATTTAGCGATCATAGAAATATTCTCTTTGGTTGCCGTATAGATGGGAATCAATGGCGTTCTGATAATTACTTTATCTTTGAATTCACTAGTTAATAAATGTCCAATGTTTTCTTTTATCAAATTATTAGAAACGAAAGTATGTTTCATATGCTCGTGGTTATCAAATATTTTAAAATCTGCAAAAAGTGTGTCTACATAAGGTAGAACTCTCTCAATCGATGACCAAGAAACATTAAGTGCAGTTTCAATAGCAGTGTTCCAACCACGTTGCTTAGAGGCAATTAAAGCTAATTCTAAAAAATCTATTTGGATTAAAGGTTCACCACCCGAAAATGTAACACCTCCTCCAAATTTATAAAAGACTTCATCTTTTTTTAGTTCGGTTATAAGCTGTAGTACAGTCATTTTACCAGCATTAAATCTCAGGGCAGTAGTAGGACATTTTTCAATTATTTTTGACCAATCTCCTTGATATGCATAATTTATCACAAGATTATCTCCATCCCAAGATATAGCAGCAGGAGCATAATCAGAACAAGCTTTGCAATAAATACATTTATCTGGTAACCAGATCGGCTCGATTTTCGGATCAATTCCTTCAGGATTTTGACACCAAACACAAGCAAGGGGGCAGCCTTTTAAAAAAACATTTGTTCTAATTCCCTCGCCATCGTGAGTTGAAAATCTCTGTATATCAAAAATTGTGCCCTGAATTGATGACTGATCCACTAAAGTCTCCCATCCCCTAGAACATTTAATTATTAATTCCTAGATTCCTAGCTTCCTAAAACTCCCCATAGCTAGTACGAGCAATTATTTCATCCTGCAATGCTGTTGCTAATTCAGTAAAATATGCAGTATAGCCGGCTACTCTAATAGTTAAACTCCTATAACGATCAGGATCTTTTTGCGCCTCTATTAAATCTTGACGATTAACTACATTAAATTGGATATGTGGAATTTCAAGTTCAACAAAAGCTCTTAAAAAAGATACAAAACGTTTGATCGATTCTTCATTTTCGAAAAACTTTGGCAGGAATTTCATATTTAATAAGCCTCCGTTAGAAGTCAAATTTTTGTCAAGTTTAGATACACTCTTTAACACTGCCGTAGGACCTTCTAAATCTCTGCCATACATTGGAGACATACCACCATCTGCTAAGGGTTCTTTTGCAAATCTACCATCAGGAGATGCACCAACTACTTCACCCATTGGTACATGGGCGGAAACTGTGTACATACCAGTATGGTAGTTGCCACCACGGTAATTCTTATAAAGTGACAATCGGTTTTTAAAATACTCTGCCCATCTTGTACCTAAATTATCTACATAATCATTATCATTTCCATATTTGGGAACCCGATTCAATATCATCTGACGCAAAGGTTCGTAGCCTTGAAAATTCGATTTTAGGGCTTCTAAAAATTCTGCACCACTTACTTTTTTTTCATCGAAAACCAACAATTTTATTGCTGCCAAACTATCAGCAAGATTAGCTACTTGAATCATTTGAATTCCTGAGAGATTATACTTCGCACCTCCAGCAGTAACATCAATTCCTTCGCTCAAACAAGGATTTATTACCGAAGATAAGAAAGCTGTTGGCAAAATTTCAATATGAGCACTTTCTACATATTCACAGGCTTTAATCATCAACCCAATATACCTGTCCATATTTTTAGCAAAAGCAGATTCTAATTCGGCAAAATTTGAAAAAGTTGCTAAATCTCCTTGATCTGAATAAATATACTTCTCTTTTTTACTAGTTAATAAATCTACTCCACCTGTTAATGTTAATTCGAGCAATTTATTAAGGTTAAACATAGCCGCATCACTCCAACCAAGATTGTTTCCTTGAGTTGTCAGTTCAACACAACCAACAATCGCATAATCTAAAGCGTCTACATATTCAATTCCTTGTTCCCGCAAAGCAGGAATAACAGATTTATCGTTGAAAAATTGAGGCATTCCTGATCCTCTTGCCACAACTTTAATTGCTGTTTCTATAAATTCATCACTTGTTTTTTCATGTAACCTGACGCTTAAATTAGGTTGAGGCATACCCAAATGTTCTTGAGCCTTTAGACATAAATAAGAAATATCATTTAAGAAATCATTGCCTTTCTCATCCAGACCGCCGAGAGCAATATTAAATCCGATCGGGAATCCAGCGAAAAATTTCGCGCTATGAGAATTTCTCATATAAACAATCTGATTAAATTTTATCCATAAAGATTCAACGATTTCCAGAGCATCTTGTTTAGTTATAGTACCGTTATCAATATCCTTTTTATAATAAGGATAAAGAAACTTATCTATTCTTCCCGGAGAAAAAGATGAAGCATTCGATTCCATTTGGAGAATTACAAATAAAAACCACAATAATTGAACAGCCTCATGAAACGTTTCAGGAGATTTTCTGCTAATATGTTGACAATTCTCTGCTATTTTTATTAGACTGATTTTTCTTTCCTCAGTATTTGCTATAGTACTGTCATTACTTAGCTTATTGGCTAAATCAGCATAGCGCTCAATAAAAGTAATCGCCCCCTCCATTGTAATAATTACCGATTTATAGAAATCTTTCTTCTCTTCGGGACAATTCTCCAGATAACTTTCAGCTTCTTCAAGCAAACCTTGAGGTCCCTTAGCAAGCCATGTTTTTGAATCAGGACAAATATGCCCTTGTGCATGATCTTTCTGATTAATTTTTACCACTGTTGATATTTCGTTAATCTCATTACTATAACGTTCTTGAATTACATCTTCCAAGCTTTTTGTTTCCCAATATGGTTTGATATTTTCCCTAAAGTAGATAATATCTTCTTGATTTACTTCAAAAGGATCTTGAGCCCTAGTAGGCAATTTCTCAAATTCTTCATCTACCCACGTAGTTCCGCCTTCAGGAAATACAACACCATATCTTATTCCTGCAGTTCTGTTTCCAACTATCAATTCGTCCGGATCAATTGAGATCTCAATACGATTTAATGATGCCTTTAAAGCTAGTGCTCTTTGGACTATTTTCGGTTTATCTTCATTCGCACGATATGTGTCTGTAATAATTTTTGCTTGTTCGATAGATGCATATCGAACATTAGAATGAATTTTTTCTTTTAATTTTGAAATTCTTTGAGTCATTATTAGATCATCCATGAGTACCTCCACAAGCTAACATAAGATAAAAAATCAATTAAGTTAAACGATTAACAGGACTTTAATTAAATATATTTGTTTTAGAATTAATAGTCAATATAAAATTGTTGACTGTTAATGATTCTTGACACATATGGTTGCTCATAATATTATTAATATTATATCAACGATTCTTATAAGCGGTGTATCCATGGGAAAAATTACCATTAAAGATGTAGCAGAGCATGCAGGAGTATCTACTGCTACAGTAAGTCATGTTATTAATAAAACTCGTTTTGTAACAGACGAAACAAAAGAAAAAGTATTAATTAGCGTCGATGAATTAGGATATAGACCTAATTTAATGGCTAGAAGTTTTAAACAAGGGCGAAGAAATCTAATAGGTTTTGTAGTACCTGATCTCAATAATATTTTTTATTCAGATATTATTGAAGAAGTTGAGCGTACTATACTACCATATGATTATCGTTTAGTTACTTCTCATACAAAAGAAACTAAAAAGCGAGAATCTGATTTTATAGATTCTCTTACCAGTGGAATTGTAGATGGAATCATTATTACAAGTACAATGTCTTCATACGAAGAGCTGGAAAAGCATATCCCCAAAGACTTCCCTACTGTTTTTATTGATCGATTATTAGATAATTGTCCACACGATACCATTCTGGTTGATACTTTTAAGTCAGTTAGAGTAGGAGTACAATCTCTAATAGAATATGGCCATAGAAAAATCGGATTTATTACTGGGATCCCACATATTTCTACAAGCATTGAAAGATTAAATGCATATATTAAAACTTTAGAAACCAACAATATTCCCATTGATAAAAAACTCATCTGTTATGGTGATTCTATGAGTCAAAGCGCGATGCCTCATGTAAAATCTCTATTGCAGTTAGGCTGCACTGCACTTGTCATTGGTAATGGAATAATGACTGTAGATGTTATCTATTTCTTGCAAGAAAATAATATTCCTATCGGAGAAAAAAACGGTGTGGATATAGTAGGTTTTAACGATTATGGTGGTATTAATCATTTGTTACATTACATATATTCAATAGACCAACCTACCAAAGCCGTTGGCAAAGCAGCTGGCGAACAGATAATTGAGCGTATCAACAATCCGAAAATTCCCACCAGGCAGATTATTTTTGAATCAACCTTATGTAAAAAACACCAGTTTAAAGCAAAGTTAAGTGTTAAGAATCTAGAATGGAAGAGTATACTCTAATCTATTAATCTCTGATACTAAACTTAAATCGGGTTTCAAATTCTTGAGGATTGTTTTTAGTTAAAATTGGTTGTGGGAAATGTTTATGGTTTGGAGAATCAGGATAAAACTGTGTCTCTAAGCAAAATCCACTGCGACGTTGATACACTTTGCCGGTTTTCCCAATTAAGCCTTCTGTGATTGCATTACCTGTATATAGCTGCATACCAGGACTATTTGAAGACATTTCAAGTTGAATTCCGGTTTCATTTGAGTATGCAATTACGTCATATTCTTTATCTTGTTTAAGAATATAATTATGATCGTATCCATCTACCATTCTCAGCTGCTCATAATTATCTTCAATATCTTGTCCAATAAGTTTTGAAGACCTAAAATCTAGTGGGGTATCGTCAACAGACAAAAGTTTTCCTGTTGGTATAGCTTCAGATGTTATCTCGGTAAATTGATCTGAGTTAATCTCAAGATGATGATTCAAGATACTTTCTGTACCATCACCATTAAGATTAAAATAGCTGTGATTTGTCAGATTGGCGATGCTTTCAGAAGGGGTTGTTACTTTATATTTAATAATTAATTCATTAGTATCACTGAGCAAATAGCTGACATAGCATTCGACTTCTCCCGGATAATTAGAGTCACAATCCGGACTGTTTATTTTGAAGGTCAAAACATCGTGATCTGAAATACATTGCCAAATCTTGCCCGAAAAACCTTCGGAGCCTCCGTGAAGGTGATTGTTGCCATCATTAGTTTCAAGTTGAATTATGCTACCATGCCAGTCAAACTTTCCTTTTGCAATTCTATTGCTGTAACGGCCTATTACCGCTCCGAAAAAAACAGGATTATTAATATACATCTTCGGATCTTGGTAACCAAGTACAACATCGGTCAATTTGCCATTACGATCCGGAACTTTGAGTGAATAAATCACACAACCTAAATCCAATACTTCCATGGTCATACCTGAATCATTAGAAAGTGTGTATTTCTTTACACTTGTGTCCTCATATTCAAATAACTTCTGTTTAGTAACCTTCATATTCAACCTCACATTACAATAACTAGTTTTGAAGATTTAGAGATTTCTTTTGCTTTGTTTTTGCTCGAGCTAACAGTAGCATTGCGAATAATACGAGTAAAGGATAAATAGCTGAAGTCAACATACCGGTTTTCAGGGCTAACTCAGAGCCGGTCAGGTCTGTAAAAGATGCTAAAATCGATGACCACTCATTATTTTCAATTTTTTCACCAACAATCCCTACTATCCCTGAGCCCAATACACTGCCTAGACTGCCTGCCAAAAACAAAACAGAAAACATACTGGCATCTGAATTCGGGAATAATTCTCTCGCCAAACTCAATGTGCTGGGCCAGAAAATACCAACCGCAAAACCACTAATTCCTATAGCTAAAAGAGATCCTAATTGCGAAGGAGATAGAACAATTATTATAGTGCATACAAAACAGATCAGTGCAGAAACAGACAATACTCTTTGTAAATTAATTTCTCTCTTTAATGAGCCGATAATAGTTCTGGTGATAGCCATTGTTAAGAGAAAAAATGCCAAACCCAAAACATCTCCGGTAGCTTTCGGTACTGATAAGGCAACTTCAGCAAAATAAGATGACCATTGGCTGATTGCCATTTCTGTAGAAGCTCCTGCAAAAATTGAAATGAGTAGAACATAAAACAAGACATTTCGCATCAATTTGCTCAACGGCGTATGCTCCACATCTTGACTCCTCAATCTCTCGATTGGAACTTTATTGAATAAGAAAAAACAACTCAAAGGTAATAAAGCAATAATCAAGGTCAAAATTGGCCAAGCTTGCGTACCGAATATTTTAAATACTAAAGTTGAGATCAAAATTATTGCAACTGAAGCCCAACAATAAAAGGAATGTAGTAGGCTCATACTTGCTGATTTATTGTCACTTGGCAAAGCTTCTAAAATTGGACTTAAAATAATATCCAGCATTCCGCCACCTAAACCGTTAAACACAATAGCTATCAGTAATCCTATATATGGAACCGGTAGGGTATGAGGTAAGATAACTAAAAAAGAGAAACCGAAAAATAATGATATTAATGCCCCCATAGCCAAATGACGATATGAAATTTTTTCAACAATTTTGACTGAAGTGATCCCCACAATCAATTGAGTGATAAAATTCAACGTTATTAAAAATGTAATTTGAGCCAACGAAATATTCCACGTGTTTTGAAATGTCAAAAATAGCAAAGGTGGAAAATTATTAACAATTCCAATGCATGCAATACCCAAGTAACTGGCAAATCTTGTATGAGTATGTGTCAGTTGTCTAGTAGAAGTTTTATTTTTCATTTTTATTACCTATGATCCTCTAACATTTAATCCCAATATTATTCTTAAATAAATTACCTTTAATCTATCTTAGCTATCAAAATAACATACTAAGTTTCTTCTGCAAAAATCATTATCAAATCTGCTATTAATCCATTTGGATTTCATCAATCCAGGTAATACCATAATCAATTAAGGTGGATTTTCTTGGTAACCCTATTTCATCCCATCCCATCATTTCATAGTAAAACTCTATGTTCTTTTGAAATTGCTCTTTATTTAATTGTTTGCCTTTTAATGCTCCGGCATTAATTTCATTTTCAAAAAACCTGGCAGGTAGTTTGTCATCCTCTTTAGTCATTCCTTCTCGGTAATTATAGAGGCGAAATAAATGGTTTTTCAGTTCTCCAAGACGCATTAACTCATAGGATGATGTTTCGAATCCTGTTATCTGATGAAATAAATCTGCCATATCCTCCAAACTATAAACTCTGGTCGGAGCAGATGCAAATATGCACATCCCTAAAGCATCTACAGCTGACCACAAATTATTTAAAGCTTTATAATCTTTTACCTTTTCTTGGCCTAAGTAATGCATGGGTATTCTTTCAAGAATCCCGATGGTTCTACTGTAATCCATCGTATGCTCCCAACCAACTTCGGTATCATAATCCCAATCATGTTCACAAATATCATAACGAGGTCCAACTGCAGCTGTTGCATAGCCTAAGGCCAAATTTGTTTGTGATCTGCATTCAAATGGTACCAGTTCATTTCCTTTTACAGTCATGGTGAATTTTTCCGCACCATTTCCTATCTTTTCGGCAGCTAAAGCTGCTCCTTCAGCCAATAAATCCCCTAAACCTTCTCGTTCAGCAATCATTGTAGCTAATTTTTCTAAATCAACCTTAGGACTAAAATCAAGATTTAATTCGCTCTTCTTTAGCAACTCATTCTGAGTAGCTTCTTGGGCAAACGAAATCACAAATCCGAGGGAATTAGGATCCAGACCTAATTCATTACATAAGACATTAGTTCTAATGACCTTGGATAAATCACTATTACCAAGATTTGGTCCCAGGGCACCCAAGGCTTCTTGATGTAGGCCACCTGCTAATTCATCATCAGTTTCAGTTGCATAACGTTTTATACAGTCATTTGGACAATAGGAACAAGAAGCTGCCCCTTTATAAAACTCAGCAAACTTTTCCGGAACAAATTCTTCAGCATAATCGCATTCGTGTGTTTGATAATTATTTACACAGAGCGCAGCATCAATACCATGTGTGTGAATCCAAGCCCCAAAACCTGGGCGGTCGTATTGCCACATTGAGAGTACGTTCTCATACATTTTCTTTTCAAACTCTTGAGAAGTTTTTTTAATTTTATCCAGTGCATAAACAGCAGGTGCTGTGCCGCCTAGCAATACTACCGCTTTCAGATTTTTCGATCCCATCACGGCTCCCATACCGGCACGTGAAGCTTGGTGATTTTGATCACAAATAACATTAGCAAATCTTACTTTATTTTCGCCGGCAGGTCCTATTACGGCAGTTGATGATTCAGGGTATTCCTGATGAATTACTCTGACAGAATCCCCGATTCTCTTGCCCCAGATATTTTTGGCAGACACTATTTCCGGTTTTCCATCTTTTATCACTAAAATCACAGGTTCTTTTGCTTGACCATGAACTACCAAACCGTCATAACCAGTTTTCTTTAAAGCTCTAGCAAAAGGTCCTTCGCATCTAGCTTCTCCTATTCCGTTCGTTAAAGGTGATTTTCCCGCGATCGTAAATCTTGATAATCCGGGAGCTTCATTTCCTCCCATAATGCCATTAAAAAACATCAAATATGTCCGGGGATCAAATGGATCCAAGTCAGGCTTAGTCTCTCTTAGTAATTTAGAAACAGCCAT
>JAAYKK010000052.1 GCA_012522435.1 Clostridiaceae bacterium | reverse complement strand
ATATTTAAAAATTCGAGGGTGGTTTTGTGTTAAGATTGTGCTTGAATTAAAAACAGATTATTGAATATGGTGAAAATCAAATAATATGAATAAAAAATCAGTGAAAACATCCACAATCTTAAAAATTATTTTCGCAAGTTTATCTCTTGTTTTGCTCACTACTATTGTGGTCTTATTAAGCAAGCCGGAATTATTATATCAAATTCAAGGAAAATGGCTAAGACCTGATCAAGAGTATTCTACATTTAAAATGATTAAGCCTAAAGGTAAGCTAATTGAATATGATTTTTCTGCTGAGCAAGATTTAGATTATGAACAAAGTCTTATGTTGGTCAATCAGAGTCATCGATTACCACAGGATTTCGTACCTCAAATGGCTGAGTATAAAGATAGCGGAGTCCAGATGAATGTTGCGATGTTAGATGCATATGCCAAACTTTCAGAAAGTGTAACTCAAAAAACTGATGATTATTTATATGTGAGCTCTGTATATAGAACGGACGAGGAACAAGGCATCTTACATGCGGAAGATCCGGATTATGCTCTGCCGGCAGGCCATAGTGAACATCAAACCGGTTTAGCCGCTGATGTTTATGTTTACGAACATGCAGGAATGGCATTTTTAGAAAGCGAGGCCGGCAAATATGTAAATCAGTCTTGTTATGATTTCGGCTTCATTATTCGTTATCCTGAAGGTAAAGAGGAAATAACAAAAATCCCTTTCGAACCTTGGCATTTGCGTTATGTAGGTTTACCACATTCAAAAATTATCCAACAAAAATTCATTTCATTCGAGGAATATATTGACTTGCTTGAACCGGGAAAATTTTATAGGTATCAAAATTATTTAATCACAAGACAAGAAATTAGTTCAAAAATAAATCTACCTCAAGATTTAAAAAATATTGTGTGTTCACCTGATAACACCGGTCATCTGATAATAACCGGTGAATATAATTAAGATCTGAAATAATTCTTATTTCAGATCTGTACAGAAATATTCATAACAGGCATTGCTAATCGCTTCAGCAAATATCTTCTGTTGTTCACTTGAATTCAGAATCTGCAAATCAAATGTTCTTTCTTTTTGACCTATTTCAATTTCAATAGATGTTAAATTGATTAAACGTAAAGCCGGAACGATTTGTTCAGATACAGCTCCCTCACTACTATATGCCAAACCCGGAATCAATTGACTGATGTTCTTTTCGGTCAAGTTTGCATAACGACTTCTACCATCAGTTAAATATCCTACATAAGCAGGCTTTTCAGGACTATCTTCGGTTATTGCTTCTGCCTGAGCACCTATCGCTGCAGTTTCATTGCCTAAAAAGATAACTCTGCTACCTGAAATATCATCTGATTCGGTACTTCCATATTGCAGATTAATGAAAATCCGATCCGTATACTGACGTTCCACGTCTAAGAGCAGTCTTTGATCAACTGAAACACCTACTTTAGGGAAAAATTGATCCACAACTTGCGAATCATTAGGTGAATTTTGAATAGTTTGCAAAGGATCTAACAAGCTTGATAAACGTTCGCTTTTGAAATCCTGCTCTGCAAGCTCTGCTGAAAAATCTTGTAAAATATCAGTTCCGACAAATGCGGCTTTTTGTGTATCAGTTAAATATTTTTGATCAACAAGAATAACTTCGGCACCGATAGCCTCTAAACTCTCTTTAGTATATTGAACGATGTTTTCCAGAATATCCTGCAAATCCTGATCATTGATTAACAGATTAGGTATTGTTTCAAAGACCATCTCTCCCTCAGTATCATCTTCGGAGTTTTCTAAAGGATCTGCTTGTTGATCGTTTTCTTGATCTATTGAGGTATCAGCTTCTTGCTCAATTGTTTCGGTAGAGCCCGAAGATTCAACAGGATCAAGCGCTAAATACACCTTAATTCCCTCTAAAGTAGTTTCTTCTTTGGTCTTTCCTTGAAAAATCTCTAAATTAGCATGGTGATAGACCGGTACAGAAGAATCATATGGCCAACTCCAAACATCACGATTATTCTTGGTGGTATCTGTGAGCTTCATCTCATTGATCGGCAATTCATCAGCTTCAGTTTTCTGATTTTCATGTTCTTCTGTTTTAGCTTTTTCTAACGGATCAAATTTTTCGGGAAAAGCTTTAATCAGAATAAAATTAATTCCTAAAGCTAATATACTGATTAAAACCAGAATACCTACTGTTTTCAATGCTGTTTTTTGTGACATGTTTAGATTCCGTAACGGCTAGTCAATAAATCCACAATTCGATCAGCCATCTTATTGATTTCTCTTTTATTTTCGCCTTCAATCATTACCCTAATAATCGGTTCTGTACCTGAAGGTCTGACTAAAATTCTACCTTTATTTTTTAACCTGGCTTCTTCTTCTCGGATTGCAACTTTGACATCTTCATCATTCATTGCCGCTTGTTTACGTTCATTGGAAATCTGTGCATTTTTCAGAACTTGAGGCAAAGGTTTCATGATGGAATGAACTTCCGAGAGTCGTTGATCGGAATCTTTTAAAGTTCTGAGCAAAGCCAAAGCACTTAAAATACCATCGCCCGTTGTAGAATGCTCCAACAAAATAATATGACCACTTTGTTCTCCGCCTAAAACAATTCCTGACTTTAACATTTCTTCTAAAACATAGCGATCACCAACTTGTGTTTTATATAAAGTAATACCTGCTTGCTCAGCAAAAATATCAAGTCCCAGATTACTCATCACAGTTACACAAACTTTATCATCTCTAAGAATTCCGGCGTCACTCATGCCTTTTGCGATAATCGCAATAATCCCGTCACCATCAACAATGGTTCCATTCTCATCTATAGCAAGCATTCGGTCGGCATCACCATCAAAAGCAATCCCAATATCGCAACCTTCACGTCTTACAGTTTGTTCTAAACGTTCCAGATCAGTTGAACCACAATTCAAATTGATATTTTGGCCATCAGGTTCTATACCTATAGCAACAACATCGGCGCCTAAATCTGTAAAAAGACCTGGAGCAATATGATAACTTGCACCATTGGCACAATCTAAAGCAATTTTCATGCCGCTTAGATCAACACTCATCCGTCTTTTTAAATGTTCAGCATAATCTCTGGCCGAGTTTGATTTTTGAATACGATGACCGATACCATCAGCTATTGGTCTTTGAACATTTTCTGAATATTCTTTGATCGCTTTTTCAATCCGATCTTCAATTTCATCAGGTAATTTGTAGCCGGTACTGGCGAAAAACTTTATTCCGTTATATTCATATGAATTGTGTGAAGCAGAAATCATTATTCCGGCATCACAATTATATTTTCTGGTTAAATAAGCAATAGCAGGTGTGGGTACGACTCCTGCTAAGAAAGCATCCGCACCGGCAGAGGTAATTCCTGCAACCAAAGCCGATTCCAACATGCCACATGAAATTCTGGTATCTGAACCGACCAAAATAATCGGCTTATGACTTTTTTCTCCTGTCAATACCTCAGCACCGGCAAATCCTAAACGAAATGCCAAATCCGGGGTTAACTCCTTATTTGCAATACCACGCACTCCATCTGTGCCGAACAATCTAGACATTTTTCCTCCTAAAAATTATCGTTGTCAAATATTCTCTATTGCTCTATTTCTCTGACTGCTATTGTTATTTCATCCGGTGTAATATATTCCGTTTTAGTATAAAGGGGAGTATCTTTGGAAAGACTAATCTTAATTGTTTGTATCCCCTCTCCCTCAATTTCAGCCAAATCAATATAAGCATCAATATCACGATTCGTCATACTATCTAACAAATTCTTGCGACCTGTCAATGAAATCTGAATATTTTTGGTGGGATAGGATATATCGAAGCCTTTTTCCGCCGGAATTTCAGTATTTCGGAAAGATAAAGGTACGGTAAAGCCCTTGGATGTAATCGGATTTACCGTAGCTTGAACATAGAACCATAAAATAAAAGCAGAAACCAATGAAATAAATGAAAATAAAAATCTTCTGGAACGTGGAGATTCAGGTTCGAGAACAGATTTGCTCTTTTTGTCTTTTCGACGAAATAATCTAAAACGCCGATCAGTCTCTTCATCAGGTAAGAGCAAGCGGTGTAGTTGGGTCCGTAATGCATCACTATTTTCTAAAACATAAAGACGTCCCTCAATCGCAATACTAATTGTACCTTTTTCCTCGGAGACTACTACTGCAATTGTATCGCCCATTTCGCTGGCTCCGATTGCAGCTCGATGTCTTGTACCAAAATCTTTACGCAAATGATAATTGTCCGATAAAGGAATGTGAATTCTAGCTGCAGAAATTCTGCCATAACGAATTAAGATTGCTCCATCATGTAAAGGTGTATTCTCGAAAAATATTTGTTTGATTAGACTGGTTGAAACAGGAGAATCAATTTGCACGGCATTCTCCTGATCCTGTAACTCACCCAGGGGAGTTGAACGTTCTATTACAATCAAAGCTCCTGTATTTGTGTCAGCCATATCGCCACTGGCTTGAACAATAGACTCGATCATTTGAGAAATTGTAGTCGCCGCTTGTTCGCCTTGATACTCACCCGATCTGGGACTAAAGAATCCTAAGCCGGAGCGTCCAACAGTTTCAAGTGCCCGTCTCAGTTCAGGTTGGAAAATAATCACAAAAGCAATTGAAAAAACATACATTGTATTCAATAGCAGGAAACTTAATAAACTCAAACCGAAAGTTCGGGCAAAAATGGTAATAAAGACAATAAATAAAATACCCTTTAATAATTGCCAAGCTCTGGAATCTCTGATAATCCGTAGAATATAATAAAAGATAAAAGTTGTAATTAAGATATCTACAATTGCCAGTGCAATATCAAGAGGCTCTCCAATAAAAAGCAAACCTTCTTGCAAAGAATCAAACAAGTTTTGGAAAAAGGTTATAATCTGATCTAACTGTCCTCTGGCATTCGACAAAAAATCTTCCTCCTGATTTCTTTGCTTATTATAACGTTAAAAGGCAAAGATGTGAACTGCCCGGAAAAAAGCAGTCCACATCTTATTAAGGGTTGGAATTATATCCGGCGTCTTTTTCAGACAAATTTTGTTATTATTTATGTAAAATCGGACTAAGTTTTTTATAAATCAGCATTACTATTGTTGAGATAACTATACCTTTAAAAATATTAAAAGGTGCAAAAACAAAGACCAACAAGCTCTTCATATCTGTAACTAAAGTATTTCCCACTGCTTGACTCATCCCTATAATCGCATCTAAATCTATACCCATGGCAGAAGCATAAAACGGTAAATTAATGTAATAGTTAACTAAAATACCAAAAATTGTCATTACAATAGTTCCTACCGTCAATCCGATCAAGGCATTTTGTTTAGTTTTATTTCTCTGATAAACAAACCCAGCGGCAAAGACAAAGCTTCCACAAACAATGAAATTTGCCATTTCACCGACATAAGATGTGTGGCTGAATGGAAGGTGCGATAAATTCTTAATAAATTCGATAATCACTCCGGTCCACGGCCCCATAGAAAAAGCTCCCAATAAAGCAGCAACTTCGGCGAAGTCGAACTTGAGAAAAACAGGCATTAAAGGAATATTAAATTCCAGATACATGAGGATGATTGCAATTGCGGATAAAATACCCGTCTTAGCAATCCAGCGTGTTCTACTGCTTGTTCCCGATTTGTTAATGTGATTGGACTTTTGTTTCAATTCAGATTCTGACATATTAACCTCCTTGTTCAGAAAGTTCATTTGCCAAAGTGAAAAACCCCGACAAATGACGGGGCATTTAGGCCAGTTTTATAACCAGCTATGCTTCCTTTCATCCAGACTATACTGTCGGCTAAGGTTTTTCACCTTATCAATCTCAACGAGAGTCGCGGGCTTATGATGTTAATTAATCAATCACCGCCGGTAGGGATTTACACCCTGCCCCGGAAACATTTATATTCTTATTTTATTAAAAACTCTAACCTTGAACTTAGTCCAATTGGTTGAGTTTTTTTGCAATTTGTGCCTTTTGGCGTGATGCTTTATTTTTGTGAATCAAGCCTGCACCAACAGCTTGATCGAGTTTTTTCTGGGCATACTTAGCTTGTTCTGCCGCATTGTCAACGGAAGAATCCAATGCTTGATGCGTATTTTTTAAAACTGTTTTTAATTCACTTCTTCTACGTTTATTAATTTCAGTTTTGCGGGCTACTACAGCAACTCGTTTTTTCGCTGATTTAATATTGGGCATTCTCTCACCTCCTGCAGCTTAATTTCAGATAGCTATTCTATCACTAACAAAACTTGCTTGCAAGCACTGATTCTCTATTTTTTCTTCGAGAACTTTTGTTTAGATTATATTTCAAATAATTAAACTATTATCCTCAAAAAAGACCTTCAAATTAATATTTGTTTAATTTTGTTTATAAGATTCATTTAATGATCTTAGATATCGTATAATAAAACAGAATTTTAAATATTAATTCATTTAGGTTATGATCATTTTAGAAAGGATATATTTTCGAAATGAATTAAGGAAGACGTATGAAAAATAATTCTGAAAGCTTTGCTACCGGTTCCGGTGCACAACAAAATATTGAGCAACCTGTTGTTCTTATCAGTGGAGGTTCAAGCGGTATAGGTTTTGCTACCGCAAAATCTTTTGCCAATAAAGGCTACCGAGTTTTCGAGCTCAGTCGCCGCAAGATAATTCAACCGAATGTAACCCATATCCCTGGAGATGTCACCAAACTTTCTGACCTCAAAGAAGCTGTAAATCAAATTATGGAAAAATGCGGCAAGCTCAACATACTGGTTTGTAATGCCGGTTTTGGAATTTCAGGACCAATTGAGCTTACCTCTGTTGAAGATATGAAAGTTCAATTTGATGTTAATTTTTTCGGTACTGTGAATCTGATCCAGGCAGCAATCCCTGCTTTGCGTGCAAGCGGTGGTGGGAGAATTCTCTGCGTTTCTTCAGTAGCAGCTGTAATGCCTATTCCCTATCAGTCATTTTATACCTGTACCAAAGCATCCATTAACCAATTAGTCTTAGCTTTAAACAATGAACTGCGTCCATTTAACATCCAAGCAATTGCTTTGATGCCTGGAGATACCAAGACCAGTTTTACCGACATGAGGGTAAAATACGAACAATCACAAGAATGTTTGGATATCTATGGAGATGTCGCTTCTAATTCAATTGCTAAAATGGAAAATGACGAGAGAATGGGTAATGCAGTTGAACCTTTAGCCGAACGCATTGTGAAACTGACTACCCAAAAGCGCACACCTAAACCGGTACAAGGATTTGGTTTCATGTATCGTGCCGCATTGGGATTAGCAAAAATATT
>JAAYKK010000051.1 GCA_012522435.1 Clostridiaceae bacterium | reverse complement strand
GAGTATTTGCTACTTTCAGGCCTAAAATTCTTATGTTGTAGCAAAGATGTAAGAGATCCAAAACCTCGTTTGGAAAACTTGAGTATTTGCTACTTTCAAGCCGAAGTTTACTTCAATCGTGGCTGAGATCAACATGTATATCCAGAATCTACAAAACAAAATGTATTTTATGTAAAAATCTATACTTTTGCTATAATAAGAAAGTATATACGAGAATACAATTAAAGTAAGGGTTTTATAAAGCACATCATTATCTTAATTTTACCAATGATGAAAGGTAATAATAATTTTGTTTTTTGTAAAAGACTTCTTTTAACTGTCAGAGAAAGGGAGATATATGAAAGATACATTAATTGACTTAGATTTCAGCGAACTAAAAGCTTTCATTGCTACTACGGATCGTCAAGAATCTTCATTAATTACAATTCTTCATATGGTGCAAGATACCTATGGATACATACCGAGGGAGGCGCAATATATTATTGCTAATGAATTAAAGATTCCTACCTCTCAGGTTTATGGTGTAGTGAGTTTTTACTCTTATTTTACTGAGAACCCAAAGGGAAAGTATCAAATAAGTGTTTGTCTAGGTACAGCGTGTTATGTAAAAGGGGCACAAGATGTACTGGAAGCTTTTGAAGAAGAGTTGGGCATCAAACATGGAGAAACTACGGAAGATTTACTTTTTTCTATCAGCCAAACCCGATGTTTGGGTGATTGTGCTGCCGCACCTGTTATCATGATCAATGACGAAGTTATTCCTAAAGTACATGCGGATGAAGTGCCTGCCATTATTGAAAAGTATAGGGGGATTGAGAATAATGCTAACATATAATTCTTTACGTCAATTGAGAGATACTGCGAATCTTGAGTTAAAAAATAAATTAGCTCAAAGAGAAGATGTTGGTATCAAAGAAGACGGAAGTTTTTATCTGACAGATCCTTATTTTGCCAAACAGACCAGAGTTGCTTTACGTAATTGTGGAATTATTGATCCGTTAGCAATTGATGAATCGATTGCAACCGGAGCATATATTGCTTTGGCTGATTTATTGGAGAATGATGTTCCCGGTCCTCAAATTGTAGAAGATATTACGAGGTCGGGTTTACGAGGCCGCGGTGGAGCCGGTTTTTCCACCGGACGTAAATGGGCTGAAGCATTAAAATATGATGTGGAGCAAAAGTACATTATATGTAACGGTGATGAAGGCGATCCAGGTGCGTACATGGATCGTAGTATTTTAGAACAAGATCCACATTGTATTTTGGAAGGCATGGCAATTGGCGGTTTAGCCATAGGAGCTAATAAAGGCTATATTTATGTTCGAGCCGAATATCCGATCGCTGTTAAAAATTTAAAAGTAGCTATTGAACAAGCTCATGAATATGGACTTTTGGGAGATAATATCTTAGGTTCAGATTTTTCTTTTGACATTGAATTAAGACTTGGGGCTGGTGCTTTTGTTTGTGGTGAAGCTACGGCATTGATTGAGTCAATTGAAGGTCATCGCGGTATGCCACGTTACAAAAAATTTCGTACAGCGCATAAAGGATTATTCCAAAAGCCTACGGTTCTGAATAATGTTGAAACTTTCGCCAATGTCCACATGATTATGTTAAACGGTGTAGACTGGTTCCGCAGTATTGGAACTGAAGAATCTACAGGGACCAAAGTATTCTCAGTTGTTGGGAAAGTGAATTTAGCAGGGTTAGTTGAAGTTCCGATGGGTACTTCATTAGATGAAATAATCTACGATATTTCCGGCGGAATAAGAGATAACAAAGAATTGAAAGCTGTCCAAACAGGAGGGCCATCAGGTGGCTGTATTCCTGCAGAATTGATTAGCGAAACACATGTCGACTTTGAATCACTAGAAGCCATAGGTTCAATTATGGGTTCCGGCGGAATGGTTGTTATGGACGAAGATGACTGTATGGTAGACATTGCTCGCTTCTTTATGGAATTTACAGTTGAAGAATCTTGCGGAAAATGCACTCCTTGTCGGATCGGGAATAAACGTGTTCTAGAAATGTTAGAACGTTTTGTTGAAGGAAAAGGGGAAGAAAAAGATCTCAAATATTTAGGAGATCTCTGTGTTGTGATCAGAGATACATCTCTTTGCGGACTTGGACAAGCTGCTTGTAATCCTGTGATGTCTACTATGAAATATTTCAGAGATGAATATCTTTCTCATATTGTCGACCATCGTTGTCCGGCAGGAATTTGTTCGGCTCTAACTGCTTATGAAGTAGAAGAAAATTGTATCGGTTGTGGACTGTGTAAGGTCAATTGTCCGGTTCAATGTATTAGCGGAGAACGTAAAGAAAGGCATTTCATCGATCAAGAAATTTGTATTCGTTGTGGTGTCTGCTTTGAAAAATGTCCTGTTAATGCAATTGCTCTTGTATAAGGCTGTTTAAGAAAAGGAGAAATTAATGATTACTTTTTATATAAATGATCACGAAGTAACTGTTCCGGAAGGTACGACAATCTTGCAGGCTGCCCGGGAAATAGGTGTAGAAATTCCAACTCTTTGTCACTTGGATCTTCATTCACATGCTATGGATATCAGCAATGAAAATGCTTCTTGTCGAGTTTGTATGGTCGAGCAGGAAGGTCGAGATAAAATGTTGACGGCCTGTTCTGTTGTAGCTTGGGATGGCTTACGTGTTCGGACCGATACCCCAAAAGTTATTCGTACCAGAAAAATGATGATCGAATTATTGTTATCTGATCATCCGACAGACTGTTTAGTTTGTTTTAAGAGTGGTAATTGTGAATTGCAAACTTTAGCCCAAGACAATCATATTAGAGAGATTCATTATCCCGGTGCGCATAATGTTTGTGAAATCGACGATAGTTCATTCTCGATAGTTCGCGATATGAACAAATGTATTTTGTGTAAGCGTTGCGAAACCGTTTGTAACGTTATTCAAACAGTCGGTGCTTTAACTACCGTGGGCCGCGGTTTTGAAACAGTTGTCGGAACTTTATTTGATTTACCGATGAATGAAACGACATGTACATTTTGCGGTCAATGTGTTTCAGTTTGTCCGACCGGTGCTTTGCGCGGCGTACCTAGAAATGCAGAAGTGTGGGATGCTCTGGCTGATGACTCCAAAACTGTTGTTGTACAAACTGCTCCTGCCGTTCGTGTTGCTTTGGGTGAAGCTTTCGGTATGGAGCCCGGTACTGACGTGACCGGAAAGATGGTAACAGCATTGCGTTCAATGGGTTTTGATTATGTTTATGATACAAACTTTGCTGCTGATGTAACAATTGTTGAAGAAGCTAATGAATTTGTGCATCGCTTTACAGAAGGTGGTGTCATGCCAATTCTTACCAGTTGCTGCCCGAGTTGGGTAAAATTTATCGAGCATAATTTTGGCGATATGTTGGATATTCCTTCCAGCTGTAAATCACCACATGAAATGTTCGGTTCTTTGGCAAAAACCTACCTAGCGGAACGCATTGGTAAAGATCCAAAAGACATTGTAGTTGTTTCCGTCATGCCTTGTTTAGCAAAAAAATATGAATCAGAACGTCCCGAATTGTCCAATGAAGGTCATAGTGATGTAGACCTTGTTATCACAACACGTGAGTTAAGCTACATGATTAAAGAAACTTCACAAGATTTTGCCGGTTTAGAAGATTCAGATTTTGATGACTTCATGGGTGAATCATCAGGTGCAGGATCAATTTTTGGAAGTTCAGGCGGTGTATTAGAAGCCACCTTACGTACTGCGTACGAAATTTTGACCGATGAGGTATTGGAAAAACTTGATTTTACTACCTTACGTGGCTTAGAGGGAATTAAAGAAGCGTCAGTGGAGATTAACGGTACAGAAGTTAATGTTGCTACTGCTAGCGGTCTGGGCAATGCACGTGAGTTGTTAGAAAGAGTCCGAAATGGAGACAAACAATATCATGTAATTGAGATAATGGCTTGTCCCGGAGGTTGTATTGACGGTGGTGGACAACCTTTCTTTGACGAAGGTTCGGATATCTTAGAAAAACGAATGAATGCAATTTATGAAATAGATAAAAACAAACCAATTCGTCAATCACATAAGAATCCAAGCGTAATCAAACTTTATGAGGATTTCTTAGGTGAACCTTACGGTGAAAAAGCGCAAGAATTGCTGCATACAAGTTTTGTCTTGAGACCTAAAGCATAAGTTAAAGCAATTAATTATTAGTTTTAAATGGTCTTGGAAATTTTTATTTCCGGGACCATTTTTATTTGCTCTAAAATAGAATTGTTTTTACCTTAGATAAATAGTTACAGTTGAATAATTTGATCTGCCAATTTTTGGGCAATATCTTGCCGGTGGCTGGCGAGCAGAACAGTGCGTATCCCTTTTTCCTTTTTTAGTAGATCAATAGCTTGCTGTTCTGATCTTAAATCCAGTTCCCGAAACACTTCATCCAAGATCACAATATCTGAATTTGCAGCTAAGGCACGGATCAAGGAAGCTTTTTGCTTCATACCACCTGAAAAAGTATGGATTTTTTTGGTAAGAGGTAAATCTAATTCAATAATCCGAGGTTCCCAATAATTGAGAAAATCTTGAGCATCTAGGCTGTTTTTCTTCAATCGTGCTGCAAAAAGCAGATTATCACTGAGCGTGTATTCTTCTAATAAGCGAACATCTTGAAAAGAATAAGAGAATTTTATTAGTTTATTAAACGATATCTTGCCTGAGTCAGGTTTTTCCAGTCCGGTCAACAGTCTGAATAAGGTTGTTTTTCCTTGGCCTGATGGACCTTGGACAACAGTAATTAAGCCTTCAAAAACTTCAGAAGTTAAATCGGATAGCACCTTTAGTTGATCGAATGATTTGTTCAGATTTTCAATTGAAATGATGCTTGGAGCATCGACTATTGTTTGTTGAGTTTGAGCTATGGAATGAATGCTTGTTTGTTCAGACAAAAACTCCGATTTGTTATTGCCATAATTTTGCTGAAGTTGTTGCTGATCTGATTCTAAAACCATTGTGGCCGAAATGTTAGATTCAATCTGGAAATCTTCTTTTTGAGGCTGTTGTTTATTATTAATATAACTGATTAGTTTTTTTATCAGTAAGCTTAGGCTGAATGAGAGAATTAATATTACAGTTAAACTAGCTAAAACTTGTGCGCTTTCAAGTTGGATTTTTGAATTATATAGATTGGTACCAATCCGAGCAAAAGGTTGTGCCATGATTTCCCCGGTTATACCGGCTTTCCATGCCAGACCTGAAGTGTAGTCAAGCGAAGGTAAAAGATCTTTGATTAAGGCAGGCAAATAAATTGTGCGGTAACGATCTCTTTTTCTAAATTGAAATACAAATGCCATTTCCAACATTTCATTCGGAACACCGGTCAAACCGGATTTTGTAGCATAATAGATTGGCGGAATAATTGCCATCAAGATCAAGACGAAAGGCAAAATTGACGTTTTGAGCCAGATCATCAAAATAATAGTTAATGCTGCTAAAGGTGAACTTTTTAAAATAAAAATAAAAGGGTTGATAAATGATCTAGTTTGTCTGATGAAATATGCAAGATGTCCCAGACTAACTCCGATGATCAGTCCGCACAGAAACCCGCTCACGATAGCCAACAAAGATCTCAGAATACCTAACCGAAAAGAATTGGTTTGGGCAAGGGTTACTAATGCTTCAACTACTTTTAACGGTCCAGGCAATAATACTTGATTGTTAATGCTCAGCGACAAAATTTGCCACAAGAGCAAGAAAAAAACAACCCCAATCAAAGTCATTGATTTATTGACTTGCCTTTGGACAGGTTTGAATTGAGGTTGTTTCATAATTATCTCTTAAGTATGACTTTATTCTATTAACATATTAAACAGATTAATAATAAAAGTCATCCTCGGGTAATTCTCCACCAACTAATTCCGGATTATTTGTTGCCAGAATCTCCAGATAGGAAGATAATTTTGTTTGCAAGTCCTGTCCGGTAATTAATGAAATTCCGATGTTCGGAATTGCTTTCTCGGCAACCGGAGCTCCGATAATATCTTGTTCTTCAATAATTTTTGCTGCTTCAACCGGATTATTGCTGACCCATTCAGCAGAAGCTCTATAGTCTTCTAAGAATTGATCAAACCATTCCTGATTGTTTTGAATAAAATCTTTTTGGGCAACCAATACACCGGTCACAATTCCTGAGTCTTTTTCAAAATATTCCTGCCAAAGATCGTTGACATTAAGTTTAGCTTCAATTTGCTCATTTTTCATGGTAACAGAACTTAAGAAAGGTTCTTGGAGCAAAGCGATTGCACCTTCTTCGGCTTGTAACAATGAAGCTACTTCAGTTGCTTCAGGATAAAAGTTAACTGTTACATCATTACCAATTTCGAGACCTGCTTTGTTTAAAAGATTTTCTAAAATAACTTCGGGTGTTGCACCTTTGCCGGTAGAATAAATTGTTTGGCCTCTTAAATCTTCAAGTGAGTTTAATTCAGTATTGTTTGTAGCAAAATATAAAACATTCAGAACGTTGATCGCGGCTACTTGTATTTTGCCTTGACTTTTATTGTAGACGGTAGCAGCCATATTTGCAGGGATGCAGGCAAGATCAATATCTCCTTTGATTAGCCCTGCTGCAACTTGATCCGGCATTGTCATGATCTCATAATTGAGAGTAGGCTCAGCTTCAGGGGAAATTTTCTCTGAAGTGTATTGAGCGAGCCCCATAGCTGTAGGGCCTTTCATTGCAACAAGCTTTGCTTGTTCTGTAAGAGCGATTTCTGATTTATCTGTTTCTTCTTCAGTTGCAGATGTTTCTGAGCTTGAATCCGTTTC
>JAAYKK010000050.1 GCA_012522435.1 Clostridiaceae bacterium | reverse complement strand
TACAACCTCATATTCGCATAGTTTTAGGCTTGTGTTTTCCGGCAAATCGGTTTCAACTTTAATGAAATTATCATCGTCCGCATTATACTCATCAATTTTGGCCATGATTGCATCTTGATCATCAGAAATGCTGGTAACTCTATATCTGATATTACCCAACTCCATATCCTTGCCATTTGCTAGCGTAGCAACCCAAACACCTAGTTCAGCTGCATTTTCTTTAGTATCTGCAGATACCGTTTCAACGTCTCCTGCATCCTCCTCCTGAGCTTTATCTGTATCTTCGGTTGTTTCTTCGGATTTCTTTTCTTCAGTTTCCTCTGCTACGGTTTCTTCAACATCTGCTTCAGTTTTTTCAGTCTCCGTTTCGGTTGCTTCTTCAGTAGTAGTTTCTTCTACTGCACTTGTTTCATCAGGTACCTCAGTTTGAGTCTGTTCAGCAGCGATTTGTTCTATTATTTTATCTTTTGCATTGCCACAACCTGTTAGCACGGCAAAGACCATCATCAAGGTCAACAAAAGACTAAATATTCTTTTTGAATTCATATAATAACTTTCTCCTTGTGTTCTGTATTTTCACAAAAAATATTATAGCATTAGTAAATAAATCTACAATGTTTAGAATTAGATATGCAGTTATAATTCTGTTTCATAAAACCTCTGATTTATCTCCAAAAAACAAGCTGATCAAATTGGCTAAGCTACTAACCTCAATCGTTTAACATCATTCTTATTAGATAGTTATTTTTAATCATTTAGATAGCTCATCTGGTACTGCATACATCAATCCTTAACAAAAATTAAGAAAAATATTAGATCTCTTAAGAAAAAATATTGTTGCAACGGTTATACTTTATAAAATAATTGTTAAATATTGTTTATTTTATGAGAACACTAGAATAAATGTTAAGAAAGGATACCCTATGTTAAACAGAAAGAAAATAACAACCCTAGGATTAATAATAGTCTTAGTTGTAAGTTTTTTAATATCCGGTTGCAGTCAAAAATCCAATAATCATCAGGATGATTTAAATAAAGACAGCACAGAAGAACAAGCTGAGATAAGCTCCAATGATAATGGCGCAGAGCTCTCTGAAGCAAATGATGACATGTCTGGAGTTACCAATACAGACATTAGCTCTTTTTCCGATATTGCTGAAAATATTGCGGAAAAAGTTAAATTGCATTGGCCACATATGGATAAAGTTTGGCCGGGCTATGATTATACAAAACACAATCTAATTCTCTTTTATTCCGATGAATTAGGTTCTATCAAAGAGGCCTGGCTGATTAACAGCGAAGGTAGCCGACAGCTTGATGCAAAGGAATTTGAGGACATTACACCTCCGCAGCCCGACGGTTTTGCCCCTCTGCAATTCGAAGATAAACCATCAATTGCTATGAATTTAGATGACATAAGTTTGACCCAAGGTGATGCGGCTGAGCAAACTTACAGAACAGCAACGCATGAACTTGTGCACTTCTATTATCATGTAGATGGCTTAACCGATGCTGAAGGCAGCAGATTTCAAAAATTTCCCATTGATAAAACACCTCGCTTATATAGAGCCATGGTTTATAAAAATCTGCGTGAAGCATTTTTTGCTCCAGATCTAGCTGAAGATCATTTAGCAAAAGCCAAATACTGGTACGAAAAGTGGAAGTCTGAGTTTAACGATGAGTACGAAGATATCAAGGGTACTGATATTATTGAAGGAACCGCCAGATATATAGAAAACATCGGATCATTTATCACTGACCAAACCAGCGATGAAGATTTTGTTAAAGGAGCAGCTGCCTCTATAGATTATTCAGCCTTTTTCTCAACAGCTGATGCAGAAAGCTATGAAATAGGCTATCTGTCAGCACTGCTTCTCGATCGCAATAATCCACAATGGAAAGAGAGTTTTTATGAATCGGGGAAAACTCTAGAAGAAACTCTTTTTGAAAACATCTCTGAAAAAGAAGAAGAAATAGATGCAACGCTAGAGAAAAATGCTACGCAAGAAATCGAAACCATTAATAGCCAAACAGAAAGTGACATCTCTGAACTAATTAAAGCTCAAGAAGATTCAACTATTCCCTATTTAAAAATAAATGTTACAAAATCTGATGGAAGCTTCAGCGCTCATTCAATGTTGGAATATAATAATGATTTGGTCATTACTTTCTTCAACAATAGCTATAGAGTTGAGCAAAAAGATCTTAATGTAAATGATATTGCGGTTATTGATCAGGCAGAGCAGGATAATTTATTCATTATTGTTCCTCTGACCATGGAACACAAACTGGAAGATGGAATATTAACTGTTGATACCAAGGAACTTGAAGTTCCAGGGTTAAAAGTTGAAGAATCAAAAGATGGAGAACGTACGATCTATAATCTGGAAGTTGAACAATAAATGAAGATTACTAACAGAACCAAGAACATTAAAAAAGCTTGCGGAAAAACTGCAAGCTTTTTTAGATTTATAACAAGTCTTTTGCTAAAACTCATCAAAGAAGCTTTAGCAAAATCACACTATTCATTTCTCTTTAAGAGATAAAGTTTTCTTTCCGGATAATCTATGATCTCTAGGCAAGAAAAGCTATTTTGCCACGTTTGTTCGATTGTATTCAAATCATGATAATATTCAACAATTTGATCTGTTGTCCGCTTATATTTATTATTCTCATCTTTCTCAAAAAACGTAAAATTTGAAATGGCAAGCTTGTCTTCTGCCAGCCATTCATTTTCCCAGATCATCGACATTTCCGGATCAACATTATCTGAACCCAGTTCGACAAAAATTGTTTGGTCGCCTCGTTCAGTTGCAAAAAATTCATATTTTAGAAGATCAAAGAAAAACAAACCTCCGGGACGTATATTTTTGCCGGCTGTTAAAAAAGCTTTATTCAATTGCACAGAGTCTAAATGATTTAAAGTGTCAGTCATTGCTAGCAAGACATCTTGTTTTTCAGGAAAAATATATTCAGATAAATCAGCTTGAATAATTTGCAGGTTTTTCTTAAGGACAGTGGGTAAAGAATCAGTTTTAGTTCGGACCAGATCGAGCATTTGTTCTGAGATATCAACTGCTGAAATCCGGAGCCCCCGTTTTAGCAAGCTTAGAGAAAAAAGCCCCGTGCCACAACCTAAATCAGCAATCTGAACAGATGTAACATGGGGACTATTTTTCAAGTATTGTCGAATCTTTTCCAAGATGAGATCGATCCTTATCTGTAGATCTTCCGCACTTTGAAATTCATCGTAATAGTATGCTAATTTGTGATATTCAGCCAACATAATTAATATTTAAGCTTTAGTTAATGTTAAAACAATATCCTCTGTATTCACATCTTGATCAAGCTTATCCTGATTGATTTCTATTGCAGAAAACAGATCTTTATTGGTCACGATGATCGGAGTAATCATATTATATCCCTTTTCTTCTAAAGCTGTTAAGTCAAATGAAATCAAAAGATCGCCCGCTTCAACTTTGTCTCCTACTGTAACATGACTGGTAAATCCTACGCCTTCTTCTTGCACAGTATCTAAGCCTATATGAAAAATCAATTCTGCTCCGGCCTCAGTAGTTATTGCAACTGCATGCAAAGTGTCAAAAACAAGAGTCACTTCTCCTTTAACCGGTGCATAAAGTTTTCCTTCGCTGGGAATTATTGCTACTCCCGGTCCTAACATTTCTTCAGCAAAAGTAGGATCCGGCACTTCTTGCATTGTAACCATTTTGCCAACTAAAGCTGCTTTTAATTCTTCAGGATCATTTTGTTTACTGAACATTTTTTTCATTTTACCAAACATAATTATTTCCCTTTCTTTTCATATAAAATTATAGTGTATTAATATTATCGGTAATACTTTTTTCTGTTTAAGCTAAGCCCCAGAGATTAGCAAGATCAGTTCCTTCAATCTTTAATGTATGTACTATTTGTTGAGGATAATAGCGAGTTGTCATAACCTTTTCACCATCATTTAGATATAACTCAAGTAATGAATGATCTGCCATCAATCTAAGTGATGATAATTTATCAACCCTACAAAGACGTTTAGAGCGACCGGCTCCGGTTTGATTCAAAAATTGTAAGGTACATAATCCTGCTTGCCATGTGAACTCAAGATCATCGCCAATCTTCAGTCTTCCTCTATCTGATCTAATTTCGGGTAAACTTAACTCATAAGCTCGTGTATCAAGCACTGTAAAAAGCTCGGACCCTTTTTGTTCAAATCTTCGTTGAATTTGACGTAAGTTCTTCAGCTCCGGAATCGGCTCTTGGTAAATTTTTCCTGATTTGAGAGTCAAAACTCGGGGAATACTCAAGGCATGTTGCCAGCCATGCTCCGTGGTAGGATTTTGATATTCATCTTCTATGTCAGGTAGTCCAATCCAGGCAATCAAGAGCTGACGACCATTCTGATCGGTAAAAGTTTGAGGAGCATAGAAATCAAAACCATAATCCCATTCTGAAAAAGTATCCGTATCTAATAAGTAAGGTTTCTCTTCAGTCAGGTACACTTTTTCTGAATCCAGAAGAATATATCCGCTCTGATAAACATTTTGAAAATGCTCTTTATCTCTGGTTAAACCTTGAGGTGAAAATGATAAAACATGCGTTTGGGGAGTAACAATAGCGCTTGCATCATCTTCTGCTAGTTGAAAAATATCCGGGCACTCCCACATATATCCAAAATCCGACAGACTTCCTATTTCTTGTAACAAAGTCCAGTTTTCCAAATCTTTACTTTGATATTGCAAAACTCGACCATGGCCGTCTTTGGTTCGTGCTCCCAAGACCATAAAATATGAATCGTCTTGACGCCAAATTTTCGGATCTCTAATATGGCAGCTATAATCTTCCGGATAATCATCAGTATCCAAAACCTTTTGCTTCTGACCGATTGTTCCATCCGGATTGAGCTCAACTCTAATTGTTGCAGCTCCGCGCCCTTTATTAATGTAATCATAGTCGCCGGGGAATTTCACATTACCCGTATAATAAAGATAAGCATGATCATTTTCTATATATGCAGATCCGGAATATACACCATGGCAGTCCCACGGACTATCCGCCAGAAGCGGAGTTCCGCGGTAGACCCAATTAAGTAAATCCTTTGAGCTATAATGACCCCAAAGTTTTACTCCGGAACCGTCAACAGTATAAGGACAATATTGAAAAAATACATGATACTCCCCTTGATATTGGCAGAGGCCGTTGGGATCATTTAGCCAACCAACAGGTGGCATCAGATGATATTTAAGCCGCCAGGGATCTTGGGTCACTATTAATTTGTTTTCAGATTCTACTCGATGTCTTTCTTGATCTAACAATTTTGCTAATGCATTCATTTTTTGTCATCCTTAAAAATTAAATCATTTCTCTTTTTCAAAAATTCTTAGATACGATTTTTTTGATATGTTTTAAAAAAGCTTGCTAATTATTAATATATAATCAGCAAGCTAATTCTAGATTATTGTTTTATCTTTTGCTCATCTTTGTAAAGGATCCAAGAGATCACAAATGCTGTGATGATCGAAACAGCCATAATCAATGCATATTGAATCGTGAAGTCTGTTGTAATCAAAAATCCGAAAATCCCGGTAACACCATAAGCAGTTGCACCAACTCCGGTAATTCCTGCGACTAATCCACCTAATAATCCTCCGGCACATCCGGCAATAAACGGTCTAACATAGCGTAAATTAACACCGAAGATCGCCGGTTCTGTGATACCTAAGAATGCGGAAAGTGATGCGGGCAGAGCCATCGATTTAACTCTATTATTCTTACTTTTTACTGCAACAGCTAATGCTGCAGCACCTTGCCCAACATTCGCAGCTGTAGCGATCGGCATCCAAATATTTATTCCGCTTGCACTGAGTAAGCCGGCTTCAAGCGCATTGTACATATGATGTACACCTGCAACAACCGTCGGCGCATATAGTGTACCTGCTAAAGCAGCACCTAATCCTAATGGCAAAGCTACCAGCATTTTTGCTCCATCAAGCACTAAGTTTTCTAGGAATGAAAAAACAGGACCGATCACAGTTAATGTAATATAACCGGTAGCTAAGACTGTAACTAAAGGTGTAACGAACAGATCGATCATCTCCGGTACAATTTTATGGAGTTTTTTCTCAATTATGGACATTAATAATACTGCAACAACTACCGGAATTACATGTCCCTGATATCCGACAAGCGGTACTTGATACAATCCAAACCATGCTGAAACAGTCGGTACTGACTCAGCACTCGCAACAGCCCAGGCATTCATTAAATCGGGATGGATCATGATCATGCCGATTACAGCTCCTAGGAAAAGATTTCCCCCAAAAACTCTGGCCGAGCTAATTGCAATTAAGATTGGTAAGAAAACAAAAGCAGCATTACTGAACAAAGACAGAATCTGGAAAATTCCGGAGTCATGTAGGGTCGGAATTGCTTTGCCTAAGCCTTCCAGTAAACCCATCATCAGACCGGAAGCAACGATAGCCGGAATAATTGGCACAAAGACATCGCCCAGAGTTTTGATAGCTCTTTTGAAAGGATTTTGTTTGGCTGCTGCAACCTGTTTAACTTCTTCTTTTGATGCTTCAGAAATACCTGCCTCAACAGCAAATTTTTCAAAAACTTTGTTGACGATACCTGTACCAAAGATTACCTGTAATTGACCGGCCGATGTAAAAACACCCTTCACACCTTCCACTTCTTCTACAGCTTCTTGATCAATTTTGTCATTGTCAGCAATAACTAAACGCAAACGAGTCGCGCAATGAGCTGCTGAAACAACATTATCCTTGCCTCCAATTTTCTCGAGTAGCTCTTCAGCTATCTTTTGATAATCCATAACGTCCTCCTTGTTATATTTCTTCTAACGCAATAAACATGTTATCGATTCCATCGTTATTTTTAGTGTTTACACGGCTTTCAATTTTTATTTTTTAATACTTCCTGGAATCGATTTCATATAATTTGTTTATAAACAATATTTTTATAGATGTAAATAAAAATATTTGATCAAGAAAGATTTTTGTGAAAACTTTGTAAAAAATTAAAAATTATATGTGCAACAAGTCGAATGATCCAAGAGGATAATTGAAGAAGAAAATTAGCGTGTAGAATCTTTCAAGGCCATCTCATAGCCTATTTTTATTTCTTTATTTACCTTATCTCCTTCTGACAGAGCATCTAAGAGAAGTTCTGCTGCCAACTGACCGCTTTCTTCATAGGGAAAACCTACACTGCTGATTGCGGGATAAGGGACATTGGCAATTGTGCTATTACCTACACCGCACAACTGAACTTGCTCAGGAATGCTTTTGCCAATTGAGGCCAGATATTGATAAGCTCCGATTGCCATATTATCTGTGGCACAAAACAGGGTATCGATTTCAGGATTTTTGGTAAATAGAGCTTGGCAAACTTCACGCGCTGAATCAATACTGAACCTGGCTTCACCAAAATGAATCTTATCCGGATCAATCTCCGCTTCTCTCAGGGCATCCAGGAAACCATTTTTTCGGTCTAAGCCTGCAGCTTTATCTTCTTCGGTTGCAGTGATCATTGCGAAAACTTTACCGGTCTTAATCAAGTGACGGGTCATCTGTTTGGCAGCATTATAATTATCATGATAGACAGAACTAACTCCGGGCAAAGTCTGACCTAATAGAACAAGAGGAACCTTGCTATCCTTGATCAGTTTCTTATGCTTTGCAGTAAATATCGTACCGATTAATATAATCCCATCAACTTGATTTTGATTGAAAACCTGCAAAAATTTAAGCTCTTCTCGCTCATCATTCTCGGTGTCTCCTAATAACAAAAGATAATCTTCTTCTGAGAGTATTTGATTAATGCCGCCGACCATTTTACTGACAGTTTCAGAATTAAGCTTAGGAATAATCACTCCGATCAAACGTGTTTGTTTGGTACGTAAAGTTTGAGCATAAGTTGATGGCTGATAACCTGTCTCTTCAACAATCTTTTTGATGATAGCTTTTTTCTCCGCACTTATATAACCATTATTAAAATAACGGGAAACGGTCGAGGTTGAAACACCTGCTAATTTAGCTATATCACTTATATTCATTCTTAAAGCCGCTCCTTTACTCTCGAGCTTAAATTATAACAAATAACAGCCTCTTGTTTGTTAAATGTTTTCAAACTATTAATTATTAAGTATCAGTATAAAGTTGAGATAAAAGTTCACCCGCTTTTCCTTTGAGAAAATAATTTATTCTCCTATTTGAGACTTGGGTCAAGTTGAGCAAAATCAATTTGTCTCCTTGATAATAATTAACCAATGCTGCAGCAGGTTGTACAATCATTGAAGTTCCGGCAACAATTAGCACTTCTGCTTGAGAAATATATTCTTTCGTTTTGCGCATAATCATGCTATCCAGAGGCTCTCCAAATAAAACTGCACCCGGATGAATGAGACCGTCACAACGATCACAATAGACTGTTCCCTCTTTTTTCGCAAAATAATCTAAACTAAAATTCTTGCCACATTTCAGACAATAATTATTCTTGATCGAACCATGCAGCTGCAATACATTTTCAGAACCTGCTCGCTGGTGAAGTCCATCAATATTTTGAGTAATCACAGCTTTCAGTTTACCTGCTTTTTCCATTTGGGCCAGTTTAATATGTCCTTGATTAGGTTGAGCTGCTAAAATTGGAGTTAGAACTTTTTCTTTTAAAAAATCATAAAATACATCCGGATGACGTTTGAAAAAATTAATGCTTAAGATTTGTTCCGGCGGATAATTATATTTTTGTTTATAGATTCCATCTGCCGAACGAAAATCAGGAATACCACTTTCAGTTGACATTCCTGCCCCGCCAAAGAATACGATATTGTTTGATTGATCAATGATTTGTTTTACTTTAGCTATTTTTACTTGCATAAAATTATCCTTCTCATTTTTTACTTGGACAAGATATTTATAATAAAAACTTTTTTGCTATGATTATATTATACATGCAATTATTACGTGTTGATTTGATCAAAGATCAGACTTCGTAATATTAGAATTAATAGATTTATTTTTAGGAGCTATCATGAAGCAAAAAAAATATTCTTATCGCACAGAAATTATTGCTGCGGATCGGGGAGGAGCATATGTAGTTTTCCCCTATGATCTACGTCAGGAATTTGGCCGAGGCAGAGTCAAAGTTAATGCAACTTTTGATGAGGAACCTTATGCCGGCAGTATCGTCAATATGGGTCTTAAAAATTCTGACGGCTCCATTTGCTACATTATCGGAATTCGTAAAGATATCAGAGAAAAAATTGGTAAACAACCAGGCGATTTGGTCGAAGTTACAATTGAGGAACGTAGATGATTTTTTATTTTAGTGGTACAGGAAACAGTAAATTTATTGCTGAACAATTAGCAAAAATCTTGGAAGATGAGATCTTTTCAATCAATGATTTTTATAAAAATCACTTTTATACTGGTACTTCTGGATCTTCAGGGATCATATCATCCGGTCCTTACATCTTTGTCTCTCCAACTTATGCTTGGCGCTTACCAAAAATCGTGCAAAAGTTTATTGAAAATGTAAATTTTACCAAAAATCAAGCTGCTTATTTTATTCAAACCTGTGGCAGTGAAGTTGGAAATTCTGCTCACTATGCTAAACGACTTTGTGATCAAGTCGGCTTAAAATATATGGGTCTTACTGCAATTGTAATGCCGGAAAATTATCTTGCATTATTTCCTACGCCTGATCAAGAAGAAAGTCTTGAGTTGATCAGAAAAGCATTGCAGAAAGTTCCCGCAATTGCTGAAACAATTCGCAAGCAACAAATGCTGGAAGTGGAGCCAGAATTAACAAGGCTGGGCTTATTAAGTCATTTAGTTAATCCTTTATTTTATCCATTCGTAGTTAAAGCAAAAAAATTTCATTACACCGCTAAATGTATCGGTTGTGGAAAATGTGCAGAGGTCTGTCCTTTAAATAATGTTAAACTTAAAAACAATAAACCGACCTGGGGTAAAAACTGCACCCACTGCATGGCTTGCATTGCTTACTGTCCCGTACAAGCAATCGAATATGGTAAAGTTAGCCGGAAGCGCCAGCGTTACACTTTAGAAAAGACCCTTCAAGCAACTGACCTGGAAAATACCGAACAATCAGATTAAAACTTCGATTTCTCATAAACTTGATTTTCTAAAAATAATATGCAAATAATTCTAGAATAAGTGGATTACAATATGCCTTATCCACTTGAACAAATATAAATCTATGGTTTGGTTTAATCTCTGGAATAATCTGTTTTTAATCAATCATTTCATCGGCTATTCGGAAGGCTAAGCATGGTTGCCCGTATTCTGTTTTCAGTGGTTACCTTAGTGATCGGAATTTCCTTCTGTCTAGTCACGATTAGCATCTATCATAACTCAGGAGATCAATTGGTTGACCTACAATCGCATAAGGCAGATTATAATCTAAATCAGTTTTCTCAAATTGAGCTTGAAAATGCGGCACTAGTGAATTATGCCGCTTAATTGTAGTGATTAATACATTAAACAAAAAACAGATCAAGGTAGTTTATTTAATAACCGGACTAGTCTTCTAAACTCCAGCCTTCATCCCCATGATAAATCATTAAATGGGACATGCCACCGTCAATAACAATATTTTCTCCTGTAATAAAAGAAGCTCTTTCTGAGCAAAGAAATAAAATTGCATTAGCAATGTCTTCCGGTTTACCGATACGTTTCACCGGATGTTGCTCAGCATCCGGACCGGAGAATTCAGAATCGGTTGTATCAATCCAGCCGGGCGAAATAGAGTTAACTCGCACTTTGCCGGCAAGGCTAGCCGCTAAAGCATGAGTCAACGCTGCAATTCCACCTTTAGCCGCCGTATAACTTTCAGTCTGAGCTTGACTCATTCGGTCTCTGGAAGAAGAGATATTAATAATTGAAGCTCCCACTGCAAAATAAGGCAAGAATAATTTTGTCAGATAAAAAGCCGAAGTTAGACCACTACGTAGAGCGTAGTTAAACTCTTGATAACTGCAATCTGCAATCCCTTTCATTAAAGGTGGAGCATTGTTGATCAAAATATCGACCTTGCCATAGTCAGCAATCACTTGTTCGGCAAATTTTTCCAGAGTTGACTGCTCAGCAAGATCTCCCACAAAATAGGAATTTTCTACAAGATCAATTAGACAAACATGCGCTCCTGCTTGGCGAAACATGTCCGCTGTCTCTTTGCCGATTCCGCTTGCACCGCCGGTAATAACTACAACTTTGTTTGAATAATTCATCTAACAACCAACTCTCAAGCTTAAACTAAGAATTCTGCTAACTATTAGGCATATTCAATACTTGCACCAAAAGGCGTCAAAGCAAGACTTGCCAGTTTAAAACATTGTTTGCCAAAGGGAATTCCGATAATCGTAATGCACAATAATATTCCATTTAAGAAAGATCCTACAGCCAAAGGAATTCCACCAAAAAATAACCAGAACATGTTTAATAAACAGGAACCAGCGCCTCCGCCATGAACAACTTTCTTGCCAAAGGGTAAGAAGTAAAGTCTGGAAAGTTTGAAACATTGGATCCCGACCGGTATACCGATAATCGAAACACACCATAACAAACCAACAAAGAGCCAACTAAGCCCTTGCCAAAATCCGCAAAAAATTAACCATAAGATGTTTCCTAATGTACTCATTATTTCCTCCAGTTTATATCATAGATTTTTTGCTAATTAAATACCAATTATTCTGAATCAAACTCCATGATCAATTCTCTGATCGTTTGCATACTGACATCGGTCGAGGCAAATTCATCGGCACATCTTTTGAGTTCTTGTTGAATTAATTCTCGATTCGTAATTTCTTTTTTATATTTCATTTGATGTTCCAAATTTGCCCAAGAGTCTTGGGAAATGGTTCGAATTTGAATTTCCACAGGTATTGTAATCGTGTCCGTATCAACTAAAATAACCAGATGATAACTCCGATAGCCATTCGGTTTAGGTTTCGCAATATAATCCTTGTTTTTCAGAAGTTGCCATTCCGGATTGCTCTTGATTTGATCTACCACTGCGTAGACATCATCCAAAAATGCACATATTATCCTAATCCCAACGCCATCCGTGATTTCAAGCAGAGCGTTGCTGGAAGTAACTTCTAATTCTTTATTGAGTAGTTTTTGTTTCATGCTTTCCGGAGATTTTATTCTATGAATACAATACTCATAGATCTTGGTGTCTTGTTCTTTTATTCCAGCTAAAAACCTTAATACCTGATCCATTACTTTTTGCATAGTTGCAAAATGCGGATCATAAAAATCTTGATATTGTTTTAATTCAGTCATATTTACCTCATATTTAGATTTAATTGCGATTAACTAATAATCAATTGACACCTAAATTTTTCATAAAGCTTCTATAGCACAACCTTAATTTCTAAGGTTTTACCGTCAGTACTGTAAGCGGTTATAGTTCCTGAATGTTGTTCAACTATAGTTTTTGCTATCGTAAGACCGATACCATGTCCGCCTTTTTGGCTATTGCGTGAAACATCATCACGGTAGAAGCGGTCAAATAGCTGAGCGTAATTTCCCTTCTTTAGATCAGAAGCTTGATTTTTGGTCAGCAGAATGATCTTGCGCTCTTCTTTTTTCAAAGAAACCAAAATATCTGTTTGAGGATCTGAATATTTAACTGCATTTTCGACCAGAATAGAAATTAGTTTTTGGATTGATTCAGCATTTCCTTTAAATAAGATATTTGGATCAAGATCAGAAACTATCCTCTTTTGATCACTTGTAGCTAAGAGTTGTAAATTATCTATTACCTCTTGCACCGTATCAGTCAGAACGAACTCTTCTTTGCTCTCCCGGGCAGTATTTTCATCAAGTTTTGCCAAATCCAAAAGAGAACCTACCAAATAATCTAATCTGTTAACTTGATTTTTAATACTACTCAGCCATTTGCTTTTTTCCGTAGTCAATTCTAAGACTTCAGCATTGGTCTTAATCACAGCCAAGGGAGTTTTTAATTCATGACCAGCATCAGTAATAAACTGCTTTTGGCGTTCATAAGCTTGAACTATTGGTTCAACTGCTTTTTGGGAAAGTATTCTAGCAATTAAAGCAACTGCAACTAAGGCAATGATACTTATCACTAACCCGTTTAGAACTAGAGAATAATGTAAATTTAGGTCTCTGCTACAGTCAACGAAGATGAGTAATTTGCCAAACTCTTTATCTTTTTGAAAAAATCTAAAGTGGTCAATAAATCCCCGCTCAGATTCTTTATCTAAAGCTCTGGCAGAATAGGTTAAAGCTTGTTCTTCAGAAATCGAAGAAACCTTGCCTATGTCTACCCCATAATTTTTGGACTCATTGAAATATTTAACATAAAAAAATCTGGTCGAATAAGGCGTTTCAGCTGAAATTGCATTTATTTCATTGATGAACTCTGTGAATTGATCATCTTCCGGAAAACCGCCATCGTTTTGCATTAATATTTCCAAAATTTGATCAGCCCTTTTAACGACTTGGAAATAGCTGCCCAAGATGATTGAACTAAAGATTATTAAGATGACGATAAATGCTGCTACTACCGAATATAATGTAAATTTGTTTTGTAATCTTTTCTCCATTCCAACCTCTAATTCAAGTTTTATTGCGCAGCGAATAACCGACATTTCTCGTCGCTACTATCTCACAATTTGCAGCCAAGGAATTCAATTTTTTACGTAAATAAGATGCATAAACCCAGACAATATTGTTTTCAACATCAGCATCAAAACCCCAAATTTTTTCTAAAAAGCGTTCGGAAGAAATAACGGAGCCCGGTTTAATCATTAACATTTCTAACATTTGAAATTCTTTGTTAGCTAAGCGAAAAGAACCGTTCTCAGTTTGCATTTCATAAGTTGCCCGATCCAAGCTTAAATTATTAAAAGTTAAGATTGAATTAGTCATTTCTGTTTGTCGTCTGGTCATCGAACGAACTCTGGCCAAGAGTTCATTAACCTCAAAGGGTTTAGTTAAATAGTCATCTGCTCCACAATCCAAACCTAAGACTTTATCTTCGGTTAAAGATTTGGCAGTCAACAATAATATTGGTACCTGATCACCTTGTTGTCTGGTTTTTTTGAGAACCGTAATACCATCGACTTTAGGCATCATAATATCTAATATCACGCCATCGTATATTTCTGTAGCCAAATAGGCTAAAGCCTGTTCCCCATCATGAACCATATCTACAGAATAATTATTTAGCTTGAGAACTTCAGCTAAGGCTTCGGCTAATTCTACTTCATCTTCACAGAGTAATAATCTCATTTCAACCTCCAATAACGACCTTGCTACTTCATTATATACAGTGAAGCTTAAATTAACCTTAAAAGCTAATGATGGATTTCTATAAATACCATAAAAATTATTCTAAGTGAAAATATCCATTAATCTCATTTTGTTATGCTTAGTCAGCAAACTCGCGCTGTTCGATTTCTATAAAAGCCAAACCAAGAATAACCAGGGTAAAAATTGCCGTAATAGCTATTCCTCTGTAGAAGCAGGTGCAAAATAATGATTTTGGAAAGAAACCGATCGGTGTTGCTTTTTCTACTGAGGGAAATTCGTACAATTGACCGATCACAACTAAAATGTAAGTAAGAAGTGTGATCACAAGTGCTACTTTCTGTGTATTTTCTCGTTGGGTAATCGCAATGCTCAAAGCTACACCTAAAAACAGAAACATCAAATGAGTCACCAATGAGGCTAATATCATTTGTTTATAAAGTGAGGTTGGCTCAATCTCTTTCATTTGAGAATAAAAAGAAATACCTATGATTAGCTGGAGAAATAAAACAATACCTGTTCCTGCCAGTACTTTATAGAACAGAATCCTTGCTCTACTCCGGGGTTTAACAAAAATGAAATCAACGGTCTTTTCCTGACTCTCTCTACCGAGCAGACTTGTGCCAAGAAAAACTCCATGGAAAGCAAGCATAATCAGAATAAAGAAAAGCATCAGTCCGGAATAACCGATGGAATTTGTCAGATCATGGCCCTCCATACCATAGATCACTCGCATAGCTCGTGGTAAAGACTCAAGCAGCTTGTCCATATTATGATCTCCCTGAGAAGACAGCACCATCATCTTATTCATACCGGCAACGATCATCAAAATAAAACTTAGAGCCCAGATAAGCGTGCCTTTGATTCTGGAAAACATTTCAAAACGGATCATATCTCTTCCTTATCTCTCTTAACATAACCAACAAAAGCGATCCCCAGCAATAATAAAGCTCCCCCAAAAAGTATTGCATTATCTCTGATACTCCAACCTTCTGAAAGCTGTCTCACAGGATCAACATAATAAAATGGACTGAACTGATGCAAAAATTTAAGTTCGGTCACTCTTCCTATGATGTGAATTATATATAAACTCATGGTAACACCACTTGCTAACCCAATAGGATTTTCTAAGCGCTTAACCACGACAGCGAAAAAACTGCCAAGAATTAACATAAACAATTGTAGAATCAAGCCTGTTGCGAGCATCTGCTCAATCCCGGCTCCATCAAGCTTCATCATTTGTCTGAACAAGAGCCACAACAAATAAATACTGGAATTAGTAGCCAAAACAGCAATCAAACCGACTGCCATTTTCTCGAGAAATATTTTAGTCCAAGCGACAGGTTTGGCAAAGAGAAAAGACATAGAGCGATAAATCTTTTCCCGTCCAATAAGGCGCAGGCCAAATAGAAAACCACTTAGGCCAAGCAGAAGCTGAATTATTCCATATAAATAAGAGAGAAAACCCAGAGGAGAAAAGATCGTATTCAGATCAACTCCAAAACCCTGTAAAAGTGCAGCAGGAATATTCTCGACGACGGCCCTAAAAGTTTCTGACTCTTTTTCAAAAGCCGGATATACTGCCATAAACAGACCTAAAAAAATTAAGATACTAAAAATCCAGGTAAGATAAGACTTCCAGCTAAAGCGAAGCTCCATTCTAAAGATCATCAGTTGCCCCCTCATAATAGTGCATGAAAACTTCTTCTAAGTCCGGTTCTTCAATGCTGACATTGCGCAAATGCAAACCACTAAGGCGATCAATCAGATAGTTAATGTCTCCCTGATAAAGATAGCTGCGTTGACCGGGTGAACTTAGTTCAATCTCACCCAGATCATCTAAACCGATCAGAATTTTTTCATCAGCTTGCAGATGCACGCGTTTAACATTTTGTTCTTCAAGCTCGGCCAGAGATTTAATATCAACAATTTCTCCTGTACGTATAATAGCAATTCGTTCAGAGAGTTTACGAACTTCAGATAAAATATGCGAACTAAAGAGAATCGTAACCCCATTTTTCTGTTCCTCACGTAACAAATTAAAAAACCTTCTCTGCATTAAAGGGTCAAGACCCGAGGTCGGTTCATCGAGCAAGAGTAACTTCGGACGATGAAGTAAACCTTGAACTATTCCCAGTTTTTTCTTATTTCCCAAACTGAGTTCAGCAATCCTCTTCTTGAGATCTAATTCCATCCACTCACAAAGTTCTTTTTTTCTCCGACTTAAATCCTGATCAAAGAAAGAAGCAGCATAGTCCAACAGTGCTCCCACTGTCATTTTCTCATAGAAAAAAACCTCACCGGGCAAATAACCGATATCTTTTGCCAATTCAACCCGATCTTTAATCGCATCTTTGCCAAAAACTTTAATTTCTCCTGCATCAGGGAAGATAAGTCCCAGAATACAACGCAGAGTTGTCGTTTTACCAGCTCCATTCGGACCGATAAAGCCAAAAATTTCTCCCTCATTTAATGAAAAAGAAACATTCTCAACCCCTCGTTGCTTACCGTAGTATTTTTTCAAACCTTTAATTTCCAGAACACTCATTTATCTTCCTCCAAAATTAATTTACCTAACAAATCTACAATATTCAAATATATATTAATTCAATAAAAAATATGACCCCTTAATCCATGATCGGATTTTGGGAGTCACATCAATTTACAAATACTTGAAGAAAATCTTAAGAGCATTTTCAACTATTAACTTTTTGTAATCTATTAAAAGTACTAATGGTTTTTAAAATAGTAATCGCAAGCGTTTAATGATTGAGACGGTTTATTTAGTAATACATATATTCTGTTAATAAGCGTTTAACTCTGACACCTCCAAAACCAAAATGAAATCAAACGATTTCTTCAATAAAATTAAGGCAACACTCCACCAATTTCTCTAAACCGATCGGTTCAATCGGAAAATGCCCGGCACCTTCTAGAATCTGTAATTCTTTAGCACAGGCTAAGCGATCAAAAAAGATTTTACTTAGAGCAAGATCAGTCCAATTATCTTGTTCAGGATGGAGCAAAAGACATGGGCATTGGGTGAAATTCTCAGGCTCAATTTGCAGATCAAAATTGAGCATTGAATTTACAAATGCCAAAGGTATTCTCACTCCGGATGAGCGTGGATCTTGAAGCAGAAGTCTAACGACTTCTTTGTTATTAGCAATCTCTTTCATGTTTGAAATGCTCTTGAGAGGAATTCTAAAAGAACCCATTGCTTTAGATATTAGAGGCAAGAATAAGTCCGCCAACAAAGCCATTAAAGGATACTTGACAGTCTTTTTCCTGATATAATGGTTTCTCTGATCCAGAAGACAAGTAACCATTATTCCCTTGATCGCAGTTGAAATTGACGCTAGTTGATATGCCAACATACCACCTGCACTAACTCCAAAAATAAACATTGGAAGCTGATTAGATTGATAATGCTTTACTACACCACTACCTACCGTTATCCAATCAACATATGTAATTAAATGTTTATCTGACTTGCAATCTGTATAGCCATACAAAGGCAAATCAGGACAAATTACTTCATAACCATTACGTGCAAGGGGTAAGGCAAAACACGACAATAGCCTCCCATTACCACCAACACCATGCAGCATGATGACAATTGCTTTCGGATTATTTACTTTATAGTGATCTATATGAACCTTAAAATTGTCCAATTCTATAAAATATTCTTCGGGTTTATTTTGTTCAGAAATTCTATTTGAAACAGGTAAATACTTTTGCATTTCAACCCAAGTTTTATCTTCTTGATAATTCATCATAAACCTCTAGATCTCGAATCATCTTTTTCATATTTTATATCACAAAATAATAAAATAATGTGGTTGCCAGTTCCCATTATGTAGTTCTGAGATATTTATTGCTACCATTAACTTAAATTGTTCCAAGTATCTTCTGTCTAGGATTTCAGACTTCGTGCCATTGCTAAAGATTAAAAATGAAAAAAAGCCAGAGGAAAATCTCATCTTCAACCCAACGTTTGAACAGATCTTTAAGAAAGCAATATACTACTTATTTTGGCAGTTGAAAACTTAGAACGTTAGATTATGGCTGAATAGGAATCTTAAACTAGAAGATATATATCCAATTCGCAACGATATCTGCTATGATTATCGAATAGTTGTTTTACCTATAGACAAGAACTAATAAGAAAGGTTTTATTATGAAACAATTTACTAAAGAAAATTTATTTTGGATTCGCGAACCGAAAGAATTTGAAATATCGGATGATAAAATCGTGATGGTCACAGAACCTGATACCGACCTGTGGCAAGAAACCCATTACAACAATTCTGCCGATACCACACCTGTTTTGCAGATGCAGACTGATCAAGAATATTTTATATTTACCGTTAAAGCTAGCTTTAACTATGTCGATCTTTATGATCAATGCGGCATTGCCATTTATCTTGACAGCAAAAATTGGATGAAAGCTTCTTCCGAAAACATCGACGATCACCAAAAGTTGGGAAGCGTTGTCACCAATAACGGTTTTTCCGATTGGGCAACTCGCGATATCCCAGCCAATATTAATCATATTTGGTATCGTTTAACAAGAGAAAAAGCTGATTTTATCATTGAGACGAGTTTTGATGGTGAAAATTTCAAACAAATGAGGATCTTTCATCTACACAAAGCCGAAGGCAAAAGCGAAATATCTTTTGGTCTCTACGCTTGCAGCCCTTGGGACGGACCTTTCACAGCCACATTTAGTGAGATGAAGGTTGAAGAGATAGAAAAATCATCTCATAAGTAGACAATAAAAACTGGTAACCTATAACATATTAAAAGTTTCTTTTATTTTAAGTCATATATCAACAGGATTTTGATATATTCTATGATTACAATCAGATAACCTCGAAATTTATCAACCAATCAGGTACTATGTTGTTTAATATTAAATAATATCAAAAACTACTATTATAGAATCTCACTTGGACTCTTATTAATTGCTTGCCAATCCGGAGGATTATCAATTTTATGGATCAAATCAAACGTGTTATTCGCGATTTTATATCTGAACGGGACTGGGATCAGTTTCATTCTCCAGCTAATCTATCTAAATCTATATGTATTGAGGCAGCTGAATTACTTGAAAATTTCCAATGGGATGAAGATAAGTTTGATTTTTCTGCTGTTCAAGATGAATTGGCTGATATCTTGATTTATTGCTTTCAACTAGCCGATAAATTGGCGTTAGATGTTGAGTCAATCATGTTGGCAAAGATGAAGCAAAACCAGGAAAAATATCCTGTTCAAAAAGCAAAAGGAACAGCTCAAAAATACACGGAGTTTTAGAATAATGATTATTTATAGCGCGGACAAACAGCAATTTTTACAAGATCAATTGCAAGGATCGTTGATCCGGCATCTAGATGATGTTTTGGCTCAGAGATACAGACGTGTAGGTGCTCGAGAACGTATGGCTTGGAAAAATTCTCTGCAATATATGTACATGGTCATAAACGATGCTGATATTCCAGATGATTGTGGAGTCGCAATTGAATACATGATTCCAACTTCAGCTAAGCGAATTGATTTTATCATTACGGGCTTTGCAGAGGACGAAACTGGAACAGCCATTATAATAGAACTGAAGCAATGGTCGGAAGCAAAGGCAGTTGCTAGTCAAGATGCCATTGTTCAAACCGCTTTGGGAGGTGGACTAATAAACGTTCCACATCCATCCTATCAGGCTTGGTCATATGCTTCCTTGTTAGATAATTTTAATTCATCAGTGCAGGATCGTAATATCCATTTACATCCTTGTGCCTATTTACATAATTATAGAATCATGCCTAACGATCCATTAACTAGTAGCTACTATCAGGATATTCTCCAAAAGGCACCTCTGTTTGGCCAGCAGGATGCATTAAATCTACGGGATTTTATCAAGAGTTATGTCAAAAAAGGTGACAACAAGAAGGTTCTCTACGATATCGAAAATGGAAAAATTCGTCCTTCTAAATCTCTGCAAGATAGGCTAGCCTCTATGCTTGACGGTAACACAGAATTCATCATGGTTGATGATCAGAAAATTGTTTACGAAGAAGCTATTTCAATGGCTGAAAAATCCCGTCAAGACCAGAAAAAGAGAGTCATGATTGTCGAAGGAGGCCCAGGAACTGGGAAAAGTGTGGTTTCAATCAATTTACTAGTTGAATTAATTCGAAGAGGAATGAATTGTCAATACGTCACGAAAAACTCTGCTCCTCGAAATGTCTATAAAACAAAATTAAAAGGTACCAGGAAAATAAAAGACATTGATATTTTGTTTAAGTCATCTGGTACTTATGTTAATAGTGAACCAAATGAAATTGATGTCCTGATTGTAGATGAATCCCACCGATTAAATGAAAAATCCGGTTTATTTTTCAAAGGAGAAAATCAAATTAAAGAAATTATCAATGCATCACGCTGCTCAATCTTCTTTATTGATGAGGATCAAACTGTGACGATCAAGGATATCGGTTCAGTTGCTGAAATTAATAACTTTGCTGAAATATTAGATGCCCAAGTCTCATACAATCAACTCGAATCCCAATTCCGCTGTAATGGTTCAGATGGCTATTTGGCCTGGTTGGATGATGTATTGGAAATCCGCGAAACAGCAAATATTTTTCTTGATATGGACTTTGATTTCGATGTGCTCGAAAGTCCTCAGCAAGTGTTAGATTGGGTTAAAGATAAGAATAAAGAAAATAATAAATCTAGGATTATGGCTGGTTACTGCTGGGAATGGCCTAAAGAAAAACGAACTTCGCCTGATTATCATGATATTGAAATTCCAGAACACCAATTTTCCATGAGCTGGAATCTTGATCAAGACATTTGGGCTATCGAGGATGACTCTGTCACTGAAGCAGGATGCATCCACACAAGTCAGGGCTTGGAATTTGATTATATCGGTGTGATTATCGGACTTGACTTACGATACGAGAACGGACAGATTGTCACGGATCATGCAGCACGAGCTTCTTCTGACAGGTCTCTGTACGGAATAAAAAAAATGATGAAAGAAGATCCTGAGAGGGCTTGGAATTTGAAAGACAGAGTAATCAAAAACACCTACCGCACATTATTAACAAGAGGAATGAGAGGCTGTCGCGTATTCTGTTGCGATCCAGCACTCGGTGAATATCTGAAGACAAGAATGAAAGAAGCGGATATCAATTTCAATTACTCACTTGAGGGAAATGAGAATATTTTTGAAGTAGCAGAAGAAGAAAATGATTATTTGTAATACTTGATTATTCAAAAGTAATTACACAGTTTTTGCAATTTGCAAATACGTCATTAGCAATTATTAACTCACTAGATTGTGTTAATACATCATTTGAATAATGTAATTAAAGTGTTTGCGCTTACCTTATTATTTTTTGCCCTCTTTGAATAACATCTTTCTTTAATCTTATAATTCTTTTGCATAAGATACTTCCGCTATTATTTCATCTCAAAGGTATTTAGCTCTTCCAATATTAGATCTCTGATATAATTGTACAATAGTTGTTATTGATTAGATTAACAGTCTAAACACATGACTTTATAGGTTCAATTGTATCTTCTAAACACTATACTTGTTCTATATTTAGGACAGTCATTCCACTACTGAGATATCGTTATTAACCTAATTTATCTCACCATCTCACGCAGAAAACACATATGCTAGCTATATTAATATATTAGAACGTTAACCAACATCCAAAAGATCATTTGTAGCTTTACTACAATCTTTAAGCTGCATAAAACAAATAATATCTTCGAGAAAAATGATAAACCTTCAAAGTCTTTATCTACGTTTACGTAAACATAGTCATATCATTATTCAGTAATTGATTTTCCCATCACTTATACT
>JAAYKK010000132.1 GCA_012522435.1 Clostridiaceae bacterium | reverse complement strand
CTCATCAAGGTGATACCTTGGATTATCATAATCTGTATCCTTTAGCTGAACATGCGGAGATCTTAAGTGATTTACTAAAAACAAAAGTAGATTATATTGATGATGTCTGCGGTCCGGCTGCAATAAAAGCCGTGAAGAATTTAAAAGCCGGTGAGGCAATAATCTTAGGCAACGTAAGATATTTGACTGAAGAAGTCAGTGTGTTTGAAACAGTTGTCAGTTTGACTCCGCAACAGATGACAGACACTTGGTTAGTTAGACAGCTATCTCCTTTGTTTGATGTTTATATTAATGAAGCATTTTCTGCAGCTCACAGATATTGCCCTTCAATGGTTGCTTTTCAAGAAGTCTTACCATCAGCGGCAGGAGAATTATTCTTTCAAGAATATTCCGTATTATCTAACGTGTTGCATAATGCAAAAAAACCTAGTGTCTTTGTCTTGGGCGGAGCCAAAATTTCAGATGCTTTCGGTATGATGGAGCAGGTTCTGGCCAACGGCACAGCGGATAAAATTCTAACCACCGGAGTTGTTGGCATGGTAATGTTGATGGCTAAAGGAGTTGAACCGGGAAAACAGTATTCCGCATTCTTAAAAGATAAGGATTTCCTACAATTTGTGGAGCCTGCCAAAAAATATTTGTCAGAGTATCCGGGTCAAATTGAAGTTCCTTTAGATGTTGCGTATGAAAAAGACGGAGCAAGAGTAGAAATAGCTATTGACGATCTGCCAATAGATGATGTTTCTTTTCTCGATATAGGAGAAAAAACGATTGAGCATTATGGTTCGATTATCGAGACTGCAGGAACGTTATTCTGTAACGGTCCTGCAGGTGTTTATGAAGATAAATTATTTGAACTTGGTACCCGCAGTATTATGGAGAAGGTAGCGTCTGCTCCCGGTTTTTCAGTTATTGGGGGTGGAGATTCTGTTCAGGCTGCAGGTAAATATATTGACTTAAATGATATAAGCTATGTTTGTACAGCGGGCGGAGCGATGGTCCGCTTTATGACAGGAGAGCCTTTGGCTTTGGTAAAAGCAATGGAAGCTAATAGTGATAAATTAGCAGCTATTTTATAAAACTATTTTGAAAGGACTGACAATGTATATAGAGAAAGATATTAAAACCGGCTATAACGTTTTCACTGAATTGGATAAGAATGACGGTGAGAAAAGTTTGATGGAAGTAGCATTATTAGTTATGAAACCGGGTGATACTTTCGAATTTCAGGAAAATGATAAAGAAGTTTCATGGGTTCTGATGAAAGGTAAAGCAACTGTAGAGGTTGATGGTAAAGTTACCGAGATCGAAAGACCTGATCCTTTTGATTATGTGGGTGCATGTCTTTTAATGTCTAAAGGTAGCATTTGCAAAATCGAAGCAGTAGATTATTCAGAATTTTATGTTCAAAAAACATATAATGATCGTGAATTTGAACCTCATATTTATTCTGCTGAAGATACTCATACTTGGGCACGCGGAACAGGTAATGAGCTAGACGGAATGATGCGACGCGATGTCAGGACTTATTATGATTATGAATCCAGACCCGATTCCAACATGGTTTTGGGAGAAGTGGTAAATCAAGCCGGTAAGTGGTCCAGCTATCCGCCTCACTCGCATCCACAACCGGAGGTATATTTTTATTTCTTTGAAGATGAGCGTGGTTTCGGAGCCGGTTGGGCAGATGGTAAACCGCATGAATTACATCATCACGGTTGCTTGGTTATCACGGATGAATATACCCACTCGCAGGTAATGGCTCCTGGATACCCGTGTTGCTATATTTGGGGCATCAGACATTTGGACGGTAATCCATGGGAAAAAACCAGAATTGATGATCCGGATCATGAATGGCTTTTAGAAGAGAATCCTGATTACTGGCGTCCTAAGGAAGATTAAAAATAGAACAGTCCGATTCAAATTAATCGGACTGTTTATTATTAGTAATTATTGTTGATATTTACAGATAAAGTCCGGAGGTCCCACTAATGAAAATTCCTATTAAGATAGGAGATAGAACACAATATGTTGAAGTTACAGATCATGTTCTTTTAGATGTATTGAAAGAGAACATTGTTGAGCACGTCCGTACAGGTGTGGATGCGGTAGAATATTCTTTAGATAATCCGATCGGAACGCCACGGCTGGAAGAAATAGTAAAACCTCAAGAGAAGGTTGCAATCATTACTTCTGATATAACACGGCCGGTTCCTTCACACCAAATTATTCCTTCAATTATCAAGCGCTTGCGCAAAGCAGGGATAGAATATTCGGATATCAAAGTTGTTTTTGCACTTGGGTCACATAGATTTCATACCGAAGCAGAGATGAGGAAACTGGTCGGAGATGATGTTTTTGAAAAAGTTGAGTGTATTGATGGAGATAATTCGGATTTGGTTCACATGGGGCAAACAAGTATCGGTACTCCGATTGATATTTGTCGTTCTGTAGCTGAAGTTGATCGTAGAATTTGTATTGCAAATATTGAATATCATTATTTTGCAGGGTATAGTGGCGGTGCTAAAGCTATTATGCCGGGAGTTTCTACCCGAGATGCTATTCAAGCTAATCACAGTATGATGACTCATGAGAAAGCTTGTGCCGGGAATGTCATCAATAATCCGGTGCGAGATGACCTGGAAGAAGCGATCAATCATTGCAATATTGATTTTATTTGCAATGTAGTTCTTGATGCAAATAAAAATATAGTTGATTCCGTAGCCGGACATTTCATTGAGGCACATCGAGCAGGTTGTAAAATATTAGATAAAATGTATTCCAAGCCGATTGCGGAAAAAGCCGATATTGTTATCGTTTCTCAAGGCGGCAAGCCGAAAGATCTCAATATGTATCAGACGCAAAAAGCATTGGACAATGCAAAATATGCTGTGAAAGACGGTGGAATAATTATTTTGGTCGGGTCGTGTGCTGAAGGAATGGGTGAGAGTGTTTTTGAAGAATGGATGCTTAGTACTGAAAAACCATCGGATCTGATTGAAAGAATCGAAGCAGATTTTCAATTAGGAGGTCATAAAGCTGCAGCTATAGCTTT
>JAAYKK010000049.1 GCA_012522435.1 Clostridiaceae bacterium | reverse complement strand
CTTGGCTAAGGACGGAGCGGTTGATACAAAATCATTACTGAAGCTTCTTTCTATATTCAGCTATTTGAATAATAGATGCTTTTAGCACCTGAAGACATATCAATGCAGTGTTTTTGTCAGGGTGAAATCTCGAAACCATTGTTCATAAGGATGGATGAAATTTCTAAAATCTCTGACTACATGACTAAACTTCTTTACATCTAATTTTATCAACCCAATTTCATAAGCCACATCAATGAAATTACTAAGAGTCCAGTCTTGGAAATTCTTTACCTTTGAATTTTTGTCTTTAGGTGCAGATGAAGCGCTGTTAAAGTTTTTCGGATAACTTGTCGCTTCGCCTAATAATATTCCTTCCATTGTACTGCCTGTAATTATTACAGCCGCTAATGGAGCATCAGAACTGATGCACTTCTCTATCTCATTTATCCTACAATCAATAATGTCGCTAATTATGGAATCTAAACCTAAACTCGAAATGTCAATTTCAAATGTTTTATCTAGAAATTCTGATTCCTTAATTTCTTCATCTGAATTCTTGCTACTGGGTATAATTACTCGTTCCAATCTCTTGAATGAAATTTCATCGTTATTACGGATTACCTGCCACTTATCAAATACCAGATACTTATTAAATTCCTCAATTAGTCGATCCAACTCTTTGATGTCATCTATATAATCAATTACACAAAAGGTATCTCTGATACACTTATCTAGCTCTGGCTTTCCATTTATTTGCTCTAATTTTTCATCGGTATATACCCACCTTGATGGAAATCCTTGTCCATAGGTATCACGAAATCCTAGTCGGTTAAAAAATTCCACCAGTTTTGGCCCGGAACGATAGCGTTCTGTGCCATCACCGTTAATAATTTCCCTCAATTTTTCAAGTGTCTTATGACTAAGAAGCATTTTGTAATTTCCTCTAGATTTTACTCTATAACGTCGTAATAAAGCTTTCCATCGCTTTTTCTAACTCCGCCAGCCTATACTCCTCATTAAAAAACGGCAGGCCGATGACCCTGTACTGATTATCATCAGCATACTTCTTGCAGGGGATACCCTCTTCTTCTATACGAAGCAATAAGGCTTCTTTCCATGCGTCTTTTTCTAAAAGGTGACTCCCTTTCGGCTCAATATATATCTGCTCCTGCTCATAGCCGTCCGCATGCTTTTTTCTGAGGAAAAGCAGATAATCCGGTTCAAAGCGTTCTCCGGTATCGAAACTGTAAATAGCCAGATCGGCAATCCGTTCGTTTCTCACCAAATATATCTCTTCATACTGCTTCTTAATCTCATCGATTAGATGACTGAAATATTTTACAAAGGCTTTCTCCTCCGAGGTGCCGTAATTGTCGTTATAGACATACCAGTCTTCCTGCTTCAGGTTGATAGCAAGTGGTCCTTGCAGTTCTGACTGGGCATAACCCAAGCCATAGTCTCCTTCTTTTTCAGCCAGGTATATTTTCTTGTCACGAAGCACATCCCGAACCGGTTTATCGTAGAACTCCCTGCTGCCTTCATACTCCTGTTTAATCGAAAGAATATAACGGCTCACTTCATCCAGAACTTGTTTGGCTGCAGTAAATAGTTCTGATGCGCTTAAATCTTCGTGATCACTCTCAATATCAAGACGAATCTTACCAATGTAGTTATCCGAAGTTAAAAACTCCTGCAGCGATTTCAGATTGGGATAATGGCTCTTAAGCACATTAAACTTCAGCCCTTCAAAAGAATCGGCGGCACCAAATAAAATATTGAGCGGCAATTCTTTCAATTGAAATGATGTCCGAT
>JAAYKK010000048.1 GCA_012522435.1 Clostridiaceae bacterium | reverse complement strand
TATGTTGAAGTCATGGGATAATTTACCAAATGAGTTAAAAAATGAATCAGTAAAACCATACTATGATAAATTGAAGAACAGAAGATTCAGTCTATTAGTTAAGCGCTTTCTGGATATTTTATTATCGATTTTTTTGTTAATCATACTTAGTCCTATGTTTCTAGTATTAAGTGCTGCGATCTTTATTGATTCGCCCGGATCTCCGTTCTACCTACAAGAAAGAGTTAGTCAATATAATAAAGTTTTTAAAATAATCAAATTCAGAACAATGGTTAAAAATGCAGATAAAATAGGTGCTCATGTAACTGTAGCTGAAGATCCGAGAATTACCAGAGTAGGTTCTTATATTAGAAGATTTAGATTAGATGAGATTCCTCAACTGATTAATGTGTTGCTAGGACAAATGACTTTTGTTGGAACAAGGCCGGAAGCAATTAGATATGTAGAGTATTATTCAAAAGAAATGATGGCAACTTTGCTTTTACCTGCAGGTGTAACTTCAAGAACAAGTATTGAATATAGAAATGAACAAGAATTATTAGATAATTCAGAAAATGCAGATGAAACTTATACTGAACAAATATTACCAGAAAAGATGAAAATTAACTTAGCATATATAAAAGATTTTAGTTTAAAGGAAGATTTATCAATTATTTTACTTACCATTAAAAAAGTATTTTTGAGTAAAAGTGATTAAGGTAGATAAAAAGAATGATCAAGCAGGATTTAAGAAAGAAACTAATCAAACGAAGAGCAAATTTATCAAAGACTGATAGATCGAATCAATCATCTGAGATAATGAAGCATCTCTTTAATTCAGACTATTATAAAAATGCAAACATAATTTTTACTTATCGCGGAATCAATAGAGAGATTAATACAAAACTATTTATTAAACAAGCTTTGTCTGATGGCAAACGAGTAGCTTTGCCGGCAGTTTTTGAAAAAGGAAGAATGGCGGCTTATCTGGTTAATGATTTACCTAAAATAGAGTCAGATGAATACGGAATCAATTCCCCAATACCTGAGAATTCAATTATTGTTGAACCAAAGGATATTGATTTAGCGATTGTTCCTCTCCTAGGATATAATCTCCACGGTTACCGTATAGGTTATGGTGGAGGATACTATGATAAATATCTGCCAAAACTTTCTGTAAAATGTTCAAAAATAGGCCTGGCTTTTAGAGAGCAATTGGTTGAAGATTTGCCGATTGAAGTTAATGATTATCCAGTGGATATGGTCTTGACTCCAGATGGTTTTGCTAACTTAATGACTAGAGTTGAAACTCATTGCCATTGTAGTAGGTTTTCACTTGATTGTCCACGTTCTTTTGGAGATTTAATTAATGAAGCAGAGCAGAAAAATTTCAAAATATTAACTTTAACCGATCATTACGATAAAGATATCATTAAAGGAAAAGCATATCCCGGAACAAAGGTTGGTAGTAAGCCCCGACCTGATGAATGGATTTATTCCTTGGATGAATATGTAGATTTTTGTTTAACAGAACAAAAAAAATTATCGGCTAGAAATTCTAATACTGAATTACTTGTAGGTATTGAGCTCGGCTATCAGGATTATTTATCTAAAGACTATCAAGAAGTTATTCCTAAATATCCCTTTGATTTAATAATCGGTTCAATTCATGCAATGTATAAAGATGATTTCGCTGTAAATGGAGAAAGTTTATACGGTCAAGGCAAACAACAAGCGTATGATGCTTATCTTTCAG
>JAAYKK010000047.1 GCA_012522435.1 Clostridiaceae bacterium | reverse complement strand
ATATTCGCTACTATGCTATAAGTGCCGTTTCTAATGATCATCCAAATCGTCTAGAGATGAATCACTTGATTATCGAAGAATTTATTCAATCATTAGGTTTACCCAATGATTCTTATCGTTATGAAGATAGTATATTTCAACAAGCTTGGACGGATGTTCAAGAACCGATGCCAATTGATTGGCTCTTGCTGGAATTTGTTTACAGACCGGAGCTGAAGCCGGGTATGCATGTTGATGAATGTGTAGAAATATTGCGTGGATTATATTTAGATTGAGATGAAAAAATTGAAGTTAGAAATCATTGATTTAACTGATCAAGGTCATGGCTTAGCCAGAACGGAACAAGGGCAGGTTGTCTTTGTTCCGTATTATATTCCGGGTGATATAATAAAATGTGACCTGATCCCAATCAAGAAAAACATTTGGCAAGCTACTAATGTTGAATTGAAGGAATCCTCAAGTCAAAGGCAAACTATACCTTGTTCTTATTTTAATAATGATTCGGAGCTTAATTTAAGTTGTGGAGGCTGTCAGGTTCAGGCTCTTAAATATCAAGAATTGTTAAAAATAAAGAACAATTCTTTGCTAAACAAGTTGGAAAGAATAGCTAAAATAGATTTAAACGAAATTGATACTAAGCCGATTTTTGGCATGGTAAACCCATGGCATTATCGTAATAATGTACAGTTGAAAATAAAATATAATAAACAAGATGCTACTTTTGAAAGAGGTTTTTTTGCCAGTGATTCTAATTATTTAGTAGCTCATGAACAATGCCTAATTTCTCAACAAACTGATCAAATTATTTGGCAAGCTGTAAATAGTTATTTAGAAAAGATGCCAAAAGATCTAAAAGAACTATTTATTAATAATTGGCAAGAATTAATTATTCGGACAGGAGAAAATGCAAAAGAAATATTATTAGGCTTTGTCTTTTCAGGAAACTGTTCTGAATTGACTCGTACCAAATATTCAAAATTATGGCATGAAATGTCCCTGAAAATAAATGCTAAATTACTCTCTGATTATCAGTTAACAAGTATCTGGTTCTTAAATCAAACAGATATGGCTCAAGATAACCACATCTGGGGATCTAAATATTTGACCGAACAAATTTCTGATAAAAGATATCAAATTTTTCCGAAGTCATTTTTTCAAGTTAATACTCAACAAACTGAAAAGCTATTTCAAATAATCAGAGAATTTGTTTCGAATAATAATTACAAACAAACGGAATTGCAAGATATAGATAAACAGGAAAAACAACATACTCTTTTTGACTTATATTGTGGGACCGGGACAATCGGGATCGCTTTGTCAGATTTGTTTTCTGAAGTAAAAGGGGTTGAAGTTTTTCCTGACGCTGTACAAAATGCGCTACAAAATGCACGTATTAATCAAGTTGAAAATGCGAATTTTTATCATGACAGAGCAGAAAACTGGCTTTCTAAACAAAAAGTAACACAAGAGGATACGATCATAGTAGACCCACCAAGAAATGGTCTGGCAAAAACTTTGATCAATACTCTGAATCAAACTCCTGCCAGCTCCTTAATTTATGTATCCTGCCATCCCGGAACTTTAGCTAGAGATATCAAACGTTTAAAGAATAAATGGCAAGTCAAGGCTCTTCAATCTATAGATATGTTCCCCTGGACTATGCACGTTGAGTGTGTTGTCTTGATGTCAAGAAAATAGAAATTAGGACTAAAAAGGTCTATATATAAAAGGGCTTTCTCACATTGAGTAAATTTAGTAGTTACAAAACTAGAAATACCATTGTTAGAAAACCCTATTTTTTTTATAGATGAACATATCAATAATCTCTTTAGAGATAGGGTTGAGTTGACAGGTTAGATAACATGTCTTTTTATAGGGGTTGAGTTGACAAGATAGATGTTAATCCTACTACAAATTTGACTAGTGCTAAAAGTTGACATTGTTCGCAATTGCGTATATAATTGAGATGTTAATTTGAAAGGAGAAGCGTTATGGATTATAT